>JADBYK010000032.1 GCA_020403045.1 Cytophagales bacterium
AGCTAATTAATTACGTTGTACTTCTCTTTCTTTTTTCCTTGCGAAGTCTCTGGCTCGGGACTTCGTGTTTTCTTTGCTCTTAAACATCCTATTGTACTTCCCTTTTCTTGAGACTTTATATTTATTGACCGTTTCCTTTCGCGGTACATTTATACGCGCCCCAAAGCGGGAGACTCCACTGCAAAGGGGAGGTAGTTGAAGTTTAATTTAGCAACTATTTTCGATGCAACTCGAGGTGGCACCTTTAGAAACGCATATCAACAGGGAGTATGTGACTTTGTTCAGCATCGCATGAATGCAATGTAAAATTCAACTTATTTTGCCAATACCCAATTGGAAACATAATGCATCCAATATTTCGAATTGAAGTTTGGGTTCTGTTATCTGTCCGTAGATTTTGCTCAATCTCCTTTTATCAACCGTCCTGATCTGATGACATAATACAATGGACTCATTGGACAAACCAAATTGACCGGCAGTAATCAATGCTTCATTTGGGTAAATCAATCTGCTTGGCTTTCTAGAAGTAATCGGAAGTACGTTAACGATATTCAGAAGCTCATTGATTTGGTCTTCACTGATAATCAATACTGGCCTTGATTTCCCTTGCTCAGAGCCTACTACCGGATCGAGATCTGCTTTACAAATAGACCATTTTTTGAAAATCATAAACCCTCATTATCGATCGGGCTGAAATCAATATTTACCGCCTCTACATCTGCCAAAAAAAGAGGGTCGGTAGCTGCCTGTTTTAACAACAATAACTTGGTGGCTGTACTATCCGTAACATCATCTATTGTGACAAGTACTTTCATCTTGTTTTTGAATTCCTTGGGCAGGTGAATGATAAGCTGGTTATCGATTACCTCGTATATGCTTCGATGGCTCATTTTTTTTTGTGGGATAAAGTTACAGAATTTTGGCTTATGTCTTGGAAATGCACTGCTGCGCCAATAGTTTTCGTAAACTGCTTTCTTCGCGGTTCGTTATACGCAGAGTCCCCGAAGCGGGAGACTCCGCTGCGAAGTGAAACTATTTCGATGTGTACCACTAGGCTTTCTGGTTGATAACTATAGATGACTTTGTAATTGCCTTCCACAAGATAACGGTATTCTTTGACGTTTCCATTGATTGTCTCTTGATTTTGACCTGACTCGGGGAAGGTCTCCAATTGTTTGGCCCTGCCCAATATGTTTTCGGTTACCCGTTGAGCCGCAGGCTGAGATTTCTCGGCTAAAAAATCATAGATGGTTTCAGATCGTTCAGTGCTTCGTCCGACCAGATCACACTTACTCTCTTCATTGCTTAAACTTGGCCTTGAAGTACCCCTCTACTTCTTCTTGTGAATGCACCTTTCCGCTTTGGATATCTTTTTCAGATCTGTCCAACTTGGCCTGCATTTCCGCCATTGTACTTGGTGTCCGTTGTTCGTACAATTCTTTTACCGCGCCCTTTTTCAAGGTTTCTACCCGTTGGATAATATTTTCGTCTTGCAACCTTGCCAGCCACTCAATCAATTCCACTTTTCTTATAGCTATGTCCATGGTTATAAATTGTGTATTCAAAGATAAAGGTTTAATGGCTCTTTTCTGGTACTGCTTTATCCCTAAGGATGATACAACCAATCCATACGTAGCTGTCGCAGCTGTTTGACAAGATAGTGCATCGATTGGCGAACCATAAAAAGTTGACCCTAAAAATGGAGGTTGGGATAATCTCTCCTGACTTTGTCTTGGAGGAAGTTGAGGTTTAACAGCTACTTTCTCTTCGATAAATTACTCGGATCGCCAGCTATACGATTTTGATTCTCCATTCTTATGGCGAGCCACCCGATTATCCAAATCTTCTTGCTGTTCTTTTGTTAATAGCTCATCATTGTCCTCGTTCATCATCCCATAGATCAAATTCAAGACCCTATCATCCGCATGATTGATGTACTCATGCAATGCTTCCCTGATTTGTGCTGATCCCATAACCTGTTTTGTTTGATACTACAAAAATAGCGATTTCAAAGTTCTTCCAGTTCAACCTTGTTCTTATTCAGCAGTAAAGAGCTAAATCATCACTTTGTCGACTTTCGCAGTTCTTTCAACTTCACTTTCCACGCTTCTTGTTTTTTCTTCTTAATGGAAAATTCCAATCCAAATCGAATTTCTATCACTGATGGATAGGGATCCGGACTCTGCCATGTGTAATGATATAAGGTTTGGATGTTCCCCTTAAGTTTTTCTGAGAAGCTAAAACTCTTGCCAAGTCCTAGTGCTGTCGTGAATCTGCTTCTATTTTCGTCACGATCTCCGCTGGGTGCCCAGCCTTTCCAAATCGAATGCTCCCCCTCTGCTCGTAAAAAGAAACCCTTGAACGCATGATACTGCAGAAAAATGGTTTGTCCGTTCAAGTTGCCGAAATCATCAAACGTCAATTTATTGGCATCCATAGAAAAACGATAGACCCAGCCTGCCCCCGCTGACCAGCTACCATTTAGTTTATAATAAAACTGAGGCGCGAACTCTAACCACGTTTTCGTCTTGACTATTGTTTGAAGGGTAAGCCCCGGCACGAGTCGTTCGCGCCAATCCAAACCCTTCATTGGGTTGGGCGCTCGCTTTGGCAAATTGCGCAGATCTTGAACATCCGAGAATTTCCTTTTGTATTTGTTCAAATCTCTCATAGGAGCATCTACCTTGGCCTGATACTCTGTTATTTTATCGTTCGCCATTTCCTTGACTTTCTCCTCCATGTCTTCCTTTATGGCCTGCTCATTTTTGTATTTCTCTATCAACTCCTTTTGCATCTTCATCTCTTTTTCGAAAGCAGCCTTCTCTCGCTCGAATTCTCTGAGTTCCTTAACATTTTTTGATTGTTCCTCTAGTAGCTCTGGAATTTTCTTTGAATTCTCCAACCCATTTTGTTTTATATTATTTACCTCGCTGGTCAATTCGCTCGTTTGCTTACCGACATCACCAATTTGCTTTGTCACGTTTGCCACTTGACCGATTTCTGTCGAAAAAGAAGGCAATCCCCCAATTGCAGTTTGAGCTGTTGGAAGAGTCGGTGTTTGACCAGCTGGAATTGTTGGATTTGCAATGGCCGGTAAGCGAATTGACCCATTTAATGGATTAGTTACACTCGGAATTTGAGGTAAACCTGTTGTTCCTAAATTTCCTAGCTGGCTCGAATTGAGGTTGCCAGGTATGCCTGTGTTAACATCTTTTCCTAACCCGTTCACACCTACTTTCTCTGCTATTTTGTTTACTTCGGCCAGTTTACCTTTGGCTTTATCTTGAACCGCTTTTAACGAGTCTTGCACTTTCTGTGGATTTTTTAAAATAGCGTTCTTCAGTTTTTCCTGTGCAGCCACCAATTTAGCATACTGCTGTTGCGGAAACCTTTCAAGGCTATCTAGTTTCCGCTGATATCTTTTAACTTCTGTGGCGGCACCGCCTTGCCTCAACGAATCAAGTTTGGATTGCCACTGTTTTTTGGTCAACGCCAGTCTCTTGTTTAGAGAATCTGCAGGAAAATTAATTTTACTGCTGATACTACCCGTGGATGCGTTAATCTTTTGTTGAAGGGAGTCGAATTTGTTCTTCAATGAATCAGCCCTTTCCATCAAAGGTATTGAGTCGGTGGAGAAGTTAAGTTTGCTTTGAAGTCGATCAAATCTTTCTTGCAATGAATCTGCTTTTTTTATCAATCGCAACGAATCGGCTGTTAGCTTGGCTCTTTCTTGCCGGGAGGTCAATTTTTTATCGACTAAGTTCTGAATAGGAGATTGCCCAAACGTCTGTACAGCGCAGATTTGGAGAAAAATCAAAACAATAATTGCCCTTGTGAACATCTCAATAAAACTAGTAATCTGGTTTACCCATTTCAACCATCTAACGTAAAACCTGAACCCATCCTTTAAAATCTTTACAACCACTTACGGACGCCTTGTAATAGTACATTCCAGTCTCTATTCGATCATCATTTAGTGGCCATTTGCCAGTGTATCGTTCATCGTAAAAAACACGCTGCCCCCAACGGTTAAAAATAACCAACGAGACTGGGTAAGATATTGATGTGTATGTTGCTCCCTTCGTGTTTATCCCGAGCAAAAAATTATCATTTGCTTTGTCATTATTAGGAGTAACTACATTGGGTATGAAAACATCATTTACTGAATATAACGTAACTGTATCTCGTGCTTCTCCGCATTGATTTTTAGCGCGGGTCCAAAAGCGACCATGTGCCGTTGGCGCAAATGTGTTTTCACTTGATCCATCCTGCCATTCATAGTCGTAATCATTCGCGCCAGCTACCAACGAAAAAAAACTTTCGCACACGAGTGTGTCTCTCCCCAAATCAATCAGTGGCACATCTATGTACTTGATTTCAATTTCATCGATGCTCTTGCAAATGAAACCGTTGGTCACTTCTACTGAGTATTTCCCCGCCTTTGCCACTTCAAAGGTGCTTTTTACAGATTGATCTTGCCACCGGAAGGCCGAGCCCACTCCTGCATTTAATATAAGTTTTTGTCCATTGCATAGTGTGGTGTCCTTTCCCAGATTCACTTTTGGGATAGGATTGACTTATACCTCGATCGTGTCTTTCACAATTTTGTTACATCCCTTGGCTGTTACCACATACGAAGTAGTTTCAGTTGGCTTTGCTGCAAACTTCTCTCCGAAATTGATCACTGTTAATGGATCCTCTAGCGTGGTCCACATTACTTCATCTACGCCCACCGATGCGATCAACTCAGTGCTCTCTCCTTCGCATAAAACGGTCGACCCCGCCAATGTAAATTGGTCATAGGGAAGCTTCTCTACTGATACGTCATCGATATAATAATACGCATAGTTATAGTGCGTATTTAAAATGAACTGCTTATCAGTGCTTCCATCACCAAAAAAATTTCCGATAACTAGGTATTGAGCAGGCTCGTTAGCTTCAAAGGTGGCACCAATTTTAGTCCAGAATTTATCGGTAATTATTTTTTTTTCAATCACCTGCGGCACCAAGTTTAGGGGTTTGAAGTTATTTACATAGGGCAGCTCGTTTACATTAAACCGCATACCGATGTTATTGGCCGCAAAGCGAACTTTAGTATTCGGAGCCACGTACATCTCGGCACAATATTTTTCACCAGCTTTCAATGGCTTGCTCAATTTTACTTGTAGGTATTCTCTGTAAGAGGTGGTATCGGTGCTCAGATCTTTTGAATAAGTAAATACTCCTGCAAAACGAGCCCCTATCCGGGGAAATTGAGGACTGAGTTGATCACGATACACATTATCAGGCATTCTGGTATAGCAATCTGTACTGTTGACCTTGGTCGAAAAAATGTCGGAAGTGCCCATCGTAGGCACTGACCAATTGCAAGCGTGGGTTGAGAATTGTAAAATATCGGGTACCTGGTAAGCAGTACAAATATCGGTGCCACATTCAAAACTGCTGTTGGGCACCAAGTTTTGAGCCAAGACAGGCGTTGCATTCAATAGAAGCAATAGTAATATGATGATCTTTACTCGCACTTTCAAAGAAGAAAGATGATTGAATGAAACTTTAAGTTAATTTGAAAAATCTTCAACAACAGCCTTACTTAAAATCCTTCTTCTTTAATTTACTTTTCACTATTTCGGGCAGGGGGTTTCCTTTCTCATAACTTCTCAACAAGAGATCTAAGTTCTGTATGCTGTATTTTCCTACCTGCGAAATACCGCTTCCAAACATAATAGCACTGAATCCTATAAACACATAGTTAATTGCCGGAGGTGAAGATGGCCCTACTTGAAGGGTTTGACTGCCGGCAGACCCTTGATTGATCGTAATCGTACTTGGTTTATAGTTTAACGTGCCGATCAAAGATGAACCGCCTAATATACCAAACACAATTGCACGTGCGGTGCCTCCTTTGCGTTTGCGCTGATAAAGATTGTGCAGTGCGCGCACCGTATCTGAGAGCTGCGAACTTGCGCCCCCATTGGATGATACTTTAGACAACACGTTAGGGTCAATTTTATGAATTGCCTTGATTGCCTCCAGCTCTGAAGCGATCCTAAATGAGGGTCTGCCGACCGGAACCCCTACCGCCAAGCCACATTCGACATAATACACTGCACCTGCTGCAAGGATCAGTTTGATCGATGCCTCACTCTCCGTATACGCACTAAATATTTGCGAGCCAGGCTGGCTGCGATAAGTTACAAGAGTGCCCGGTTTAATCCGCCCAATTACTTTATTGTCATGTTTAAGATCATAGTCATACCGTTTAGCAGGTCCGGCATTTTTATATGACCGATAAAAGTAAACCGTTGCCAGAGAGTCTTGCGCTTGCAATAGACTCGTTGCTGATAAAAAAACACCTATTATCAGAATTTCAATTTTTCTCGTCTTCATCGATTTTGATTCACTTTAAATAAATTGACCCCACCCTAGTACAAGCATTATTTCTCGCGGAGTCTCCCGCCCCGGGGACTCCGCGCCTATTCATTATTAGCAACTGCATCTTTCGCCAAATCAACATCCTTCAATTCGCCACAGTGGGTAATTGTATAAATACCTTGTTCACCAGTCAAATAAAACGTAGCCGAGCTATGTTGGTAATCTATTGGGCTTTCGGCTAAATTCCAAACTCCTGTACAGGGGTTATCGTGCATATAGTCCAGTTTTTGATCAATGAATTTATCACTTTTGCACTCTTTCCAATCAAACGATTCTTCAAATACTTCATGCAATTTTCCTCTTTTTTCATCACGCTTGCTGACACCAAAGGATAGTTCTTCCAACAAATCATTTTCATTTTGTTCGGTCAATCGCTTTATGATTTCGTATGCCATGAACCGTTTGCCGTTGCCAATGATGGTATTGATGGATATCTTGGAATTTGAAAAACCAATCAATGCATGGATGTGATTGGGCATGATGACATAGCCAACGATATAATGCCCTTTGCCTTTCAAATGATCGAACCATTTATAAACAACATAATATCCTTTGGTTATTTCAAATAGCGACAACCACTTGTAGCAAGTGAACGTGATGAAGTATAGTCCATCGTTGTGCGGTATTTTTCTTTTGGTGCTCATTCGGTTCTTACTATTCCACTTTTTGCTTTCCCATCATTTTTCCTCGCGGAGTCTCCGCCTCGGGACTCCGCGCTTTACTCTCATTACTATTTCTTTACTCACTCCTTCCTTTGCCTTCAAGTATTTTGTTAACTGTTTCTTTCACGGTTCATTATACGCGGAGTCCCCGAGGTGGGAGACTCCGCTGCGAAGGGAGGGGGTTCTTACTATTCCACTTTTTGCTTTCTCATCTTTTTTCCTCGCGGAGTCTCCGCCTCGGGACTCCGCGCTTTACTCTCACCTTCCTTTGCCTCAATTATTCCTTTAACTATTCCTTTCTCGGTTCATAATACGCGGAGTCCCCGAGGCGGGAGACTCCGCTGCGAAGGGGCTTTCAAGAGTAAGATTGTTGGTCGGAGACCAACAATAACTTAAAGCTTTTCACCAACAACAACTTAGGGTGCTCATTCGGTTGTTACTATTCCACTTTTTGCTTTCTCATCTTTTTTCCTCGCAGAGTCTCTGCCTCGGGACTCCGCGCTTTACTCTCACCTTCCTTTGCCTTCAACTATTCTGTTGACTGTTTCTTTTACGGTTCATTATACGCGGAGTCCCCGAGGCGGGAGACTCCGCTGCGAAGGAAGACTCCGCTGCGAAGGAAGGAGTCTACTCCTCGGGACTCCGCGCTTTACTCTCACCTTCCTTTGCCTTCAACTATTCTGTTGACTGTTTCTTTTACGGTTCATTATACGCGGAGTCCCCGAGGCGGGAGACTCCGCTGCGAAGGAGTTTTGGGCCAGGGCAAGTGTGCTGTTCAACAGAAGAAGTAGGGTGATTTTTGGAAGCACATAAACAATCACCGGCAAAGGCATGGAAATTTTCAATTTACTTATTCCTCGATTTCTTTTTCCGTGGGGCACCCAGAATAATCAACAACAAAGACAAAGTTCTTCGTAGTTATTTTTTCTATCGCGGGATTGTGCCTATGGTCCGGCTTGAAGGACGCTCCAGTACCCAAATCGATGAGGCCTCCAACAATACCCCAAGAGAATAGGCTTAAAATAAAATTTCCAGTTCTAAATTTATTATCGAATGTTTGGGTCTTGGGCTCACATCCTTTCTGCCGAAGTTCTATGGTTAAGGGTCTGCTCCTTGGGAAAGCGCCAATGGCCATGCCCCTTCCAATATCGTTGCCGTTAACATAAACGTGTGCGTTGGGATGATCTTTCGCAATAATGGATGCCGTGAATCTACTGCCACCAAAAATAACACCACAGCCGCTGAGCAAAAAGGAAATGAAAACGAAAAGTAGTAGGCTAAAAATATCTCTATTCATAATTTTATTGGAAAAGAGGTTTGCTATCTGATTATTCATATTGCTGCTCTTCAGCAACAAACACGCTAACATTCTTAATCTTCTATTATTCAAATTTATTTTCGAGCTTCCTAAATTAAACTAACATCTTCATACTGACTCGCGTTTGGTATCTCTTTCAACTATGCCAACAAGACGTCAATCCTATCTTCTACAGCAAATGGTCAACTAACAACAATCTGGGTCATAAAATTTAAAATTGGTACTCATGTTTTAAAGTTAGCAACCAGAAGCAAAGAGCACAAACTCATATTGTAGGTCGGAGACCAAACATAATTAGAATTTTTTCACCAACAACAACTAAGTGAAGAACACCAACAAATGCGAAGTCATAACCTCATTCCAATAATTATTCCACAAATAGCGACTACAACAATAGTGCCCAAGGCGATATTTGAAATACCAAGAAGAACGAGGTCATTACTACTTAAGTCGTCCCTGCCGCCCCACACTTCTTTAAAAGTTACTATCCTTTTACCCCTTATTAAATTTACGACAAGAAGAATTGACCAGCGGGTTAACGCCCCCACAAATTCAAAAAAAATAGAACCGACAAAGCCTTCAAACATAATGGTGTTTCTTCTAATCGTTTTTACCATTGACTAATTTAGCTGCTCCTGACCCTCCAGACATAATAAGTGACGCTGGCTTTTTTAAAACCTGTTTATTCAATTGAATATTTAGAAAACCTCTTATTTTAGGCTGAAGCTTTGCTACAAACGTCCCTTTGAAAGCTTTGCTAAATTGAGCAGCATTTATCCCTTTTTCCTCGCGGAGTCTCCGCCTCGGGACTCCGCGCTTTACTCTCATTACTATTTCTTTACTCACTCCTTCCTTTGCCTTCAACTATTCTGTTAACTGTTTCTTTCACGGTTCATTATACGCGGAGTCCCCGAGGCGGGAGACTCCGCTGCGAAGGTGGGTTATCTTCTTTCATCACGTTTGTTGGTGAACCAACCCTCTTTCTCACCCACAACACCAACAAAGGCGAGCGGGAGACTCCGCTGCGAAGGGGGAGAGACTCCGCTGCGAAGGGAAGGAGATATTGATGTTTCTCATAGATTTGTTAATAAGGGTTATAATAAACCTTCTTCTTTCTAAATGCCAAGTCGCTGGTTTGGAAACCGAGCCTTATCTGGAATTTTTGTGGGTAGGTGGGATTATTTTTCTCTCCATTTAAATTATAGATGGCCGTGATTGTCATAAATAGCTTAGGATGTATAAGTAACTTCTTTCCCAATCCAATAAAGTAGTTGATCCTCCACTCTTGGGCGATTGACTCTTTCACTTTGACTTTTAATCCTGCCGCTTCAACTTCAGTGTACGCAAAGAAATTTTTGATCAAATCATAACTCGCAAATAGACGCCCGCTTGTATTGGAAGGAGACACATACGTTTTGTACCTTAAGCTATCGCTGAAAGTGAAGCGGTAGTTGATGCCAACACCTACGTAAAACTTAGTATTAAATTTATACCCCACCAGTGGAGCAAAATCAATAGAGAATGGGGCAGTGCTCACCACATTAAAATTCCCACCCAAAACCAAATGCTCTTTAAAAGTCTTTCCTTTTAATGACGTGCGCTTTACGGCCGTACTCAAATCATTGGAGTCTGTAAACTCTTTGTATTTGGTCAACAATCCATTCATTTTTTGTTGAGCGGCCTTTAGTTGATCTCCCTGTTGGGCAAAGTGATCAACAACTTGTTTTTTAGCCAAGTTTTTTAAACTATCTGGGTTTGAAAGCCCGTTATATTGATCTCTCAGTTTGTCAAATTCACCGCCTTGCTTAGGTACAATGCCCAAGCCGCCTGCTTGGGTCAATGCAGCCTCTGAAGCTGACGCGGCTTTGTCCATAAACTCTTCTGGAGTGGAATCAAAAATGCCTTGCAGGCTATCCATGCCCGGCACGTGATCATTTAAGTCTTTCCAACTTGGCTTCTTACCAAACTGTTTAAAATGCCCAAAGATGCCACTGAACTGTGGATTCTTACTCGCCTGGGCAAGGGCGAGTTCTTTCACTTTCCCTTTTGCTACTTTACGAGAACTATCTGATGCAGTAGTGTCTTTCATAATAACCCACCATTTTTGCAACTCTTTCTTTATGCCCTCTGCGTCTTTAAATTGGGCTTGATAAGGGTGGCCATTTTTTGCCAGCTGACTATTTACCTTGTCTTTAGAAATCTCCTTAATCTTCTGCTTTGCGATTTGCTTAGCACTATCTGTTTGAGAGGAATCTTTGAGTAATTTACTGTAGAGTTGCAATTGGTTTTGCAAACTGTTGGCAAATGTAACTTGGCTATCTCCCACAATGCCTCGAGCTATTAGCTCTTTGGTGATTTTGTTTGCGCTGGCTTCGGCTCTTCTTAGACTATCCCATTCACGTTTTGCTTGTTTGGTTTTCTTTTTTACGTGACCAGCACTATCTTTTTTATAGAACCTGTAGTAGCTCAGCATCCGCTTGTGACCCGATTTGATAGAACTTAGCTTTTGCTCGTGCTTAGACGATAAATTGGCCTTGAAGCTTTGTGAAAAGAGTCCAATAGGAAAAAGGAGTATCAATATGGTAATCGGCAGCTTCAAGCTTTGCATATTTACATTCAAACTATCAAAACACTAAATTCAAATTAGCTGTTATGCTTTTCTGCATGCCAGCATTAACCAAGTACAAACTCTCAAAATCAACTCCTGTTGAACTTATTACATATAAATTCCTTCCGGTCAACGATAGGGTAGCTTCTTTGACACCTAGGTTAGTTAACCCCCGTGCCTGCATCTTGTAACCAATAGAAACATCACGAAGTTTTATAAATGATGAACTTACAAGAGCGTCTGAGAATTTTGCTGCGTCCACTAAAGTAATAAGTAGCAGCTTATTTGTTTTCAATTTCAGTAGTACACTGTTTCGTGTATTTGGTGAGCCATAATTCAGAGTACTTACACCCTTAGCTTGAAAGCCCTCTTGAATAGATGACAGCAAAAGACCTAGCTGAATGGAAAGACTTGAGTTCTTGATAAACTCGTAGCTCAATTCGGAATCCCAGCCCTTCAGCAGCCTTCTATCAAATACGTTCACAACGCCCTGATTAACGTTGAGTACTTGATCACTGGCAAAGTAATTGAAAGTCACCTTCAAAGATGATTTAAACGCTAACACATCCAGTCCTATCTCGGTTGTGTTTATCATTGTAGGATTCCGCAAAGCCGAAAGTCGATTCTCAAAAGGATAACCCAATAAAGGTTCATAACTAAACTTCCCCCAATTCCCTCTTATTTTCCCAAAAGAAAGAAATGACGGCTTCCAAACTTTTGAAAAAACAAATGAAGAACCAAGCGAGTAGTTTGATTGCTGATTATCCGAAGACGGGAGATAGCTATAGGTTGCCCAACGTACGGTAGATTCTAGATTAATCATTTCCTTATATCCGATTACGGCACCAGCCGCCCAATGTGGTATGCTTAATGAAGAATTGAAATCTGTATAACCAAGATTAACGTTATTGCGCAAATTTCTTTGCTGCGCGATTGACTGATATCCCAGAAATCCATTTAATTTAAATTTTCGACTAAGTTGTTTGTCAATGTTGGCAAATAAATTTCCCGTAAGCCTTTGATCGCCAATTTGGCGAGCCGTGAAGTCTTGAGGCACGGTTCTGCTCGAGCTCGAATCTCGCTGAGATAACGACCACTGAGAAGAGAGATTGAGCCAAGGTAACACTTGATATTGCATCGTAAGGTTGCCTTGGTAGAATGCTTCTTTCAACGACTCATCTACCGATGTCGGAGGCGGTACTATAGTAAATTCAGATCTTCTACTGGTAGAAGAGTACATCCCATCAACGATCAATCGAGCTTTAAGTTTATTGGCGATGTTAAAACCACTGTTTATTTTAAAATTATGACGATTGGGTGTAAAATTTACCAACGGCAAATCGCTATTCCAATTCAAGAAATTATAAGACACCCGTAAATCAACTGCACCAAAGTCTTGGCTGTAGGCAAGAGAATTAGACAAGTACCATTCATTCAATTGTGTTTTACCAGTGGGGCTAGTCACTTCTTGCCATCCATTGGTAGTGGAAGAATTGAATTCAAACATTGGCTTGTAATGGCCTTCACCTGTTTTAGAAGTAATGAAAAAACTACCATTGTTACTGCCATTGATAAACGAAGTGGCGTTTGCACTACTGGCAATCGAAATTGAGCTATACTCAAATGCATTTGTATTTAGGTACCTGCCAATTCCATTATTGAACGGCAGCCCATCTACCATTATGTTAGTATTGACCGTTAAGCCAATTATATTGTTCCTTAGCACTGTTGACTGCGCATTGGCAAAATAGGCGGGTATGCCTAAGCTAGGTACTTGCCCTCTAAGGCTATTAAAAATACTAACACCTGCAGATAGCTTGAGTACGTCATTATCATCTATTTTTTTCGAATAATGAGTCGATTGGTTTTTTGTGTTTTTATAATAAGGTGTGTATGTAGTTGTGTCAATCATTAAAGAATCCAATGTAATTGATTTTTGTAAATCTTGGCTCATAGAAGCAGTGCAACTAAAAACAACAATAAAGGTGATTGAAAAATATCGAATGACTAACATAACTAGCAACTAACTCTATGTAAACTGCAACAATTTAAGGCAATGGATACTGTTCAAAACGGGCATTAGCCGCAGCCTTCTTTGTATAGATCACAAATGGGAACGGTTTATCGTATGGAATCTCTAATATAAACTCGTAGTCTGAGTTAGTAATTTCAAGGTGATCTGTGAAAGGTCCTGTTTCCTTCACCGTGAGCTTGTACGAGATTCGACCAGCGGGGTATCGAATCTCGTTTGAGTTGGAATTTATACTACTTTTGGCAGTAAACAGCATGACTACAGTATCTGGCAGTTCTTGATAGGAAAGGACTTGTCTATTGATCTCAGTTAATGAAACACTTTCCCTACAGCTCATGCTTAAACTAGCAAGAAGTAGGCTTGTAGCAAAATAAGAAATGATATTACTCTTCATTAATTAAACTTCTTAAGACATCCTCTTCAATGGCGTACAAGCTATCCCGTGATTCCGGGGTCCCTATCGCCATTAACGCGTATTGTAATAGCCTTTCCCTGCCATCTCTTACCTCCCCATAACTTCCAAACAAAATGTATGTGTTATTTGGCAAAAAACTGTCTTCGTTAAAATTTTCAATTTTTAAAGTCTTATTGCAGTTTTGATCAACATAAAAATACTGTTGATTAACTCTACCATGAATTGTCTTTTTGAACTTTGTTCTCAGGATACCATTTTGAGTTATTGGGTATACTCTTCTTCCATCATTGTAAAAAGTCTCGCTGCCTGTTGATTGATCAAATAATACTACAATAATACCCTTATAGCCATTGGGTATTAAGAATAACTCTGGCTCGGCAGTCCTACGACAAGAAACCAAGTGACACACTAGAATTAGGAAGAAAATCCTAGACATAATCATTAACGAAAGTTAGTTGAGGTATTGCCACTAGCGTTTTTATTGGTGAACTGTTTGTTTCACTCTTCAAATTTCATATATCTCACTGTCAAAATGGACACAGTTAGCTTCGTGCTTTCAACTAAACCAGCTATTCGTCTAAACAACTATCAATATTAATTTCAATCAATCTATTGTGCTTGAAATAAAAATTATGATAACACATCTCATTGGTATCACTTACTACTATTGTGTCCGATTTTAACATGGATCTCTTAAATATTTTTAGAAAGCCAGCTTTTGTCATGCCAACAATTATATCTCTTGATAATTTTATCGTTTTATCAGTTATTCTAGCTCCATAAAAAACGCTATTATTTTGTGTCTTTAGGAAATAGAACTTGTTCCCACGAGAACGATACTCAATAAGTGTATCTGATTTGACACTTTTTTGTTTTTTTATCAAGTTAATTGTTTGTGTACTTGGGGATTTGATAATTGATTTGAGGCTTTGTTCGGTAACTAGTAGCCCAAAGGGTTTAGATGAAAAGACATCGTCAATTATTAATTCGGTATTTTGGGCCATTACCATATTATAGATTAAAATAAATATCAATAGTGAATAGGTAAAATGCACCTTATTTAAATTAGTTATTTCCATTTGATGGATTAGAATTTAAGTGTCTTAAAACATTAAAGAATGAACTGAAATCGAACTTTGGCGCAACCGTCTTATTACTCCTGCCATCTCCTATCGCGGGATTTTCTTGTTGCGGTTGCAAAACAATTCCATTTTCTCTGACTTCGTAATGTAGATGAGGACCACTAGAAATCCCTCCCGTATCACCAACGTTTCCTATTTGTTCTCCACGTTGAACATTTTGGTTAATTTCTAGGTGATCAGTAGAACCATCCTCTAAATGAAAGAAATTATGTACTTTTCGATCTTTATTCGCTTGAACTTTTATGTAGTTTCCTGCCCCGGGGTTTTGATATCCTTTGAAAATTATTTTTCCGTTTAATGGCGCAAGAACCTCATTTCCTCTGGTTTCTCCTGTTGAGTTAACGATATCAATTCCATTGTGAGGCCTTCTGTAATGCAACGTTGGGTGCATCCGATTTGGATCCACGATTGATGTAATTTCAGGATTCAATATGGGCGATATTAGTAGCTGATTATCTGCATATGTTTCGGCAGCAGTTTGATTCAAATAAGGCCCATATGCGTTGGATGCTGTGCCGTCTGAATAATTGATCGACCATTTCTCCAATCCTTCTAACTCAACATGGGCTACAGTGCGATTTTCGCTGAACGCGTAGGTACTGTTGTATAGGTAGTTGTCACTTAAAGGATCCACGCCACCAAATCTACCAATAGCAGGATCGTGCATGCGCCACTTAAACTGACTCCACCCAAGGTCTAAATCGGCCTGCCACTCTTGCCCTTGAAAACCGTAGCGGTTCTTTTGTGCTGTAGTTAAGTCATTTTTAATGCGTTCGGCTTGGTAGTTATTAAAAGACAAGCCGAAGGGGTAGTAGTCACTGGCTTGTGTAACTTGAAGTGTATTATTATTCTTTTGGTGAACAATAGCCATTTCATCAAAGTAAACGTTGCTGCTGGTAGTGCTCGCCTCATTAGCCACATACACGTACAAGTAGCCGCTTTGTGATGCCGTGAAAACGCGCTCCAGCTTTTCAAAGGCATTGAAAGCACTGGTACTAATCGAAACAGCACTGGAAGTAACATAGCCGTAGCTATCATTTAAAAACAAGTATGCCAAGTAAGCTTTTGGCAATGTTGCACTAGCACTGCCAATACCAGGTATATTAGGTGCATTGTTATTGAAACTGGTAAAGCCAGCTTCTCCGGGGCTAAAACCAAACGTAGTAGTGGCTAGCGCGGAAATAAGTGCCGCTGTAGTGGTAGTAGCCGTGCTTCCTGTCACCTGGTTATATTTGGCGAATACCTCCATCTTCACCTTATCGCCAGCCGCAATTCTCAAACTTTTGGCAGGGCCAATCTGCTTATTATAGAAACTATTGGTTTGAGATGAGTTGGATGGAATCAACACTTTATCTGATGGCTTTGTATAATTGAATTGTGGATCATTGTATCGAGTTGAGGCAATATTCTTGAAAGTTGCATTTTCTTCAGCGCCAAGGTTGGAAGTAGCGGGGTTTTCCATGGTAGCCCTGTAGGAAACTGTTTCCTTTAATAATCCATACACCATGCGGGTGTTACTCTGGTGATCCTTGTAAAAATACTCATACTCGTAATTGCCACCATTGTTTACCACTCTTCCCTCAGGCGTTGCCATAAACGAAAGCTGGTTGTTATCGTATTGTATTTCGGCAACGTAATCTGTTT
Organism: Cytophagales bacterium; assembly: GCA_020403045.1. Taxonomy (GTDB): domain Bacteria; phylum Bacteroidota; class Bacteroidia; order Cytophagales; family Cyclobacteriaceae; genus ELB16-189. Next base: position 16,254 of record JADBYK010000032.1, read on the forward strand.
TCCAAACGAGTGTGCCGTTGGCTGAACTTGTGCCGTTTTTATATACCTCCGTTCTTAACTTACTGCCTGTTGCATTATACGTATATATAATACGGTCCACTACCCCTCCTGGCCGAGTAAATGCTATTACCACGGGCAGATTTAGGTAGTTATAGCTAATACTGCTAATGCCTTTGTTGCTGTCAAAAATCAGGTTGCCACTGGCATCGTATTGATACTCTTCCGAAAGCTGTGCTGCACCATCTTTAAAGCCATACGTATTTCCGGCATCGGCAATTGAAAGGAGGCGGTTACTAATTCCACCGAAGGATGGTAAAGCACCTGTGTAAGTATACCCGTAGGTAGTGCTATCAACCGGAGTGGAAATACCTTCTACCTTTCCTTGCCTATCAATACCTTGGATATTACCATTTTTATCGTAGGACTTAATACTTTCATTATAAAGGCCAACATTGGCTGACCATGCACCTGCGTTGCTGCTAGCGTAGTATACCTTTTTAAAACGATCTATTCCATCGTATTCAAAGCCATAAATTTGCTCTTGCGGAGTTTGACCTGCTTGCTTTGTATCAGTCTTCCATTTCACTGCTGTGATATCTCCGCTATATAACTTGGGAAGTGTACCCCCTGGATAGCCAGTAATAGATGGGGCAGTACTAGGGTTGTAGAGCAGCTCGAGTCCAAACAAATCATTGGAGTCGTTGTTTGCTGCACCGTCATTTGTCAGCGAGCTATTGTTGATACTCGTTAGCCATCCTCTAATGTTATAGCGCATATCTACGGACTGAAGAAAGGTAGCCCCATTATCAGTAGAATGAACATTTTTTTCAATCAACTGCCCTATTTCATTATAACGATTGGAAGCAAGCAGAGTACGTGACCCTCCGTTTGTAGTTTGGTAAATTGTCGTTGGCCTTCCAATGTGGTCATAATCAAATTCACGCAAGGTAGTAACCGAGGTTATGCTACTTGCATGTAAATTTTCGATTTTCAGGACCCTTCCCGTAAAACCAACTTTTGACGTTGTTCTATCTCGACCGCCTAATGTGTTTTCTAAAATATTTTGTATCGTTCTGTATTTTTTATCATAGTAGGTTACTGAATTCAGCCACTGTGCGGAATTTAAAACGCGCACCTTAGCACCAGTGACATACCCTTTCACACTATTCATTATCTCAGACAAAGCAGGATCTGGATTTGTCTGTGGAAAACCCGGCACATTTACAAAACGATAATTTGTGTTAGGTCCCTCTGCATCCCAACCACTGTAATCAAGAAAATCGTAATTGTCGAAATAAGAAATGGAAAGCAGGCTGGACTCTGATGGATTTACTGGATAGTTTTTGTCAAGTGTATAACCTGTTGTGTTATTTGCCTCCAATTCAAATCGATTGTTTGGGTTATTTACATAATGAGTGTTTACATTCAATTGCAGGGTTGCCCTATCACTGGCAGAACTGAATAGCCCCGTTACTACAGATCTGTTGAACCGATCATACTTATTGAAGATCCACTCATTCCTTGTCTTTTGTGCAGGAGTTTGATTAAGAACAACTCTATTCCACTGATCATACACTGTATACGCCCATTCATTCGGAGCCCAACCAGGTGTTCTCTTCGCTACTATACGCTGCTCGTCATCATACTGATATAGAAAGCACCATCGATTTATAAAGCTTTGCTTATCTGAGCTTACCTGATCAAACTCGGCAGATAACCTGCTTACACCTTCTGGCTGTATTACAAGAGAAAGCAATCCTGAAGGCATGTATAGATAGTATGTATCGAACCAGTTCGTCCCATCTCCTTCTCTGCTTAATACCGTTTGGTCTCTTAGGTTCTTGTATACTTTTGATATCTTGCCATCCTCATCTATCGTTTCTTGAACAATCAATTGATTGTCTGAATAAATTCCATCTTTTTCAGGAATCCCAGCAACAAAATGCTTCCACTTGATAATTCCCTCTGCTTGAGTATTGATCTTTGAAAATGATTTAATGGATTTTGTTACCGTTCCATCTTTCCAGGCTACACCTGCTCCAAAAGCATCGGTGACTCTATTTAGCGGAGAGCTTTCAAAAACATTTTCATTAAATGGCCGCGTATCAGATGCAATACCAATAGGTGGATTTGTATAGAAACTTTGTTGATTAGCAACGGATGATGATTGAAATGCTCCATTTGACTGACTAGCTGAGTAGGGTAGGTACTCGAGAGGCATCCTTCCGGTAGCATCAAACGCAAATGGAGTAATTGCATCCGATAACGATGGGCTTCCTTTAAGTATGACATCTTGCAACTTGCGCCCCAGCCCGTCCATGTATGAATAACTTGTGTTTTTTTGAGAAATTGATAACGGGGGTATCTGATTTTCCGATGTAACACCAGTTATCAGCATTGTCTCTGACCTGACAAAATTTTGATCTGTGCTTGGTGGGTAATTTGGATTTGCTTCGGCCATTCTGAATACATAAGACGAAGTAGAGTTGGCTGTAAATACAACGCCTGCTGTTGGATTGGGTGGCTGAATTACCAGTTTCTTAGCGATAAGATAGGTCTTTGTTCCGTCATTGGTTTTAATGATTTCATCGTCAATAAGTTTAGTTTGACTTATTGCGTTAACTGCGGACAAAGAAAACAAAAATGAAAACAGGAGTTCCTTTTTCATGAGGTTAGATAATTATTTATTCAATTAGTTAAGTTATCATAGCTTGAAAGCTAGTTCAAATTTCCTTTTAAGGACAAACACATTCACTACCATTCCAAAAGCAGCCCTCAGGACAACCACCACCACCGCCACCACCACCGCCATCGTCTCCACCTCCACCTCCACCAGTGTTACAGCTATGGTGGATGGAGATGGTATTCGAGTACCTCGAATTTCCGTTTGAGTCAAAAATCCGGCAGCGAAATGTTGTAAGTGGAGCATGTACAGACTGATAAGAAAAATTAAGTATTGTGGAATTAGTACCAGTAGCAGTCCAAGAGGAACCATTTGCCTGATACTCCCATGAATAACTGTACGGGCCACCTGAGACTGTGGCAGCAAATGGGAGTGTTAGGCTACCCGACTGAAGACAAACCGTAGTTGAGCCGCTTGTCAACACAATCGTAACAGGCGGCAATATGACAATGCTTTTTGTCGTGATTACCGAAGGGTATTCAGGGTGGGCCGATAACAATTTAACTGAATAAACACCTGGAGTGGCATAAGTCTGAAATTCTGAAACAGCTCCGTTTTCCTTCACTATGCCATTGCCAAAATCCCATGTTAAAGTTGTGCCTGGTTCTCCACTACCAAGCGCAGTAAACTGAATTATATGATCTGTGCTTGGATTGGAATTGGTGAGATATCTAAAATCAACACCATTTGACCTTTCGTTTTTCAGGTTGTAACGGAATCTCGATAAAATATTAGTATCGGTATCCTTGATCAACTTTAATCGATTAAAGTTATCATAAGTAAAATTATTTGCTTGTTGATTGGGGTCACTAATTTGTGCAATACCAACCAAGGGAGTATGGGTGTAATTTGTTTTATGTTGATACACTCCGGGATTAACGGTTGTTTCCGTCAACAAAGCATTGTTGTATCCCCAGGTATAATTTATCGGTATCCCAAGCTCTGAATTCGATGAGGTAGGATTACCGTTGAAATTATAGCTTTCGTATGTCTTCGTATTTTTATATAGGTGGCTTGCATAGTTTAGATTAATCAATTTCCAAACACCACCTGAAATAGGCACATATCCCAAATCTATAAAAGACCATGGCACGTTTGTTAATGAATTTACTCCTGGCTTTAACTTTTTTACTTGATTAAGATAAACTAAAAGTGAACTTGAAGGGCCTGGAAACTCTTTGTAAAAATTTAAACTACCTCCTAATAAATACTTTAAACTTGGATTTGTATTATACTTTTCAAGGTAGGTGAATGATTCAATCAACGCACTACTAACTTTGGATTGCTGAAGCTTATAAATTCCTTTGGCTGCGGGATCATTGCTGTATTGATAGTCTACAACTCCGTAGTCACTGGCAAATTTATTTTCTGTTACAACTTTATCACCATCAGGTAAAATTTTCGTGATTTTACGTGGCAACAAATCCATTGAAATCGATGACTGGTTTGGTTTTATGTAGGACGTCTCCGTTGTTAATGTTATTTTCTTTGTAGGATCCACCTGATCGATAATCTCATTAGTGGTTGAGATAGGGTTTACCCATCCTGATTGATATTTATAGAAACCAGCAACCGGAATAGTGAATCCGGCAAAGAAACCCCCAAGCGAGAAACCTCCACCCACCATGCCATACGAAAACGAGTTTGTAAAATTAGATGGCTTGGTGTCGTAGTTATAAGTAGTCCGATCGACCAAAATCCCAGATTCGTTAAAGCTCTCGGTTTTTTCCATTAGTCCTCTTCGCCAATCAGTGTCTAGCTGTTGCGGGAATGGGTACGAATTACTATTCAATGCATCCTGCCCGTTAGCGAAAACTGCGTAAGCCGTAGAAGGTTCATTTGGCTCTGTTGACGGATTTTTGAATGTAAAAACTGTTTTTCCAGTGCCTAGGATTGATGCTTGACTAGATCGATACCCAACGACCGAACCCTTTGTTTGATAAGTAGGATTGACTGTGGAAGAAGAAGATATAACCATATCTTCAACGGCATTTAAAGGCATTTTATAGGAGTACTGAATGCTCGTATTCACCTCGGCAGGGCCTGTGTAGGTGTATTTCTTAACAATTGCATTGCTCATGTCTCCATCAATTGAAAAATCTCTCCCTTCTGAAACACGAAGTCCATGAAATCCGGTATTCAGCTCATAAAGTATTTGCTTACTGCCGCCTGTGGGGTAGACTATTTTCTTGAGAATTCCTGCTTGTGAGAGCCCGAGATTTGGTGTCAGATTTGCACCTTGATCGGCTCCAAAAACTCCATTTGTAGTAGTAGGGTCTCTCACATCCCATCCAATTAGCATATTTCCGCTTATGGGCATAATTTCATTACGAGTACTTATATAAGAAAAAGTGGGGATTGTCATACCTTTGCTATTACTATTATGGAAGCCCCATTTATCTTTTTTATAAGAAAATTTCCTCGGTAGTATCTGCGGGTCATATTCAAAACTGTAGGGATTCATCTTCCCGCCAGATGGAGAGGTTTCGGTAACAGATTTTAGAAACAATCTTCTCGACTCTGCGGCAAAAATATTTTGGTATTTTGAAAAAAATTCCGTTTGATTAAGCGAAATACCTTTGCTACTTAAAATTGTAAATTTCTGGCCCTTAAATCCTTCGTCAGCATTCATCTCTATAAATTCGCCCAGTGCAAAAAGATCAAAAGTGCTTGGAGATAAAATTTCCTCATATTCTAATTTAAATGATTTCATTTTCACCCCATTTCCAAAAAGTACAATTTCATCCAAACGTTTATCCAGATACAGGTCATTTCTATTTGTTGAAGCAATGAATGCCGCGCTGTTATTGGTATCTGTGGTTATCCTATCCAATCTCTTACTTTTAACAATAATTTCATTTAATGAGTAAGTAAATGCTTGCTTTCCTGGGAAAACCAATCCTCTCGGACTTTGGATCGGAGGCGTAGGGCTGACAAACATCCATGGAGTCTCTCCTGGAAAGATTATTTCAGATAGATTTGGCATGGTTGCAGTGATTGACTTATTTTGAAAATAAGTCAGCTCACCCGCATCTGTATAGTCCAATGTGATTATATCATCACCGTTAAAGGTTTTTATTTCTTTCAAATAAAATGCAGATGTGAAGAAGTTGTACATTGTTAGATTGGAGTTTCCAGGATTAACAAACACATCAAATTGGCTGGGATTCCCTAGTACATTTGTTATGCCTAATGCTGGTATTCTGTGGTAAAAAGATACTCCATTGCTATTCACCGCGATAAAACGATATTGGTAAAAATTAGTCATTGAAAGAGTCTCTAGTTTGCTTTCTTCTACTGAAGAGAAATTTGAATCACCAAAAACATAGGTCGTACCCTCGGGGGTTACTACCTCAAACTTTGCTATCTTGGGGCGATTGCCAGTACTGGTATTATTAACGATTGTTTTTGTTATCGTCAAATTTTGATAAGGAATGGTCAAAATGTTTCCATCTTGATCAAAAACAAATTTTCCAGAATAGTTACCAAAGTTAAAGTAAAACTCATCTGGCTGAGAATCCAGTCCCGTTGGGAAACCACTTCCCTCGTTAAAACCAGTGAGAGATGTGAAACTGGCTAGTTCAATGAATCTTTTCTTACCAGCATAGTCAGTAGAATTTTCCAAACTAGACCAATTAACAGTCGACTTAGTGTTTAAGTATCCTTTTGCTGCAAAATCAGGACATCCAGAACAAGTGGGACCAATCCTTCCGTCAAATTCATCAGGCAAACCCTTCATCACCCTGCTTATTACTCCGCCCGCGCTCAATGACCATTGGTGGCCAACCCAACTTGAGTTCTCGTCTACCTTTGCGCCTGACGTAGAATAGCTTAAAGAAATCGGCACTTCTAGTGTTCTACTCTTAAGCGTGTATATCGGTAGGTTAAAATTAAACTTGCCGGTGTACATATCTACATTTCCTTGCCCAGCCACACTAATACTTGATGCATTAGGTGACGGCATAACTAGCAATTGACCAAAAGAGCTAGAAGCCGTTGATGGGCTACCTGAAGTTGCGGATTGCGCGGTAGTCGCAGTCCTGGCGTTTTCGCTAGAACCAGACGCTTCTTTTTTTGTAAAATTTAGTTTCGATAAATCAATTTTTTTTGCAATTTTTTTAAATCTAGCTTTAGCAGAATCAAGCGTTTTGGTTTCCAAAATCAAATAGTTTTGGAAATTAGAGTTCTTTAGCTCAATCTGGCTACGATAACCTAAAGTTTTTACCACGTCTTTTTCATTTATCTGGCTAAACAAGTTGCCAGATATAATAAAGGCGATCAATACAGTTAAATATGTTTTCATTTTTCAAACCTTTTTTCTAAAGTCTCTATTCGCAATTCTTGCTCTTTGATTTTGTTTTGCTGAGAAATCACATACAACGTCAACTCCTCCACCTTCTTTAACAGCAGCATATTCATCTCACCCAGTTGCACCCCGTTTTTCTCCATTTCTTTGGCAGAGGGCACCTCGGGCAGGTGTTTGTTTTCTTTGATGTAGGTTTCTATTTCTGCAAGGGGTTTTAAATCATAGGTGGGCTCGAAGACGTAGTCGGGACCAGTTCCTGCTGCGAGGTCTACCTTTACTTCGGTGGAGTAAACAGTGCCTTTAACCTGGAGTTTTTGAGTGGGGTTGGTGATACCGATGCCAACGTTGCCAGTCGCCTGTGAAATCGTAAACTGATTGCTATTGTTAACGGCCAATTGCAGGTCTCCTCCATAGCTACTAATTCTGCCTTGAATGGAAACAGGTTTATTAAAATAAAATTCAGGTCTGTCAGTTTGAAAATGGCAATAGCTTACATTTTGAGGCCCAACATCGACATAGCCATTTGTTGTAGACCCTATTCTAACTGTATTTCCTCCGCCATACCTTGTCAACTCCCCGTCAATTGTAATTGGCTTATTGAAGTAGAAAGACGGACGATCGGTTTGAAAATGGCTAAATCCTGAATTTTGAGGACCAACGTCAACATAACCATTACCGGTGTTCACCCGCAAGGCGCCAGATTGATTTCCCCGAATTGCGCCATTGATATGTAGTTTTTCTAAAGGAGTTGTCGTGCCTATGCCTACGTTGCCGCCCCATCTGCTAATTATCACATCTCCATAAGCAGAGCCTGAGCTCTTAACAGCTTCTATATAACCAAAGCCGTTAGTATCGGCACTAGTACCCATCAGAAGTGATGTGAATCCACCGGTTGCTGTTGAAGGGTTTCCAATAATCACTTCTGTTTTATTGTTTGAGTTATAGACATTCAACTTTGCAGACGGACTCGTGGTGCCGATGCCTACGTTGCCATCATTTTTTATAATCAATTTAACAGATGGATTAGTTGCGCCAGCAGTTTGAGTCTCAAATAAGAGTGCCTCTCCTTCAGCTCCGCATCCATCCATTTTAGAGACAATTCTACTGGTTGCAAAATTTTTATTAACGCCATTCCAGAACTCTATAGCCGTTCTCTGATTGCATGCCCAGGCTGAATTTCTCAATGCTAATATTGATAAATCAAAATTAGAAGCTGAAACATCAAGTTTTGATAAAGGGCTTGCGGTGCCGATGCCTACGTTGCCCGATGTTACTCTAAGCCCCCCTCCACCTATCTCGACAAAACTTTTTCCATAGGATGACCCTGGATCTAAAACAATGCCTGTTGCCCATTTCAATTTCAACTGTTGGTAGTTTGGGGCATTCCAAGATCCGCTCGTTTTAAATATTCCATAATCTAATGGGGAGGGGCTATACCAGGTAATACCATCTGCGGCAGCACTACCAGTCAAATCACTAAAGCTGAGTTTAGCTCCCGGGGAAGCCGTTCCTATTCCAACATTTCCGCTAGATGGAAATGTATTTTGGCCAAATGATATCTCAGCGAAAAACATCAGAGAGAACACAACGACATAGTTCTTTACATTCATAAAAGCTATTTTTTAGACTTTTGATTTTCCTTTAACTCAGCGACTTCCTTCTTCAACTCGATCACATACAACGTCAACTCCTCCACCTTCTTCAGCAGCAGCATGTTCATCTCGCCCAGTTGCACCCCGTTGGCTTCCATCTCTTTCGCTGATGGCACTTCGGGCAGGTGTTTGTTTTCTTTGATGTAGGTTTCTATTTCGGCAAGAGGCTTTAGGTCATAAGTAGGCTCGAAGACGTAGTCGGGACCAGTTCCTGCTGCGAGGTCTACTTTAACTTCGGTTGAGTATACCGTGCCTTTCACATGTAGTTTTTGCTGGGGGTTGGTGGTGCCGATGCCTACGTTGCCTCCAGTTAAGAAAGTAATATGAGGAGAACTCCAAGTTGATCCATCATGATAATAAAGTTGGAGAGCATCACTGTAGTTAACGCTCGGTCTCTTACTCAATTGCCATGTCTTATTATTACCGGCAAACTCAAGCGAAGCGTATCCGTCATCGGTAGCTTCAATTCGAGCAATGGTATTGGCCGTGCCTGAAACATGGAGTTTCCGTATTGGGGTAGTAGTGCCAATGCCTACGTTGCCTCCTGAAGAAATTCTCATATATTCTGTATTATCGACACCAAAACCTAACTCATGCGAGCCAGCACCAGAATTTGTCTCCGAAGCACCAAAATCTATGTAACAACTATTTACAGCACCGTCAATATTTCTTTGAAGCCTTAAACTGTTTCCCCACCAGTAATTATCTGTAGTACTGTATTTCCTTAATTTTAAATCTAGACTTTGCAAATTTGCTACGTTG
>JADBYK010000033.1 GCA_020403045.1 Cytophagales bacterium
CAATGTTTTGTCAAGGTTAAACCCTGACAATGAAAATCACCAACTTGGTTTTCTTACTTGGGGCTAAATCGTTGATTTTCATTCATCAATTATGCAATAGAATTTCTATTGCATAATCTGGGTTGAAAATGAAAAAGATAGACTTTCCTATTACTCCATTTTTTTCATTTTCAATGTCAGGGTTAATCCTGACAACACTGACGGTACCGTCAGTGTTCGTCACCCTTCCTCAAAATTTCCATTCCCAGAGATGATTTTAGGATTAACCTGAACGTCTTAGCTTTGCGGCATGGCCGAAATTGGTACTAACATCCGCAAAGCCAAAGCACTTCTTGAAAATGGTGAACTCGTTGGCATCCCCACCGAAACGGTTTATGGACTCGCAGGTAATGCGTTGAGTGTTTCCTCGGTTGCCAAAATTTTCCAAGTAAAAGATAGGCCTTTCTTTGATCCGCTGATTATCCATGTTGCTGATATCGGTGCGATTGGTGCCTATGTGGAAAAGATTCCGCCACTTGCGGCCAAACTAGCACACGCTTTTTGGCCGGGGCCGCTTACATTGGTGCTACCGAAAAAACAAAATATCCCTGACCTCGTCACTTCGGGCATCGATACGGTAGGCATTCGCTGTCCTGCTCATTCACTAACCCAACAACTATTAAAAGAGTTATCTTTTCCATTGGCTGCACCCAGCGCCAACCCGTTTGGATACATCAGTCCCACAAAGGCATCGCACGTCAACGATCAGCTAGGGGAAAAAATTCAATACATTTTGGACGGTGGAGAGTGTAAAGTTGGAATTGAGTCTACCATTGTTGGGTTTGAAAACAACCAACCAAAAATATATCGAATGGGTGGGCTAAGCCTCGAAGAAATAGAATCAGTTGTCGGAAAAACAGACGTACACCTTCACTCCAGCTCCAACCCGAAAGCACCAGGTCAATTGCAAAGCCACTACTCACCTAAAAAGAAATTGGTATTGGGTGATTTGAAGAAATTGGTAAAGATCTATGGTTCGAACCATGTTGGCGTTTTAGCATTTAACGAATTGCAAAATGGACTCAAACCAAATCATCAAAGAGTACTCTCTCCTACTGGCGATCTCATTGTAGCTGCACAAAACTTATTTTCTTACCTGCGCGAACTTGATCAACTTAACGTTGAGATAATATTAGCCGAGGAAGTGCCTGTGGTAGGATTAGGCCGAGCCATTAATGATCGATTGCGGAGAGCTTCCGCTGAAATTGGTCGTTAAATAAGTGCTTGGAATTTGTCTTTTTCGCTACCTTACCAACCCTAAAACGAAAGCATGGAAAAGACTAAAAAACTATTAGTACTAACAGGAGGTGGCGATTGCCCCGGACTTAACGCAGTCATACGGGGGATCGCCAAAAGAGCTCGCAAAGAAAAAAATTGGGAAGTGTATGGCAGCATTGAAGCATTCAATGGCGTGTTTAGCGAGCCAACAGAATTGATCAAACTTACAAGAAGTAAAACAGCCGGAATTCATGTGCGGGGTGGCACAATACTTAAAACAACTAACAAGGGAAACCCGGTTCATTTTCCTGTTACGCAGCCAGATGGTACAGTAAAATTCATTGACCGGTCAGAAGAATTGGTAAAGAGAATTAAAGAATTAGGTTTTGATGCCGTCATCAACATCGGGGGAGATGGGTCGCAAAAAATATCGCAGGCGCTTTACAAGAGAGGCTTAAACATTATTGGAGTTCCGAAAACGATTGATAACGATTTGTCAGCCACCGATATGACTTTCGGTTTTCAAACGGCCGTGCAAATTGCCACCGATAGCTTCGATAAATTAGTAACGACTGCCGAAAGTCACGATCGGGTTATGATCATGGAAGTAATGGGTCGCGATGCGGGATGGATTGCTCTTCATACCGCGATCGCAGGAGGTGCGGAAATTTGTCTTATTCCAGAAATCCCCTATGACATCCAAAAAATCGTGAAGAAGATTCAATCACGTTACATAAATGGTCAGGGCTTTGTTAACATTGTAATATCTGAAGGCGCCAAAGCAAAAGATGGCACCATTGTGTCCTCACAAGGATCCAAGGGATCAGAGCACGTTCGTTTGGGTGGTGTAGCCTATCAACTTTCCAAACAACTGAAAGATGCTGGGTGCGAAGCGGAAATTAGAGAGACAGTACTTGGTCACGTGCAGCGAGGCGGCAGCCCCACCGCTTTTGATAGGGTGCTTGCTACACTTTTTGGTGTAAAAGCGGTAGAGCTTTTACTCGAGGGTAACTTTGGCAGAATGGTTACGCTAAAAAATAACGCTATCTCATCGGTGACACTCGAAGAAGCAACAGAGAGGTATAACTTCGTAGAAAAAGACGGATACATCGTCAAAGCAGCGAAAGGCTTAGGCATTAGTTTCGGAGACTGACAGTTAACTGAAGATTCAAAGTTCAAGATTTAATATTCAGTATTGAAAATTTTAACATTCAACATTTATCCAAGATGAAAACTCTCAACGACATCAATTTCAAAAGCAAACGTGCGCTCATTCGAGTAGACTTTAACGTGCCGTTAGATAAAAGTTTTAACGTTACTGACGACAATCGCATTCGGGCCACCATCCCCACCCTAAAAAAGATTCTGGCTGGTGGTGGCAGCTGTGTGTTAATGTCGCACTTAGGAAGACCAAAAGAAGGTCCTGAGGAAAAATATTCCTTGAAGCATACTATTGCAACCCTAGAAAAACTGTTGGGTACTTCTGTGAAGTTCGCAACAGATTGTATTGGCGAACAAGCCAATCAACTTTCATCGTCACTAAAACCAGGCGAAGTTCTCCTATTGGAAAATCTGCGCTTTTATAAACAAGAAGAAAAGGGTGACTTGGCTTTCGCGGAGAAATTGTCAAAACATGGAGATGTATATGTCAATGATGCGTTTGGCACCGCCCACCGTGCACATGCCTCAACAACTATTGTGGCTCAATTCTTCGATGAGAAATGTGCTGGTTATGTGATGGCCGCAGAATTGGACAATGCCGAAAAGGTGTTGGGAAATGCCGTAAAGCCATTTACGGCCATCATGGGAGGCGCGAAGATATCTGACAAAATTTTGATTATCGAGAAACTGCTGGACAAAGTCAAACACCTGATTATTGGTGGAGGAATGGCGTATACTTTTTTCAAAGCATTGGGCGGAAACATTGGAAACTCATTAGTGGAGGAAGATAAACTTGATCTCGCCAAAGAATTGATTCAAAAAGCAAAGGTGAAGGGTGTGGAACTTCATTTGCCCATCGACTCCATTGTGGCTGACAAGTTTGATGCGAATGCAAACACCAAGATCGCCAACAACAATTCGATTGAACCAGGGTGGATGGGCTTGGATATCGGGCCGCAGGCTCAGGTTGTCTTTGCCCGTGTGATCGAAGAATCGAAAACCATTTTATGGAATGGTCCGATGGGCGTATTTGAGATGGAGAAGTTTGAAAAAGGAACGAAAGTCATTGCAGAAGCGGTGGTAAGAGCAACGGAGAAGGGTGCATTCTCTCTGATTGGTGGAGGTGACTCTGCCGCGGCTGTTGCCAAATTTGGCTTTGAAGATAAAGTAAGTTACGTATCAACGGGTGGTGGCGCTCTGTTAGAGTATTTCGAAGGCAAAGTTCTGCCGGGTGTTAAAGCACTTGGGTAAATCTTATGATCATGAAATATCTATTATTGTTCAGTTTTTTGTTGGCCATTTCAACGGTGGTCAACGGTCAAACGAATGACTATACGCAGGATGTAAAAACCGAAGACGCCATCATCAAAGCGTTGTATGAAGTTATTTCTGGAGAGGCAAATGCACCACGTGATTGGGATCGTTTTCGATTTTTATTTAAACCTGAGGGGCGGCTTATTCCTACGCGCAAAAGTGACAATGGCGATCTAGTCATTAAAGCATTGACAGCTGAAGAGTATGTTCAGCTATTTCAGTCGCGCATACCAACAGGCTTTTTTGAACGTGAGCTAAGTCGCAAGTCAGAAAGTTATGGCACGGTGACACACGCCTTCAGTACATACGAGACCAAAGAAAAAAAAGACGGACCGGTAACAAATCGTGGCATCAATAGCATTCAGTTATTCAAAGACAAGGATCGGTATTACATAGTGACGATATTTTGGTGTGCTGAGAGTATGGGTTTCCCATTGCCACCACAGTATTTAACCAAGTAGTTAACCCAAATACCCCACATCAAAATGAAAAAATGTTTTCTGGTTGTTCTTGTCGCCATTCAATTCTCCAGCAAGGTATTCGGGCAGCAACCAAAGAACTTGAATTTAGATGCGGTCGCGGAAAAATTCGCTATCAACTCATTTGATGAATTCTATGCCTTGCATCATTTACCCAACGATGCTCATTTTCCTTTAGATATTGAAAAAAATGTACAGTGGTGTGAGGCTGCTTTTGCAAAACGTGGGTTTACCACTCAGCGATTAAAGACTGAGACAGTACCTCTCCTACTCGCTGAGCGCAAAACAAAAGCAAAACAAGTTGGAGGTAAGCCACCAGTAACGGTATTGATTTATTTGCAGATCGATGGCCAACCGGTAGACCCAACTAAATGGGATCAGGATAGCCCCTGGAATCCAACACTAAAAGAAAAAGACGCAACCGGAAAGTGGAACACCCTTCCGTTTGAAAAACTAAAGTCGGGAGCCATCAACCGGGACTGGCGGATTTTTGTCCGATCAGCCTCTGATGCCAAAGGACCTGCCATGGCATTTATTGCTTCCTTGGATGCGTTGAAAGAATCAAAATTAGAACCCAACTACAACCTGAAGGTAATTATGGATTTTGAGGAAGAACTTGGTTCTCCTCATCTCCCGCTGGCTGTGGCAGACTACAAAAAAGAATTGGCAGCAGACCGACTCATTATTTTTGACGGACCCCGACATGTGAGCAATGAGCCAACCCTGTCGTTTGGCGCCCGCGGCATCTGCGAGATCACCCTGACCGTGCACGGACCGCGTACACCGGTGCACAGTGGCAACTATGGCAACTATACTCCTAATCCTGCATTGCGTCTGGCACAACTGCTCAGTTCAATGAAAGATGAAGAAGGTCGCGTTACAATTCCAGGGTTTTATGATGGAGTCGAATTAACAAATGAAGAAAAGAGTGTCTTGTCGAAAGTTCCTGATGATGAAAATGAAATCAGAAAATTTCTGGGCATTGCCGAGCCGGATAAAATTGGGGGAAATTTTCAGGAATCACTGCAATATCCAACACTCAATATACGAGGGCTTGACGCCCTTTATATAGGTGACCAAGCGCGGACGCTAATACCTGCGAAAGCAGTTGCCGAAATTGACATCCGACTTGTGCCGAGCAGTGACCCGAAACGCCTCATCGAATTGATAAGAAAACACGTTGTGGCAAAGGGATACCACGTTATTGATCGTGACCCCACCGAGGAGGAAAGATTAACCTATCCCCGAATTGCAAACTTTCAAGCAAAGATCTCTTATCTGGCTTTTCAAACACCTTTTGATTCTGAGTGTGGCAAATGGCTAAGCAGCGCGATGTTCACAGCATTTGGAAAAGAGCCCATCAAAATTCGCACAGCCGGGGGGTCGATTCCAATTTCACCTTTTGTCACAACACTGGGTATCCCAGCCGTAGCTGTGCCTACCGTAAATGCCGACAACAATCAGCACGCGGAGAATGAAAACATCCGTGTGGGTAATTATATCGATGCCGTGAAAACTTTTCTGGCGATTATGCTGGAGAAAATTTAGAAATCACCTGACGCCTCACTACGAGCACCTAATTTTCAAATTATTGCATTTTCAAATTGTGAAATTGGACTATCTTGCAGCTCATGGAAAGTTTTGTTGTCTCTGCCCGTAAATATCGCCCGCTCGGCTTTGCCGAAGTGGTTGGGCAAGAGCACATTACTACAACACTTAAAAATGCCATTGACAACAACAAGCTGGCGCAGGCCTTACTTTTTTGCGGGCCAAGAGGTGTAGGAAAAACAACTTGTGCTCGTATTGTGGCCAGAATGATCAACGGCTTCGAAGAAAAAGCTGAGGTCAACTCGCTAAACATATTCGAATTAGATGCGGCCTCTAATAATTCGGTTGAGGATATTAGAAACCTAATCGATCAAGTTCGCTATCCACCTCAATTCGGAAAATTTAAGGTGTACATCATAGACGAGGTACACATGCTTTCTAACTCCGCGTTCAATGCCTTTTTGAAGACGTTAGAGGAGCCGCCACCCTACGCCATATTTATCTTAGCCACCACCGAGAAGCATAAGGTCATTCCTACTATCCTATCGCGGTGCCAGATCTTTGATTTTAACCGAATCCAAATTTCAGACATCGCAAGGCAGTTAAAAAAAGTAGCTGATCAGGAAAAAATAAAAGTGGAAGAGGAAGCATTGCATCTCATTGCTCAAAAGGCAGATGGCGCTCTTCGAGACGGCTTGTCCATTTTTGATTTAATGGTCACTTTTTCTTCGGGCAAGGAGGTAACCTTCAAAGATGTAATCAACAATCTTCACATCCTTGACTACGACTACTATTTCCGAGTGGTAGATGGTTTATTGGCCGAAAACCCATCACAGCCTCTTCTGGAGCTAGATGAAATCTTGCGAAAGGGTTTTGACGGGCATAACTTTATTGTAGGACTTAGTGAACACATCCGAAACCTGATGGTTTCTCAGGATGCACGCACTACCAACTTAATGGAGGTACCTGAGAGCATCAAGAAAAGGTATATGCAACAAGCCCAAGCCTGCTCACAGTCATTACTCCTTTCATGGCTTAATATTGCTAACCAATCTGACATCCAATATAAAGGGAGCAAAAACCAGCGGCTTACGGTCGAACTCGCCTTAATGAAAATGGCTCATGTCAATGCCGTCTTTACCCAAGTAACCGCCCCAGGCACCGAGGCGGTAAAAAAAAAATTGATTTAAGTCCTGAGCCTGTTTCAGAATTAGTCGCCAGCCCGACACCTCTCGAACAACAAAACTCTACCCCGGCCGCAGAAACAAAAGCGGAACCGAAGATTCAGGAATCTGTTACAGAGAAAGCACCAACTTATCATCATCCAAGAGAACCCAAGCCAAAAACCACGCTTAATTTAGGCAACCTGTTTAAGCCTGCTGTGAGTAAAGAAGTAGTTGCAGATGAAAAACCAAAGTCATCTTCTCCGGACAGGCCGTTTACAGATGATGAATTATCGGAGGTGTGGGGTAAACTAGCAGAATCGCGAAAAGACCAGGCGGCCATCTATCACCTCCTTTGCAGGGGTTATCTGAGGGAGGGCAATACTCTTATAATCCATCTTAACAACCCGGTTGAAGAGCCATTGCTTCAATCCCTGAGGACAGACTTAGTTTCTTACCTACGGGAAAGCCTCGGCAACAATAGCCTACAAATGAGAAGCCTTATGGTTGAAATGGCAGCCAATAAAATGATCTACACCAACAAGGAAAAATTCGAGGCTATGGCTCAAAAGAATCCGCTGCTTTTAGAGCTGAGGGATAAATTTGGACTTGATCCGGATTTTTGATCTTAAGTATCTGTGAAAATGATAAAATAAAAGCCAAACGAGTTTATTGGTTACGAAAAATGTGCTAAAATTGGAGGTTAAACCTAATACCCATGAAATTAACCCGTTTAAGCCTCTATCTACTATTTATCGCAACTGTCTCTTTATTAGCCTCTTGCGGATCTTCTAATAAGCAAGAAGAACAAAATTCTGATGAGTTCAAGCAAGCCGAGGAGTCATTGAAAGACCAAATCGAAGATGTCGTATACAACATCCCCTCTCCTTCTGAGATACCCTATTTGTTGCAAGCAACCGGGGCAGAGTTTAACCAGAGCCTTTTGACAGACGTTAAGAAAGTAGATCAATACATGACTAGATCCGACAAAGCGGCTTTGAATTTGGGTGCCTACGTGGCAGATATTGGCTATTTGAGTTCATATGATAAAACGCAAAAAGCTATCGATTACCTGAGTGCAGCAAAAAAGCTAGCTGACAACTTAGGCGTAGTTGGCTCTTTCGATACTGAAATCTTAAAACAGTTTGAAGCAAACATATCAAACAAAGATTCATTAGCCTCTCTATTGAACCGTGCAGTTCAAAAAACGGACAAATATTTGAAGAACGATAGTCGTAACAAATTAGCTGCGATGATGTTGACCGGAAGTTTTATCGAAAGTCTTTTCATTTCAACTGGCTTGATTAAAACTTATCCAAAAGATCTTTTGGAGAATGATCAACGTAACTTGATTCTTACTCCTCTTATCAGAATCATCCTTCAGCAAGAAAAATCTGTTGATGAGCTAGTGAGAATGCTAAGCACCGTTGAGCAATCTAACCCGGTAACTAACATTCAAGCCGATCTGGCCGCTTTACAAGCCAGTTACCGTGCCCTTAACATCGAAGAACAAATCAAAAATAATCGCTCTGCTATGGTACTCACCGACAAGCATTTGATTGAAATCACCAAGATTGTTGAAAAGATGAGAAAAGATATTACGGACTAATCTCATTCAGTAATTGTAAAAGGGGATTGGTGGAAACCGATCCCTTTTTTTGTTTCTATTAGCATCTCAACTTTCGTACTTTTATAAACCTGTTAAACCCTATTGTATGAGTGAGCCCGTCCTAAAAGCTATCATGAAATTGTTTGCGATGGTCGCAAAAGAAGACACCGTTACAACACAAGAGCGGGCCTACATCCAAGCCTTTTTGGCCGACCATGTAGGGCACAAATCTATGGAACATCACTTACATCTTTTTGATGAGTTCGCCAGAGAAACATCAGAAAAATTGATCGGTGATAACCAAGAAGAGAGTATTCTAAAAATCTGTGCCTCTATCAATGAAGAAACGGCACAGAAACAGAAAATGGTAATCATGCTGGAGTTAATCAGTTTGATCATGGCCGATGGCATTATTTCGCCTGCCGAAGAAAAAATTTCAAAAACCATTGGTAAGGCATTCAATATCAGTTCAGGAGATGTCGACTTAATCAAACAGTTTCTAGAAGCAAAGAAACCGGATGACTACGATAACGAAAATGTGCTTGTGGTGTGTTCAAAAAGTAGTAGATCGAACAACACAAAAATAATCACGCGGCCTGAGTTGGATGGCTTCATTGCCATCCTCTATATCCGGGTCACCGATATTTTATTTTTTCGCTATCTGGGCAATTCTGATGTATACCTAAATGGAGTTCCTCAGAAACCGGGGCTGATAAATGTGCTTGGGACAGGGAGTACACTTCGCTGGGGAACCAGCGACCCTGTATATTATGGTGAAATTGTAAATGTTTTTAAAAAACAATCTGAAGGTACGCGAACTAGTTTTGAGGCAGAGAAAATCTCATACGAGTTTAAAAACGGTAAACTCGGACTGCGAGATGTAGTAATTTCAGAAGAATCTGGCAATCTCGTTGCGTTGATGGGCGCCAGCGGTGCGGGTAAGTCGACCCTACTTCACGTTTTAAACGGTACAGAAAAACCTTCTAAGGGCAGAGTACTTATAAATGGAATTGACATTCACAAAAATCCAGAACAGATCGAAGGTGTGATTGGATTTGTGCCTCAGGATGATCTACTGATCGAAGACCTAACCGTTTATCAGAACCTCTATTTTGCCGCAAAACTTTGTTTCAGTCACCTGAATGAAGAAGAAATTGATTTGCTTGTCATTAAAACATTGAATGATTTGGGACTTACCCAGACCAAGGATCTGAAAGTCGGCTCACCGCTGCAAAAAACAATTAGTGGAGGCCAACGAAAACGACTAAACATCGGGCTAGAACTACTTCGCCAACCTGCTGTTTTGTTTGTGGATGAGCCCACGTCAGGGCTATCATCCAGAGATTCTGAAAACATCATTGATCTTTTGAAGGAACTGTCCCTAAAAGGAAAGCTAGTGTTTGCAGTTATTCATCAACCTTCTTCTGATATATTCAAGATGTTTGATAAACTGGTTATCCTGGATACTGGAGGCTACCAGATTTACTATGGAAATCCAGTTGATTCGGTAACGTACTTCAAAAAGAATATCAATCTGATCAATAGTGATGAAGGAGAATGTCATTCCTGTGGAAATGTAAATCCAGAGCAAATTTTCAATATCATTGAAACAAAAGTGATCAATGAGTTTGGAGATTTTACCAATGATAGAAAGTTTACACCCGAACAATGGAATGAGTCTTTTCTTAACAAAATCAAGTTATCATCAGTAGCCCCATCATCAGATACACCTCACTCAACCTTGCGTATACCCAAGTGGCTAAAACAAACAAAGCTCTTCTCCACACGCGACTTACTTTCAAAACTAAGTAACAAACAGTATTTGTTCATTAATTTATTGGAAGCTCCCCTTTTGGCATTCATCCTGGCGTTTATTGTACGTTATTATAATATAGATGATCCGTTCAAGGAAGGGTATGCATTCAGTAAAAACCTGAATATTCCAGCACACCTGTTTATGAGTGTCATTGTCGCTCTATTTATGGGACTGACTGTAAGCGCAGAGGAGATCATCAGAGATCGAAAAATTCTTAAGCGTGAAAAATTTCTTCACCTCAGCAGAAGCAGTTATATCATTTCAAAAATAATGATACTCTTTATGATCTCTGCCATCCAGACATTTTTATTTGTCGCGGTGGCAAATTATATCCTCGGCATCGAGGGGATGTTCCTCATCCACTGGAGTATACTTTTCACGGTATCGTGCTTTGCCAATTTATTGGGTCTTAACATATCGTCTGCTTTCAATTCGGCAGTGACCATCTACATACTGATTCCGATTTTGCTTATACCACAGCTGATATTAAGTGGAGTAGTTGTGAAGTTTGATAAACTTAATCCAATCATTGGTAACACCTCAACCGTACCACTGGTTGGTGACCTAATGGCATCCCGATGGGCCTTTGAAGCCGCGATGGTAAGCCAGTATAAAGACAATGAATTTGAAAAACAATTCTACTTGTATGAAAAACTGATGGCCGATGCCGATTACAAGAAAATATACCTAATCCCAGAAATAGAAACCCGGATTGATTTCATTAATCAGCAATACACTAATCCAGATCCGTCAATCCAAAAGGAAGTAACCCGACAACTGCAAGTGGTAAATCTCGCGATTGAGACAGAACAGCGAGTGATCAATGCCCGGTTCGAACAATTGCAAAGTCTTGCCCCAGGTAAATTTGACACACTGGTGTATAAGAAAACAGTTTTTTTCTTAGAAGCTTTGAAAAAATTCTATATCAATCGGTATAATAAAGCAGATCAGGAAAAAGAGAGGTTGATTAGTCAATTTACCAATACAAGCGAGAAAGAGAAAGAATTCGAATCACGAAAAAGAAACTACCAAAACGAAGCGATAACCGAACTAGTTAGGAACACGATGGAAACAAATCGTATTATTGAAAAAGACGGAAAGCTTATTCAAAAGATTTATCCCATTTACAAAGATCCGGATCCGAGCCATATGGTTGACTTTGACGCTCAGTTCTATATGCCTGCTAAACATTTTTTAAATCAAAACATTGATACCCTTTATTTCAATCTGGGGGTGATTTGGTCTATGACACTGGTACTAGCCATTGCGCTTTATTGGGAGCTTCTCCGAAAGGTGATTGAGGCCTTGAGTAATATTTCTAATCCCATACCAAAGAGAATGTAGGAAGGTATGTTCTTCTTCCTATCTAAAACACTCAGCTATCTTACAATGCCGATTGTAATCATCTGCACCTGTTTTTTAGTAGCTGCTTTTTTGAAAAGGAAATTATGGAGAAAAAGATTGCGCAATGCAGGTGTCTTTTTGCTTTTTCTTTTTAGCAATGATTTTATTGGGAATGAGGTAATGCTATTATGGGAAGTGCCTCCTACACCATTTGCAGAACTTAAGAAAAAGTATTCTTACGGCATCGTACTTACCGGTGTGGGGAAATCAGAAATGGAGCCAGCCGATCGAATGTACTTTGGCAGAGGTGCTGATCGAGTGACCCACACCTTACAACTGTACAAGCTGGGCTTTATCCAAAAAGTTCTTGTATCAGGTGGAAACGGTAAACTATATGACGTTAATAAACAAGAAGCGGATGAAATGGCAGAGGTATTAATTCTTATGGGTGTGCATAAAGAAGATATCGTCATTGAAAACACATCGAGAAACACCCGGGAGTCTGCCTTGGCTGTAACGAAAATGCTTGGTGTGAATGTGAAGCCAGAGGACTGCATTCTGGTAACTTCTGCGTTTCATATTCGAAGATCAAAAGCTTGCTTTGCAAAACTGGGATGGAATATAGATGTGTTTAGTACAGATTTCTTCTCGCACAATAGAAAGTATACGCCAGATGTTTTGTTCATTCCATCTGCCGGCACCCTATCAAATTGGCATATTCTTACACGCGAGTGGACAGGAATGGTCACTTACAAAATGATGGGATACATTTAACCCAAACTATGCATTAGGAATGCATAGTTTGCCCAGGGGGTTGACGATCCGCCTGAGGCGGATGTCAAGGTTAAACCTCGTGACGCTTGCGGTCAGAGTCAGACATTTATCGTCTGACCTGACAATGAAAAATCACCAACTTGGTTTTCTTACTTGGGGCTAAATCGTTGATTTTCATTCGTCAATTATGCAATGCTGACAGTACCGTCAGCATTGCATAATCTGGGTTTAATCAAATCGATGGGGATCGAATCTATCTACTGACATTGTGGTCTTTTCGTGTCCAACTATTTCTTTAACTAACATACCTGTACCCGGACCAAGGCTTAACCCCATCATAGAATGACCTGTGGCTACAACTAAATTCTTGATCTTCCTTGATCGTCCAATATACGGCAAACCATCGGGTGAACACGGACGCAATCCATGCCATATCTCTTCCTTCTTAGGCATCTCTACTTTCATCTCAGGGTAATACCTGGGAATTGAATCTACAATGCCTTTAACTCTATTCATGCTGATGCTATGATCGATTCCCGTAATTTCCATGGTGCCACCAAATCGAAGCGTATTCCCCATTGGTGTAACTGCAACACGTGCTTCTAAAAAAATAGAAGGAATACAGGTGTTTTTTTGAACATTCTCCAATGTGAAGCTATATCCTTTGCCCGCTTGCATCGGCAATGACAAATTCAATTTAGCCGCTACTAACGCTGACCAACTTCCGGTGGCAAGCACAACTTCATCAAAGGTGAGCTCTTCGTTGGCCGTTTTTACTGACTCGATTTTATCAGACTCGATCACAAAGTCCATCACTTCGGTTTTGTCTTTAATAAAAACGCTTTTGTCCTTCAAGTATGTTTTCAGTTGATTCACGAAAAGCTGTGGAGTAACATGAGCATCTCCAGGAAAGTAAACCCCTCCTCTCACCTTTACTAGAACATCCGGTTCAAGTTTCTGAACTTCCTCAGCGGAAATAATATGAGCTTCAATACCATGTGCATTGGCGAGAACTGCTGTCTCCATTTCCTCGCGCTCCGTTTCTTTCGTTTGATACAACATCAAAAGTCCACGTTCGTGATAGCCAAAGTCAAATGGAAGTTCTGTCGACAGCTGCTTAAACATTGACTTACTCAGTAAACTTATTTCCTTTAACGCAGGTGCCGATCTTGTCACGTGCTCTTTGGTAGCACTTTTATAAAAATGATAGCCCCACTTTATAAGATCACCCCTTAACCGAGGCTTTACATAAAACGGACTGCTTGAATTGAACATCCATCGGATGCCTTTGGAGATCATGCCCGGTGCGGCTAATGGAATCAGGTGACTAGGTACAATCATTCCTGCGTTTCCAAATGAGCAGCCGTCTTTCATTTCAGATTGCTCAATGACCGTAACTTGATGACCAGCCTTCGATAAATAATAAGCCGAACTAAGTCCAATGATGCCACCTCCTATTATGCCAACTCTCATCTGATCAATTTTGCTTCTGAAACTGTAACGCTAAAAAATAAAGTAACTCAATAAGAAAACGATAAGAAGGAAGATGGCCATATACTTAATCCAAGGTGTTGCCTCCATGAATTCATAACCGCAGATTGGACACTCCCGGCTTCCTGCCTCAATGTTCATGGCGCACGAAGGACATTCTTTCTTTTTCATGATGGATAAATCATATTACCTGAAATCCATATGCATATGGATCATCTTGTGGGTCGATAGAGATCGTATTGTGACCATAAATTTTTGCCCAGCCTTCTACACTTGGAATAATGGCCGGCTTTCCATGCAATTCAGTTTCTTCTTCAATGCGGCCAATAAACTTCGAACCGATGATGCTTTCATGAATAAATTCATCACCACGTTTTAACTTTCCTTTTGTATACCATTGGGCAAGGCGGGCAGAAGTGCCTGTTCCACAAGGCGAGCGATCGATGGCCTTGTCGCCATAGAAAACAGCATTGCGAGCAGTAGAACTAGGATCAATCACTTTGCCAGTCCATAAGATATGGCTGCATCCATTGATTGTTGAATCATCCGGATGGACAAAAGTGTGCTTCTTATTAATGTCTTTTCGTAGTTCTCTACTCCAGCTTACCAATAGATCTGCGGTATGATGCTCTATGCCTTTAAAATTTTTTTGTACGTCAACGATCGCATAAAAGTTTCCGCCATAAGCCACATCCAAATTTAGCTCGCCCAAATCGGGGCAAGTGGCTTGAATATTTTCAGCTGCCAGGTAAGCCTTGATATTTCTGATCTTTACTGACTTCACTTTCTTTCCTTCTTGCTGGTATTCAATGCGAACCAAACCCGCTGGCACTTCCAGATTTAGAACGCCCAGAGTTTTAGGAATGACCAAGCCTTCTTCAATAGCGATAGTAACAGTTCCTATCGTGCCATGTCCACACATGGGCAAACAGCCACTCGTTTCAATAAACAAAACGCCAATATCGTTTCTGGGATCAGATGGCGGATACAAAATACTGCCACTCATCATGTCGTGACCACGTGGCTCAAACATCAGCCCCTTACGTATCCAGTCGTAATCCTTTAAAAAGTGCTGACGCTTCTCGCTCATGTTTTTTCCCTCCAACTTCGGTCCTCCTTCTGCCACCAATCGAACGGGGTTACCACAGGTATGAGCATCAATACATTTGAAAATATTCATCTTATCGTTGTTCGTTGATCGTTGTTGGTTAATCGTGCTTGCAAGCAAAGACTAACGAACAACCAATAACTATTTCTTCCATTCATTATTAAACAATCTCCAGATACCCAACGGATTTCCGTCTTGCAATTCTTCTGGCAATAGCGAATTCGGAAAACTTTGAAAGGCCACCGGCCTTGCAAAGCGCTTGATGGCATCAATCCCGACAGCCGTAAACCGAGAATCCGTTGTTGCCGGAAAGGGGCCGCCATGATTCATGGAGGGGCAGACCTCTACCCCAGTAGGAACTCCGTTGACAATTAATCTACCCGCTTTCTCAATCAGCACATTAACCAAACTAGAATACTTGGCTATCTCGACCTCATCACCAAAAATACTTGTCGTTAATTGACCACTCAGGTGATTTGCAACAGCATGAAGCTCATGAATACCCTTGCATTTTACAATCAATGAAAAGGGACCGAATACTTCTTCCGCCAACAAAGGATTTTTCAAAAAAGTGGAAGCAAGGACTGAAGCTACAAGAGGCTTGCCTTGACTTTCGGTAGCATTAGAACTGGATTGACCTTCAACCGTAACACCTTTCTGTTCCAAAGTACGAGCCAAGCGCTTAGTATAATTATCTGCTATTCCCTGATGAAGCATAATGCCGGGCAATGCATTGTTGATCCCCTCTGACAAAGATTTAATAAATCGATTTAGTCCGTCATTTTCTATGGCCACAAGTAAACCAGGATTGGTGCAGAACTGCCCAACCCCTTGTGTAATAGAACCGACCAAAGCTGCTGCTGTTCTCTCAGCCTGATGAACCAAAGAGTCGGGTAATAAGATGACAGGATTGATGCTACTCATTTCTGCAAAAACAGGAATGGGTTGAGCTCGTTGACAGGCTATATCGAAAAGTGCTTTACCCCCTGCTAACGAACCCGTAAAACCTACAGCTTTTGTCAGCGGATGTTTCACCAATGCTTGCCCCACTTCAAAACCGATTCCATGTAAATGCTGAAATACACCCTTCGGCATTCCAGCTTTATCAATTGCTTTCTTGATAGCACCTGCAACAAGTTCAGACGTCTCGGCATGAGCTGGATGCGCCTTTACAATAACCGGGCAACCCGCAGCCAAAGCAGAGGCCGTATCACCTCCGGCAGTTGAATAAGCTAAAGGAAAATTAGCCGCTCCAAAAACCACAACAGGGCCTATAGGCACTAACATCTTCCGAATGTCAGGCTTTGGCAATGGAGTGCGATCAGGCAACGCGGTGTCTACTCTGGCTTCGACCCACGAACCTTGCTCAACCAGATCCGCAAACATTCGACACTGCCCGGTGGTTCTACCACGTTCACCAATAATGCGAGCTTCTGGCAGATTGGTTTCGCGCATAGCAGTGCTCAATAATTCCCCTCCCAACGCTTCCATTTCGTCTGCAATGACGCGGAGAAATTCTGCCTTCTTCTTTCCGTTGATGTTCTTGTAGGAAAGAAATGCAATTTGTGCTTCTTGTAAAGCGGCATCAACTTGGTCTAATGTCGCGTCCATATTCGATTTAAAATTCAACGTTCAAAATTGGGTCTTAGCACTTGGGTCTCTTACTGATCCCCTCTCGAATAATTTTTAAGATCCTTTCCCTTTCTTCTCCGACCAAGGTGAGCCGAGGTTTACGAACATGTTCTGAACCAATGCCGGTTTCCTGCTCTGCCAGCTTAATGTATTGGACTAACTTCGGATGAATATCTAATTCAAGCAATGGAAGAAACCATCGGTAGATTTCCAAAGCATCCGCGATCTTATTGGTCTTTGTCAATTTGTAAACCGCCACCGTTTCTTTTGGGAACGCGCAAACAAGACCAGCTACCCAACCATGTGCCCCAAGGATTAATTCCTCCATGGCAATAGTATCCACACCGCACAAAATTTTAAATCGGTCACCAAAACGATTGATCATTCGCGTGACGTTGGATACGTCACGAGTTGATTCTTTAACAGCTTGTATGTTTTTATTCTCTACCAACTCAGCAAACATATCTAACGTAACCTCAATCTTATAATCGACCGGGTTATTGTAAATCATGATGGGCAGACTCGTTGAATTAGCAACATCCTTAAAATACTGAACGGTTTCGCGATGATCAGATTTATAACGCATGGGAGGAAGCATCATCAATCCTTTGGCCCCACACTTCTCAGATTCATTGGCAAGCTTAATTGCTTCCCGCGTGCTACCTTCCGCTATGTTCATGATCACAGGCACTTTACCGGCTACCTTATCGACCGCAAATCGAAGCAGCTCAAATTTCTCTTCATTACTCAATACACTGGATTCTCCTAATGTGCCTCCGAGGATAATGCCATCGACACCGGCATCGAGTTGAGCATGGAGATTCTTTTCAAAAAGTGGCAGATCTAGCTTGTCATCTACGGTAAACTTCGTGGTGAGTGCGGGGAAAACGCCTTGCCAATTCAAGCCCATATGTGTCGTTTTAGTTTAGACAAATATAGAAAGCTTGTGGATATCTTGGTTGATCAAGGAAAAATCAAACTGCCCTCTTCAATTCAAAAATAGTAATCTCCGGAGGCATCCCTACTCTGCCTGGATACCCTAAATACCCAAACCCCCGATTGACATACAAGTACTGACTATCTTCTTGATAGAGTCCTCCCCATTGCTTGTAAACGTGCTGGACAGGCGTCCAGGTGAAATCGCCAATGTTTACACCAAACTGAGCGCCATGTGTATGCCCGGCAAACATCATATCAATATCTTTGTAAGTAGGTCTCACCTGAGCATCCCAATGGGTAGGATCATGTGACAATAAAAATTTAACAGCTGCCTCTTCTGTTCCAAGATATGCTTTATCCAATAGGCCGTGTTTTGAAAACCGTGTTCCCCAATTTTCGATACCCAAAATCGCCAGCTTTTCACCGCCTTGCACTAAAAATCGATTTTCGTTGAGTAATAAGTCGAAGCCCAATTCTTTATGGGCAGTAACTAAGTCTTTAAAATTCTGCTGCTTTGCTTCTTTGCTAGCCCAACTCTTATAATCACCGTAGTCATGATTGCCTGTAATTGAAAATACACCCAGTGGTGCACGAAGTTTATTAAACACATCCATGTATTCTTTCACCTCACTCGATTCATTGTTTACCAAGTCTCCAGTAAAAAATATAGCGTCAGGCTTTTCCTTGAGTATCATCTCTACTCCGCCTTTCACAGCCGTCTTGTTCCAAAAACTACCGGAATGGATATCAGATAATTGTGCAATCTTAATTCCATCAAATGCTTTTGGAAGGTTCGGAAGTTTAATTGCCACCTTGCGTATTCGGTAATCATGTGCCCCTGAAATGATGCCGTAGGCAAATGCACCTAATGGAACCGAAGCAGCAATCAAGGCTGTCTTTGACAAAAATTCAGACCTTGTGATTACTTCTCCTGCACTGGTGCCCGAAGAACCTTTTTGAAATAGCGAAATTATCCACCGTACTCCACGCTGAAGATCATCAATAAATAAAAACAGTATACCTACTATCTTGGAAAAATAGGTAGCTACTATGCCCGTAATAATCCAGTTGCGAAAACTAGAACTGTATCGGTAAGGATCATCAAACGTCCACCAAAACAAAGCCAGGATGGATAGAACGGTCGGAATCCAAAAACCATACCGGATAACTGACTTCCACAGCGGAGACCATCCTTTACTCGCCACCAATACTCCTTGAAAGAAGTAAAAGTCAATCGTCAGGAAGATGAGGATGAAAATGAAAATTGTCATAAATCGATTGATCATAAAGCAAAAAGCATCTTACAACTAAGTCGCAAGATGCCTTTAATATATTTTAAATAATCGTCACTAGTGTAACTCCGCTGGCGCTGTTTCACTAAGAACTTCCACCATATTCTTTTTAAATAGCTTCATTTTCAACTTGGCAACCAACAAGTACATGACCGGCACCAAGAATAAGGTCAAAAATGTACCGAAGATCAAACCGAAAATCATTGTCCATGACAGCGGCCCCCAGAAGGCAACGTTATCGCCACCAAAATAAATATGTGGATTAAATTCGGTGAACAAGGTTACAAAGTCGATGTTCAATCCAACGGCCAACGGAATCAATCCGAGTGTAGCCGCCATGGCAGTCAACAACACGGGTGTCATACGTGTCTTCGCTGCTTCAGCAATTGCCTCGCGCAGTTCCATGCCTTGCGCTACCAGCAAATCGGTAAACTCCACCAACAAAATACCATTGCGTACCACAATTCCCGCCAAGGCCATAACGCCCACACCCGACATCACAATGGAGATTTCCATTTTAAAGAGCGAAAAGCCAATTAGCACACCAATGATACTGAACAGAATTTCTGCCATGATGATGATAGGCTTACTGGTTGAATTAAACTGAGTTACTAATATCATAAAGATTAATCCGAAGGCTAGCACAAAAGCGACAACCAAGAAGGAGGAAGTCTCTGCTTGATCTTCTTGAGCACCTGTCATTTTAATAGTAACTCCTTCTGGGGATGGAAATCCAGAAAGTTTATCAGTAATATCGGCCACAACATTATTGTCATTATAACCACCCAAAACATTTGAAGAAAGTGTTATCACGCGTTTTTGGTTAATCCTACGAATACCTGCATAACTATTAGAGTATTCTGTTTTCGCCACGGCCGAAATCGGGACTTGGCGGACTTGACCTCCCATGCTCATATCACGATAGGTTAAAGGCAAATTCATCAAGGTATTGATATCATTTCTATATTTTTCATCAACGCGCAAGGTGATTTCGTAATCATCATTCTCATCTCGGAATTTTGAAACTTCACGACCGTTGATGGCAATATTTAATGCCTGCCCAATCTGCCCAGTAGAAATACCTTCACGGTTTGCTTTCTCACGATCAATAACTACCAAAATCTCAGGTTTATCACTTTGGAAATCTGACTTCAACTCTTCTACACCGGGCACTTGAAGCGAATCTAGGTAGCGCTGTAGGTGATCGGCAGTCGAAACGAGTACACCAAAATCTTCAGAGGCAATTTCAATGTTAATTGGTTTGCCTGTAGGTGGCCCGTTAGCTTCCTGATTGACAGAAATTTCAGCACCTTTAACTCCCTTTACTGCTTCCCTTATCCTATTTAAGTATTCTTTGGTCGATTGACTATTGCGCTTAGAAAACTTAACAAAGGCAACGGAAACTTTACCCAAATGTGGCTGTGGTTGGGTACCAGAAAATGGATCTTCAGAAGCACCGACTGCCACATTTGTAATAATTGACTCAACTAAAGGATTGTCTTTACCAACGACTCCAACTACTTTTTTCTCCACAATTGCAGTTACAGAGTCTGTTATCTTTTGATCGGTACCAATTGGCATTGTCACATATGCGAATATGAAGTTTGGATCACCTTGAGGGAAGAATACAACAGGTGGGTTCCTCCATATGGTAAATGCAATTGAGAGCCCAAATAAAACTATAACGCTTACCACAACCCAAATAGGGCGATAGGCAATTAAAAATCTAGCGATAATCTTTTTATAGCCTTCTTGAACGCCAGGCCAAAAATCTGTTTGAAAGTGGGAGATAACCCGCACCAAATAAAAATGATACAACGCATAAATACCAAACATAAAGATGGTGAAGTTGCCCATGCCATACCAACCTACTAAATAGCTCATCAGCGCTAAAGAACCCATGACGATGGCCGTCACTTTAAACCCACGGGTGATCTTGCTCTTGTTTTCATGATCGTGATTGTGCTCGGTCATAAAATCTGCAGCAAACACCGGATTGATGATATACGCCACCAACAACGAAGCCAACAAAGCTACAATCAAAGTAATGGGCAAGTACACCATAAACTTACCAATAACACCCGGCCAAAACGCTAATGGAATAAAGGGGGCTAACACCACCAATGTACCCGACAATACTGGCAAGAAGACTTCACCCGCAGCAATTTTAGCTGCTTTGCGGATCGGCACCTTTCCATTATCAAAAACACGGTGCGTGTTTTCAATCACCACAATGGCATCGTCCACTACAATTCCTAAAGCTAATAAGAATGAGAATAATGTCATTAAGTTAAAGGTGTAGCCTAAAGCTGGGAAAACTAAAAATGCTATAAAGCTTGAAATGGGAACCGACATGGCAACGAAGAAAGCATTGGTGGCGCCCATGAAGAACATTAAAATAATAACCACTAACACGAAACCAATAATGATAGTGTTAATCAAGTCATGCAGCGTAGTACGCGTGTTCTCCGATTGGTCGGCCGTGATGGTAATATCAGTTCCTGGAGGAAGTATGTTTGCTTTGAAATCGTTTACCACCTCGTTGATTTGATCGGAGGCAATCACCAAGTTCTCGCCACTTCTTTTGATCACATTGAGTGTGATCACATTTTTACCATCCAAACGCGCGTAGCTTTCTTGCTCTTTGTGAGAGTCTATCACTTGGGCAATATCTTTCAAATAGATCTTGCCTCCTTTGGTTGACCCGATGATCGTGTTCGCAATCTCATCTGCAGAATTGTATTCACCGTTCACCGTCAATGAACGCTTCATGCCACCAACGGACAATTGACCGCCTGGTATGACAACGTTTTCGGATCCGATTGCTTGCTGCACATCATCTAAGCTCAACCCTGCGCCTGCTAGCTTGAACATGTCAATGTTTATCTGAATTTCACGTGTAAGAGCACCTACAATTTCTACTTTCCGTATTTGCTTGATGCCTTCAATAGCATCCTGTAGCTGCTCAGCATATTTCTTTAGCGTAGTCAAATCGTAATCGCCAGAGAGGTTGATATTCATGATGGGTTGAGCGGAGAGGTCAATGTCGATTACTTGTGGATCCTCTTTCAAATCGGTAGGAAGCTTAGACTTGGCACGATCTACAGCATCCTTCACATCTGTCTTAGCTTTATCTACATTCACATCTGTTTGAAACTCGATGATGATACTGGACACGCTCTGCACCGAACTGCTCTTTATTTTTTTCACCCCAGCAATTGCCTTGCATTCCTTCTCTATTTCTTTGGTGATCAAATTTTCCATATCGGAAGGAGACGCCCCCACGTATACCGTTGTCACAATAATTTGAGGAAAAACTACTTCCGGAAAATTCTCTTTTGGTAAACTCACGTAAGTGAACATACCCGCCAAGCAGATGATCACCGTAGCTACGTAGATACTTACCTTATTATCAATCGCCCAACTGGTGGGTCCAAATTCTTTTTCAGTGTCTTTCATATATGCTAGTAGTTAGAAGTTAGAATGCAGAAGTCAGAATGCTCCATCAGAAAATTCTACATTCTGACTACTGACTTCTATTTTCCTTTTATTAAATCTTAATCAATTCACCTTCGTTCAACCCCTGATAACCAACCGTGATAACTTTGTCGCCTTTTTTCAACGTGTTTACATGCGCCAGATTCCCATAGACACCGATTACCGTTACAATATTCTTTTTTGCCACTAGTTTCCCATCTACTGTTTCAGCTGTGTAAACCACTTTCTGGCCATTGATATCTTGTACGACATTGACAGGCACAACGATAGCTGCTGGTTCAGAATGAAAAATGAGTTTTAACTCACCGGACATGTTGGGGCGAAAATCGCTATTGCTTGTCAACGCAATTTCTACAGGAAATGTGCGCGAAAGCTGATTGATTGCCTTTCCAACAAAAGTAACTTGGCCACCGACTGACTTATTCAAATCACTAAACGCAATCTGCACTTTGTTACCTTTCTTCACATCGGTGACATAGGCTTCTGAAACATTCGCAATAAATTTCAATCGATCGCTGCTTACCACTCGAAAAGCAGGAGCACCAGGGGCGGCATTTTGCCCAATCTTCACATCAACAGCATCAACCGATCCGCTTATAGGAGATTTAATAAGAGCCATATCCAACTGCTCCTTCATAGTTGCCAACCTACGCTCCAAACTCTCTTTGTTATTCTTTGCTTGGAGGTATTGAACTTCCGTTCCAATTTTTTGATCCCAAAGATTTTTTTGACGATTATAAATGGTGGTAGCTAAATCCAAACCCGATTTTACCTCTTCCATTCCACGCATGGTGAGTGAGTTGTCAATTTGCGCAAGTGTCTGTCCTTTCGAAACAACATCTCCTTCGCGAACAAAAACTTGGGTAATGACGCCCATCGTTTTGGCACTGACTAAAATATTATCCACCGCTTCGATGGCTCCCTGAGTCTTGATGTAGTGATCAAAGGGACGTGGTGTCAATTCAATAACTCCAACTTCTTTGGAGCGCCTTGTTCCGGATGCTGGGGCTTTTGTATCTACTCCTTTTTCCAATTCACTAATCTGCGTGGCTAATGCAGCCTGCTGTGCCTTTAAGTCTTTCAACTGTGTTTCTTTGTCTTTTGAAGATCCGTTGCAAGCAGCAACTACAATAGCTATCACAAGTAGGGCTAACAGTTTTGAGTATAATTTTGATTTCATATCGTTGTGTTTGTGGTTGTTAATTTTTTGAGGTAAGTGGAATCAATTTGCCATAGGCCTTATCCAAGTCTACTTTAGCAATCATGGCATCAAACAATGCAGAGTAATAGTTGGTTTGGGCCTGGCGCAGACTGTTCTCCGCATCGACTACTTCCAGGTTAGAGCCAACGCCTTGTTCGTATTTTATCTTAGTAACACGCGCCACGTTGCTTGCTAGCTCCATGTTTTCTTTCTGCGCGGTGAGGGAGATAATCGCATTTTCAAAACCAATGGCGGCTTGTTTGGTTTCTAAATCAATCGCTTGCTTTAAGGTTCTAAACCCATTATCGATTTTCTTAAGTGTCAATTTCTCTTGCTGGATTTTGTACTGCCGTTGTAATCCATTAAAAATAGGCATGCTTAGACTAAGGCCATATTGAGAGAAATCGTACCACTTATCAGGACCTATTGCACCCTGATCTTCAATTTTGCTGTTTGTCGTGAATAGGCCCCCGAAATCGGCTGATTGAGTATTATAGCCCAAGTTTCCAAACGCAGCTACCAAAGGCAGCGCGCCAGCATACTGGTTTCGAATACTTAACTCTTGCAAACGCCTGTTGGCTTCCAATACTTTATAGTCAGCGCGTGTCTTATAATCCCAACCCTCTGTGTAAGCAACGTCATTGATCTCAACCCGCACGTCTTGTATGCTACCGATCAATTCCAGCGGCTGATCAGTAGGGTAGTTCATTTGAAACTTCAATAACTGTATCCCAAGCTCGTTGAGATTTTCAAATTTCTCGTTTTCAGATTTCAGATTATTGTAAGCCACCTTTATGCGGTCGACATCAATGTTTTCCACAAATCCATTCTTGTTCAGTGCGGTGGTGTTTCTCAATAAGGAGTCGAGACGGGCAATACTATTCACAAAAAGCGCAGTTCTTTCTCTATTAATAAGTATCAGATAATAGGCCTTGGTTACCTGCTGAACGATTTGTTCTCTCGTTACATCTGCTGCCTTAAACGAAAGTGCCTTGTAGGCTTTCGAAGCCTTCAAACCAACAAGATAGGATCCACTAAACAATAATTGGTTGATAGAGATGGAAGCGCTACCCGAGTTCTTTAGCTGAAAAAAGTTTTGCGCAGCCACCACATCTCCCGCTTGAATGCCGGGAACAGTACTTAGATCACCTAAGAAATTGGCGCCAGAACTTGGGTTATAGGTTGTAAAAAAGCGCTGTAGCTTCGCGTTGTGAACCAACGATACACCCGCATCAATTTGCGGCAATCCTAGTCCCGTTGTCTCTTTTACCTTTGCCGATGCGATCTCTTGATCGATAATCGCATTCTGTGCGTTGACCGAATTTGTTAACGCATACTCAATACACTGCTCCAATGTAAAGGAGGTGCCGATTTGTTGTTGTGCTTGCGCCCTTGTGGATGCAATCAAAGCAATCACAACTAGTGCTAGTTTATAAAACTGATTCATTCTTATAGTTGGTTATGGGTGTTGTGGTATTCTCTTTGTATTTCTGGTATAGTTTTCTTCCCTTGTCGGTACAGAGGCCGTAAACGAAGTGATCGAAAAACTGTGACTGCACTTCGACTAGATTGTATTTTTCTTTTGGGAAATGTTGTTCGTCAAAAGCCGCTTCAATAAGGACTAATCGGCTGATGGCTATGACTTCCGGATTGATTTCAGGGCGAAAGTAGCCTTCGTCAATACCTTGCTTAAGATTTCTAACGATCGAGCGCATGATGAAATCATTCTTGTGGTTGAGCCACAGCGCCCATGACTTCGGGTGAAATTTCTGTAAATCAAAAAGCAGCGATGGATTCATGTCTTCCATGTCGCAACGCAGCCGTACAGAAATTTTGTTGAGCTCATCGATGGCGTTTTCAGACGCAGCGGTGATTTCAAGGTATTCACGTTCCTCGCGGGCCATGTGGGTTTGAGACATTACTGTCACTAACTCATCTTTGTCTGCAAAATGCTGGTAAAGGGTTTTTTTAGAAACTGCCAATTGCCTGGCTATGTCGTCCATGGAAACACTACGGATCCCGTACTTCATAAAAAGCGCTTCCGCTCCAGCTAAAATTCTACTTTTTGTTTCCTGTTCTTCCATAATCGGGCGCGAAACTAAGGAAACTTTTGATATTACAAAAGTTTCCTCGGTTTCCGTCAACGCCATTTGCAGCTCAGGGTTGCGCTTTTAAGTACTTTTTTTTAAGGCTTTTTTAAATTAAAGGCATCAATCGATTGAAATGCCTGCATTACCGGCTGAGCTTCCGGATCTAGGTGAGCACCACTTGTCTTTCATCTTTGCTTTGAAACGTTCACGCTCTTCGGGCGTCATTCCTTGCCATTTTTGCTTCCAGTAACCTCTCCATTGGCCGTTGTGGCGATGTCCACCCTTGCCAAAACCCGAGAACAAAATTTTGCTTAAAACCAGCAAACCTAGGGTCTGCCAAAAGTTGATTATCGGTCCTTGAAACAATTCCGGTACCAACCAATTCCATAAATACATCGTGCCAAGTGTAAACGCAGAAACCGCCAACACTCCCAACACCACCATTCCTCCAATCCACAATACCTTTTTCATAACTCTATCTTTTTAACTTTTTAATTAACATCTTCATTCTATAGAATTCAGAATTTAGAATTTAGAATTTAGAATTCGGAATTCGGAATTCGGAATTCAGTTTCAATAAGGTCATTCTGTATTCTGTATTCTAAATTCTATCTTCCAAATTCTTACTTTCAAACATTAGCTCACCACATCATCATAAAACCGTTGCAACCTTTTACGAAGTGCGAGTATTGCATATCGCTTTCTCGACAGCAGCGTATTGATAGAGATACCCGTCTCGTCTGCTATCTCGCGAAAACTTTTTTCCTCCATTTCATTTTGGATGAAAATCTCCCGTTGATCAGCGGGCAATTCAGCCAGTGCATCGGTGATCTCGTCCCAAATGGCTTCCCTTAGCAATGTTGATTCAGGGGTATTATCCAGATCCGGTAAAATATCCTGTAACGTCAGCGGC
This sequence comes from Cytophagales bacterium, assembly GCA_020403045.1. Classification (GTDB taxonomy): domain Bacteria; phylum Bacteroidota; class Bacteroidia; order Cytophagales; family Cyclobacteriaceae; genus ELB16-189. Next base: position 26,630 of record JADBYK010000033.1, read on the forward strand.
ACATCATCCTCTTTCCCAGTGATCCATTCAAAATCCGTGCGCTGCGGACGTGAAGCATCTCTGCGATAGCGATCAATGATCTTATTACGGGCAACACTATAGAGCCAGGAAGTAACTCGATCCAACGATTCAATGGTTTCGAACCCAGAGACAAACTGAAAAAACACATCCTGAAGAATATCCTCTGCCTCTTCCACCGATGACACTCTGCTCCGGATGAATCCGAGCAGTTTGTCTTTCTCATTCAGGAATGTGTTTTCTTTTATTTGTTGCATCGCCAAATCCATCTGCCGCGCCAATTTTTACCATAGACGGCAAACCCTTAGGTATTATTTTACAAAACTGTAAAAAAGAATGCGCAAGTAGTGATCGCCAAAGTGACTACTTTTGAAGCCTGGAAAACGTCATGCATATTTTCTACGCCAATTCGCAGCTCGCGTACACCAAATCGGGTGCTGGAGAGGCCGTTTTAGTTCTTTTCCACGGGTTCGGCCAAGATCACAGCGCATTTCACAAGTGGGTTGATGCGTTGAAGGAATCACATACACTTTACACATTCGATTTGTTCTTTCACGGAGCCAGTCATTGGCATAGCCGAAGCCCTGTAGAAAAAGACGATTGGAAAGAAATCATGCTTTTGTTTTTAGAAAAAGAAAACATTGAAAAATTTGGTGTAGTTGGATTTAGTCTGGGCGGAAAGTTTGCCATGATTACCGTAGAAACTTTTCCCTCTCAGGTAACAGAACTCACACTACTTGCGCCTGATGGTATCAAGACCAGTTTCTGGTATAGCCTAGCTACTTACCCTATTGCTGTAAGAGCTCTTTTTAAAAGCATGATACTACATCCCAATCGCCTTTACAGACTGACAAAACTATTGAGAAGATTGAAAATAGTAGATCAAGGGTTGTTGCGCTTTGCAGAGTCTCAGATGGATACAGAAGAAAAACGGAGACGTGTATATTTTGCATGGGTCTACTTTCGGCACTTAAAACCGGACCTTTTCCAACTCACATCTTTACTCAATCAACATGCCATACCGTGTAGGCTTCTGATTGGTAAATACGACAAGGTGATTCAAGCTGAAAACATGAAGACGTTTGTAGGGAAAATCAGAAAAATACAGTTTGCCGTGATAGACGCGGGGCACAATGACCTAATTCCAAAGTCTGTTATTTATCTCTCAAAATGAATTTAAAATTGCTGGTTTCAACAATCGCTAAAAGGCAAAATGATAGCCCACACTTATATTCACTGGCAACGGCTTTGTTAACCCTGTTATCGTGGGGTTATTCTGCAGTGCAGTGAAATCCCGATCAAATTCAGAAGGGCGAAACGCAACGACCAAACCAAAAAGCCAATAGTTAGTTGGCGTTCTTCGTGACTTAAGCTGAACGCCTCCGCCCAGCGAAAACCCATTGTACAATTTGTTGTACTGTGATGCCCCAATTACAGCAATGGCAGCGTTGTAGCCATACATCAAACTAAAATATGGAGATAACCTGTTGTCAGGGGCGGTTTTCAGTGTGACTCCTCCATTGATGCCTAAACCGGCTATTGCGTACCCACCAGCTAAAAATACACCCACATGCTTGCTAGGCAAAACCGTGAGCCGGGCACCAAAACCACCGTAGTCAATACCAAGGCCCGCACCAAAGCGAAAATAGGAGTAGTCCGATTCCGAAAAACCCGATGGTTTACTAATGACCAGTTTATCCTCCTCTGCATATTTATTTCTGTTGGCAGTCACAACATCCTTCGGAGCAGCACGCAGCTTTATATCTCTAATATATAGCTGTATCCCAAACTCGTTTAAAAACCGCGCAACGGAAACTTTTTTTTGATACTCTATTTCAGTTAAAAACGTGACAGAATAAATTTCCGTAAGGTTGAAGCTCCCAGCCTCAGTGAACAACGACCGGTTCGAAACATTGATAATGTCTGTACTGACACGCGTACTATCTACCAGTTTAATCAACGTAGTTTGACCGCGTAGTTCCAAGTTGCCTATGAAAAAGAAAACCAGTACCATGGCCAGCCCAGTTAATTTCCTAGCTTTACCCACTGAAAAAAAACTCATAATTTTAGATGTAAATGAGCCTAAAAATAGCTAGAATAATCCGACTAGACACCTAAATTTGCGCTTTCAAAAAGCAAATGATTGTATTCTTTCGCTCACCTTCCAACGTCATCTACTCCGTTGGCCATTCAACTCCCTTTTCAACATCCGATTTCGAAAAACTGACCTGGCTGTTTGGTGGTGCAAAACCTCTTACTGAAAAATCACTCTCAGGGAAGTTTATTGGGCCGAGAAAGGAAATGATCACCCCTTGGAGCACTAATGCGGTAGAGATTACTCAAACCATGGGTATTTCCGGCATCATGCGAATTGAAGAGTTCTTCGAGTCCACCTCAGATGTTCCGACCTATGATCGGATGTTGCAACACTTATACGAAACACTGGATCAGGAAATCTTCACGATTCACCACACACCCGAACCGATTCTGGAAATTAGCGACATCAAAAAATATAGTGAAGAAGAAGGCCTTGCCTTAAGTGAAGAAGAAATAGAATACCTGACAGAAGTCAGCTTTAAACTAGGCAGAAAATTAACCGACAGCGAAGTGTTTGGGTTTTCACAAGTCAACTCCGAACACTGTCGCCATAAAATATTCAATGGCACTTTTATTATTGATGGCGAAGAAAAAAAATCAACGCTCTTTCAACTAATCAAAAAGACATCGAAAGAAAATCCAAACTACATCGTATCTGCTTACAAAGACAACGTAGCCTTTATCAAAGGTCCACGGATCGAGCAGTTCGCTCCTACCCAACAAGATGTGCCCGACTATTTTGCCATTACCGATTTTGACTCTGTCATTTCTCTAAAAGCTGAAACTCATAATTTTCCAACAACAGTTGAACCCTTTAATGGCGCAGCTACGGGATCGGGAGGCGAAATTCGCGATCGACTCGCTGGAGGTAAAGGCTCGCTGCCGCTAGCTGGAACAGCAGTATATATGACTTCCTACTCGCGACTAGAAGAAAATAGAAGTTGGGAAAAGAATTTATCGCCCAGAAATTGGCTCTATCAAACGCCCGCAGAAATTTTGATCAAAGCCTCTGACGGAGCCAGTGATTTCGGAAATAAGTTTGGGCAACCACTGATCTGCGGAAGCCTGCTGACTTTTGAGCATATCGAAAACAATAAAAAATTTGGTTACGACAAAGTGATCATGCAGGCGGGTGGTATTGGCTTTGGAAAAGAAAAAGATAGCCAAAAAGAACACTTGCAAGCGGGCGATCAAATTGTGATGATGGGTGGTGATAACTATCGAATCGGCATGGGCGGTGCAGCTGTGTCATCTGTTACTACTGGGCAGTTCGCCAACGCACTCGAACTTAATGCGATTCAGCGTTCCAATCCGGAAATGCAAAAGCGTGTGATGAATGCGATTCGCGCGATGGTAGAGTCTGATAATAATCCAATTGTTTCCATTCACGACCATGGAGCAGGAGGGCACTTAAATTGTTTCTCGGAATTGCTGGAGGAAACAGGAGGCACCATTGAAGTGGACAAAATTCCAGTGGGAGATCCAACTCTTTCCTCAAAAGAAATTATCAGCAACGAATCGCAAGAACGGATGGGAGTTGCCATTCACCAAAAAGATGTAGATGCACTTAAGCGTGTCTCAGATCGTGAACGTGCACCGATGTATGTAGTCGGGCACGCAACTGGCGATCATAAGTTTAAATTTGCCGGGCCAAATAATTCGATCAACCCCGTTGAGCTGGAGATGAATCATTTATTTGGCTCTTCCCCAAAAACTATTCTTACCGATAAAACAACAGCGGCTGATTTTTCTGATATCATTTACGATCCAACGAAACTGAAATTTTACGTTGAACAAGTATTGCAATTAGAGGCCGTTGCCTGCAAGGATTGGTTGACTAACAAGGTAGATCGATCAGTATCAGGAAAAGTGGCCACCCAACAAACCTGTGGTCCTATTCAACTTCCGTTGAACAATGTCTCAGTAATGGCGTTGGATTTTTTAAGCAATAAAGGCATTGCAACTTCCATAGGACACGCTCCTGTTGCTGCATTGGTCGATCCCGCCAAGGGAAGTAAATTGGCGATAGCTGAAGCGCTGACCAACCTGGTTTGGGCACCCTTAACACACGGGCTTAAAGGCGTATCGCTTAGTGCGAATTGGATGTGGCCGGCAAAAAATGAAGGAGAAAATGCACGCCTCTATCAAGCGGTAGAAGCAGTAAGTCAGTTTGCATGTGCGTTGGGCATCAATATTCCTACAGGGAAAGATTCACTTTCAATGACACAAAAGTATCCGAAAGGAGAAGTCGTCTACGCACCCGGAACAGTAATCATCTCTGCAGTGGCAGAAGTTAGTGATATACGCAAAACAATTACGCCCGCATTGGAGCCAATTGTAGGTTCACAACTCATCTATGTTGATTTCTCAAAAGACGATTTCAAATTAGGAGGTAGTAGTTTTGGTCAAGTGGCGAATCAACTAGGTAAGGAAGCCCCTACTATCAAAGATGATGCTTACTTTATCAGGGCATTTGAAACTATTCAGGCATTGGTTGAGGAACACCTCGTTCTTGCCGGGCATGACATTTCTTCAGGAGGATTGATCACAACGCTGTTAGAAATGTGTTTTCCCACTTTGAATAGTGGTATTGAATTGAATATTGACTCGTTAGGAAATGATCTAATAAAAATACTTTTTTCTGAGAACCCAGGAGTTGTCATTCAAGTTAACTCTGAGCAAGCATTACAAGTCTTAAAAAATCAAAACCTAAGGTACTACATCATTGGCACTGTGACCAACGATTACCAGCTGACTATCTCAACTTCAACATTCAACCCCGATAGCTATCGGGGTCAACATTCAACATTCAACATTTCCGAATTGAGAGATACCTGGTTCCACACCTCCTACCTGCTCGATAAAATCCAACGGCCAAAAGGTCACGCTGAAAAGAGGAAAGTCAATTTTAAAAAGCAACCACTCTCCTACCAATTTCAATCGGGCTTCGATGGGAAATTCTCAACCTATGGAGTCGATCCCAAACGAAGAACACCATCTGGTATAAAAGCAGCGATCATAAGAGAGAAGGGAGTGAACGGAGATCGTGAGATGGCGCACGCTCTTTACCTTGCTGGCTTTGATGTGAAAGATGTTCACATGACAGACCTTGTGGCAGGCAGGGAAGATTTAAGTGGCGTAAACATGATAGTATTTGTGGGTGGCTTCTCTAATTCCGATGTGTTGGGTTCTGCAAAAGGTTGGGCTGGTTCATTCTTATACAATCCAAAAGCAAAAGCAGCATTAGATAATTTCTATGCACGACCTGATACATTAAGTTTAGGTGTGTGCAATGGTTGTCAGTTAATGATGGAATTAGGATTGGTCTATCGCGAAATGCCAATGGCGGATCATCCTAAAATGCATCACAATGGTTCAGGCAAATTTGAATCAACTTTCATTACCATTAGTATTCCTAAAAATAATTCGGTCATGCTGTCCAGCTATGAAGGCGCGAAGCTTGGTGTTTGGTTGGCGCACGGGGAGGGAATGTTTAAACTAGAAGGTCAAGCCAACTACAAAATTGGTGCAACATTTACGTATTTAGAATATCCTGGTAATCCCAATGACAGCGAATACTCGATTGCCTCGTTGTATTCTCAAGACGGAAGACACCTGGCAATCATGCCTCATATTGAGAGAAGTCTATTTCCATGGAATTGGCCGCACTACCCTACCGAAAGAAAACAACAAGACGAAATCTCTCCGTGGTTTGAAGCTTTTGTAAATGCCAGAAATTGGGTGGAGCTCCAGTTATAGACGCTTTCACAACTCAAAATTCGTCAGTTAGAAAAATTTAACTGAAATCGGTAAACCAAAATTCAAAACTTGCGTTACTAGTATTGCTAATCAATTTAATAGTAATGCTACCAAAGATAAAAAAAGCTGTTTTTATAACCCTAGCGGGGCTTTTTTTACTACTTGGAGCAGGTTTAGATCAATTCGCTATTAAGGCTACGGTTCAGTCACAACAGGCAACAGAAGAGTCTACTGAGACCGAAATAGACCAAGCGATAGAAACAAAACGGCACACAATACGAAAGGCGAAACAATCTTCAGTTAGCTTTCTTTCGCACCCTAAATTTAGTGAATCAACCAAACCACCTGGGTTTGCAGGTTACGCAACACCTTCTCTTCAATCTAACAGATACCTACTCTATCGGTCACTTTTGATTTAAAAATAAGAACCTCCAGTTGGCTGCTTCGCATACGAGCAACAGCGATCAGTTCTTTTTTAATTACAATCAAAAAATATCGATATGAAAAATTCAGAAAAACCTAACACGGGTCATTCCATTGCTTGGTCCATCATTGTAATCTACTTTTTGGGCATTTCCTTGCTTTCATTTTCACTAGTATGAAAGAGAGATCCACCATGTTAGACTACTGTAAGAAGGTCTTACAGTGTGTGAGCTTTGATGTTCGCTTGTTTCGTAAGGAATACAAGAAAGCAATTCGTTGGCTGGCACCAATTGAGGTTCAGGAACTGAAGCAATGGCTTCGCCAAAATAGATCACAGACACTTTCCACCTAATTATATTTTATGAAAACTCGCATAGTAACAACATGTTTTTTGTTTGTCTTTCTATTCACTAGCTGTGCTATTGTTCGGCAAGGCGAAATAGGAGTAAAAAGAAAAATGGGAAAGTTGAGCCCCAATTTCAGTGGCCCCGGTGCTGTTGGTTTCAATCCTTTCACTTCGAAAGTTATCAAAATGCCTATCCGCACGATGAATATGGAGATTAATGCCAACCTACCTTCCAAAGAAGGACTAAATGTGGTGGCCGTCATCTCGATTTTGTATCGGATGCAACCAGCCAAAGCACCTGCTATTATTGAAACGATCGGTGTTGGTAATGAAGTGAATGTGATCAGCAGCGTTTTCCGATCTTCTGCCGCAGATGTGTGTTCCCGTTTTTTTGCAAAAGATATGCATTCGGTGCAACGCGCAAACATTGAAAAAGAAGTAACCGAGCAGATGTCGAAAATCCTTTTGCCAAGAGGTTTTGAAATCGAAGCCGTGCTGTTGAAAAATATCCAACTGCCGCCAGGCTTGGCAAGAGCTGTAGAAGAAAAATTAGAAGCCGAGCAACAAGCGCAGCGTATGGAGTTTTTGCTTGATCGTGAAAAACGCGAGGCACAGCGGAAGATAATTGAAGCTGAGGGTATTCGCGACTCACAAAAGATCATTGCCGAAGGACTGACCAAACCCATCATTGAGTGGCAGAGTATTGAAGCCTTCCGGGAGTTGGCTAAATCACCGAATTCTAAAATAATCATGACCGATGGAAAAACACCGTTGCTAATCAACCCTACAATAGACAAATAAAACTAAACGGGGGATAGAACGAGGATACCTATCCCCCCATTTTGTACACTCCTTAAAAAATCATTGACCATGAAAACCAATCTATCGTTTGCTTTGCTTGCGTGTCTGGCGTTGCAATTTACTTCACTCTCCACAAGCGGCCAGCTGAGTATTGGCAATACTCAATTCAAAACGATAAAAGCTGCGTTTGCTCACCGAGACGAAGCTTCCTGGTTGGACTTAAGCGGCCAAGGATTGACCGAGTTACCAGACTCACTTTTTGCATTAATAAGTATTCAGTATTTAGACCTAAGTAAGAACCATCTTGAGTCTATTCCGGCAAGAATTAAAGAACTTAAGAAATTGAAATACTTGGTTCTTTCCTACAACGAGATCAAGCAACTTCCGGGCGAAATCAAAGAGCTGAAATTGCTACAAAGCCTTTACCTTGATCATAATAGAAATCTTGAAATAGATCAGGCGATCATTGTGCTCGCAGAACTACCCTCTTTGAAAACGCTAAGTTTGGCGGGCGACAATATCTCCGTTGTACCCCAGAGCATCACAAAAGTGAAGCGACTTGAAACACTTGACGTCTCGGATAACCTCATCTCAAATCTACCTGAAAACATACCCGAACTTCGCAAGCTCCGTGTGCTTTACATCAATAATGATGCATACTTCAACCTGGAAAAAAATGTTCGACTCATCAGTAAGATGAAAAACCTCACCGAACTCCATGTTGAAAATGACGGTCTTACTAGCGTTCCGTCCAACATTAAGGATCTATCGAGATTAGAATATCTATTTCTTGTGGGTAATAAAATAAATGAGTTACCTCCCGAAATCAAACAGATGAAACATCTTCGATTCCTCGATGTATCTGACAATCCAATGCCCCCGCTGCTAAATGACGACAAGCTAGATCCGAAGTTGGTCATTCGACTGAACAGACGGAACTAAATAGAAACTAATTTGAAATACTCATTAAAATAAAACTAGTTATGAAATGGATCGTGATGGAAGAAAATCCACAACCTGATAACTACATCGCTGTGATGGTGGCAGAAGAGAACCGCGTGCTTCGGGCTGAGAGTAAGCCTTGTGCCATTTTCAAATCCAGTGATGAGGCTATTCTGCATGCAAGGAAATTGCGGGAACAATATAAAGTGAGGAACATTCGAATTTTCTATATGGAATCAAGCACTGCATTCGTATAGAGTTAGCAACCCACGAAACCATAACCCAAATAAAAATCAAATGAAACCATTTTCAAGCGTACTGATTATAGGCAGCTGCATTTTCGTTGTTGCAATTATGACAACTAAAACCGTATGGGGCCAAGAGGGAACTCTCATTGACCTAGACAAAGCAAAACGACAATTGCAAAGTGAAAGAGAAACGATCTTTATAGAAGCACTAAAACTTTCGATATCGCAAGCAGCGGTATTCCATCCGATCTACGTGAAATTCAACAATGAAAAACGTGTTCTCGATGATCAACTCATTTCACTTTTTGTCAATTATGGCAACAACTATCAACAATTAAATCTTCCTTTGATGACCAAGTTTATTGCTCAGACTGAGCGATACCAAGAACGAGAATTAGCGGTCCGTAAAAAGTACTACAAGCTACTTAGCGAAGCCATCAATATTGAAATTGGATCTCAATTTTATGAAGTAGATGATTTCATCTCCACCAGCCTTCGGTTAAATATACTTACTGGATTACCTTTTACCGGCTCTATTACAAGAGTATCCGAAAATCAGAATCCACCTCGTTGACCCTGGCTCTATAAAAAAATACTTAATTGCAAAATAAAACCTACACAAATGAGTGACCTCTCTTTGCTTTGGATTGCCTTCAATCTATTTGTACTTGCCATGCTGGCTTTAGATCTGGGCGTGTTTCACAGAAAATCCCATGAGGTTTCCATCCGCGAAGCACTTACCTGGACGTGCGTTTGGATTACACTTGCCATGCTTTTCAATTTGTTTGTCTACTATTATTTCGATCGCAGCAAAGCCCTGGAATTTTTTACAGGCTATATTATCGAAAAGTCATTAAGCGTAGACAATATTTTTGTTATCATTCTCATTTTCTCCTACTTCAAAGTGCCCTCTGCCTACCAGCACAAGGTTCTTTTTTGGGGCATTTTAGGAGCGCTTGTCATGCGTGTCATTTTTATTCTTACTGGTGTAGAACTTATTCATCGTTTTCATTGGTTGATTTACATCTTTGGTGGTTTCCTGGTCTACACGGGCATACGTATGCTCACATCAGGTGATTTGAAAATTGATCCGGAAAAAAATCCGTTAGTGAAACTAGCCAGAAGGATCATGCCCATTACCCCTTCGTTTGAAGGTGATCGGTTTTTTGTAAAGCAAGAGGGTAAAACTTGGGCAACACCATTGTTTCTCGTAGTAATCTTAATCGAGACGACTGACCTGATCTTTGCGGTTGATTCTATTCCTGCCATCCTTGCAATCTCAGACGACTCTTTTATCGTGTACACCTCGAATGTATTTGCCATTCTTGGTTTGAGGTCACTCTATTTTGCATTAGCCGGCATCGAAAAGTATTTCAAATATCTGAAGTACGGGCTATCAGCCATTCTTGTTTTTGTGGGTGTAAAAATGTGTGTAGCCGATCTCTTCAAAATACCGATCGAAGTTTCACTAATTGTAATTGGTTTTACCTTGATGATTGCTATGGTAAGTTCCAGATTGTTTCCCGGAAAACAAGTAGACAAAAATTATGTTGAGTAAAATAATCCCCAAAAATCCTTCTGATTTTTTAAAACTAAATCAACTCCTTTTTCAATTACTGACACAAAAATTCAATTTTATAATTACCCTTTCACGAAAATTCTCAATGAAATTTTTACACCTTTCAATGTTGGCTACTCTTTTAGTGATCTTAAGTTCGTGTTCGAAAACGGGCAATTCTTCAGATACCAAATCTATTCTTGAATTCCCAGTAACTACTGTTATCCGTAAAGACACTGTTTTATTTCATGAGTATGTAGTAGATGTTCACGCCATAAAAAATGTAGAAATACGGGCACGCGTTCAAGGGTATTTAGAATATATATACGTGGATGAAGGTCAATCCGTAAAAGCAGGCCAACGTCTTTTTAAAATTAATGACGAAGAATACGTAGCCGAAGTAGCCAAGTCAAAAGCGAATGTCAACAGCGCTATTGCCGAGGAACAAGCCATGCAATTGGAAGCCGAGAGGGTATCCATTCTGGTAGAAAAAAATGTGGTTCCCCAAACTGAACTGAGACTGGCGAAAGCAAAAGTGGATATGGCTAAAGCAAAAGTAGAAGAAGCAAAATCTCATTTAATGCAAGCCAACATACGCTACGCCCACACAAGCATCAAAGCCCCTTTTGATGGCGTGGTAGACCGTCTTCCATTTAAGATCGGAAGTTTAATCAATGAAGGGCATTTACTTACTACGCTTTTTGATTCAAAATTTGTTTACGCCTACTTCCGTGTTTCAGAAAAAGAGTATCTGGAATACATTAAAAGTCACCCAGATGATCGCAGATCAAATACAGTCGATTTGATTCAGGCAGATGGAAACAAACATCAGCAAGTGGGTAGAATAGAAACTTTAGAGGGAGAGTTTGATACATCCACAGGGACAATTGCTTTTCGGGCGAAGTTCCCCAATCCACAACTTATTTTAAAACATGGCTCTAGCGGAAAGGTACGCCTTTCCAACAAGATTGAAAATGCTTTGATGATACCTCAAAAAGCAACTTTTGAGATACAAGACAAGACATATGTTTTCTTAGTAAATGCAGACAATAAACTGAAAGTAAAAGGTTTTGTTCCAAAATCGAGACTTTCTCATTTCTATATAATCGAATCCGGCTTACAAGAGGGTGATCGAATTGTCTATGAAGGTATAAAATACGCACGCGATGGTATGCTAATAACACCCTCTAATTTACCAACTGATAGTGTCTTGGTTAAATCATCTACCAAAAAACCAAAAGCCACTTTCTAAACTTATCAAATCGACAAACCTAGTCTATGTTCAATAAATTTATAGAACGTCCAGTTCTTTCAATTGTCATTTCTCTCCTTATTACTTTACTGGGACTGCTCGCGTTGACCGGACTTCCCATCACTCAGTTTCCAGATATTGTACCCCCCACGGTTGTTGTTACGACAAACTATACTGGTGCCAATGCAGAAGTTGCTGCAAAGGCAGTGGTCACCACACTAGAACGAGCTATCAATGGCGTGCCCGGAATGACCTATATGACCTCTGTTTCGGGTAACGATGGCATGAGCATTATACAGGTTTATTTTAAAGTTGGTACTGATCCGGATTTGGCTAATGTAAACGTTCAAAACAGAGTATCAACTGTTTTGGACGAACTACCAGAAGAAGTTATAAAAGCAGGAGTGAGTGTGGAAAAAGAGGTAACGAGTATGCTCATGTACTTGAACCTATTGAGTGATGATCCATCGGCAGACGAAAAGTTCATTTACAATTTTGCTGACATCAATATACTTGCTGAGTTAAAGCGTATTGAAGGCGTTGGCTATGCAACTATTGTAGGCGCACGAGAGTACTCGATGAGGGTATGGCTAAAACCTGATCGGATGGCGGGGTATGGAATATCTTCCGAAGAAATCATTCAAGCTATTCGCAATCAAAATATCGAAGCAGCGCCTGGCAAGGCAGGCGAAAGTTCTGACAAAGCCCCTCAAATGCTTCAATACGTTCTTCGCTACACCGGAAAATTTATCGAACCCAAACAATATGAAAACATTGTATTACGTGCCGACAAAGAAGGATCCATTCTAAAACTAAAAGATGTTGCCGAAGTGGAGTTTGGGGTTAGAAACTACAATATACTATCAAAAGAAGACGGTCGGCCTTCGGCTGCCATTATGCTAAAGCAGCGCCCTGGTTCCAATGCAAAGGAGGTGATAGAGAATGTAAAGGCAAAAATGGAGGAGCTAAAAAAGACTTCCTTTCCTCCGGGAATGAGTTATAACATTGGCTATGATGTTTCTCGATTCTTGGATGCGTCTATTGACGAGGTACTGCACACGTTGATTGAGGCATTTTTTCTGGTATCGCTTGTCGTATTTATTTTCCTGCAAGATTGGCGCTCAACGCTTATACCTGCATTGGCGGTTCCCGTTTCGTTGATAGGCGCATTCTTCTTCATGCAACTAGTTGGCTTTTCTATCAACCTGCTTACTCTATTCGCACTCGTACTAGCCATTGGTATAGTGGTAGACGATGCCATTGTAGTCGTTGAAGCGGTTCACGTGAAAATGGAGACAAAAAATCTATCCGCCAAAGAAGCCACACTAGAAGCAATGGGTGAGATTAGCGGTGCAATCATTGCGATTACTTTGGTTATGTCTGCTGTTTTTATTCCAGTTGCTTTTCTATCTGGCCCAGTCGGTGTTTTCTATCGGCAGTTTTCACTAACGTTGGCGATCGCTATTATCATTTCCGGCATCAACGCGCTTACGCTTACACCGGCTTTATGCGCTATCATTTTGAAAAATAATCATGGCAAAAAGAAAACAGGTTTTTTACAGATTTTTTTCGACAGATTCAATAATGGCTTTGACGCAATTTCAGACCGATATAAGTACCTCGTTCGCCTGATTGTTGGAAGAAAGACTATTACGTGGGCACTGTTATTGATTTTCCTGGCCGCTACCTGGGGCATAAGTTCCATTTTGCCTACTGGTTTTATTCCATCGGAAGACCAAGGTATGATATACGCTAACGTGACAGCACCTTCAGGTGCAACCGTTGAGCGAACAGAATACGTGATGGATCAAATTCAGCAAGTGGCGAAAGATATGCCAGCTGTTGAATCGGTTTCAACCTTATCCGGATTTAGCTTGATGACAGATGGCGCGGGTGCTGCATTTGGCATGGGCATGGTTAATTTAAAACCATGGGATAAGAGAGACAAAGACATGAATGAATTGATTGCTGAATTGCAAGAAAAAACCAAGCATATAAAAGATGCAAGCATCCAGTTCTTCTCACCGCCCACTGTACCTGGTTTTGGAAATGCCAGTGGTTTTGAAGTTCGGGTCTTGGATAAAACCGGCTCTGGAAATTTGCAGCAAACTTCTTCAGTTACCAATGAATTTATTGAAGCGCTGAAAAAACGCCCCGAAATAGCAGATGCTTTCACCGCCTTTGACGCCAGCTATCCTCAGTACATGATCCACGTTGATCAGGATATCGCAGGGCAGAAAGGGGTAACGGTTGACAATGCTATGAGTAATTTACAAACTCTTATTGGCAGCTACTATACCTCTAACTTCATTCGCTTTGGCCAGATGTATAAAGTGATGGTGCAAGCAGCCCCACATTATCGGGCTGCACCAGAGGATTTACTAAAGCTCCATGTGAAAAATAACTTTGGCGAAATGGTTCCTTACTCATCATTCGTGAGATTAGAGCGGGTGTATGGCCCCGAGCAGTTAACCAGATACAACATGTTTACTTCTGCCATGGTCAATGGCGATGCCGCCAAAGGCTACAGTAGTGGAGATGCCATCAACGCAATTAAAGCAGTTGCAGAAGAGAAACTACCGAGAGGGTTTTCTATTGAATGGTCGGGAATGACGCGGGAAGAAGTACTAGCTGGCAACCAAGCTATCTATATCTTTATCATCAGTCTTATCTTTGTATACCTGGTTCTCTCTGCACAATACGAAAGTTTCATACTTCCTTTGTCCGTAATTTTCTCGCTGCCCGCTGGTATTTTCGGTTCCCTCCTACTCTTGCATCTGGCAGGTTTACAAAACAACATCTATGCGCAAGTAGCTCTCATTATGTTGATTGGACTACTGGGCAAGAATGCAATTCTCATTGTAGAGTTTGCCATTTTAAGACAAAAAGAGGGCCTCCGTATTTTAGAGGCAGCGGTTGACGGAGCCGTTTCTCGCCTCCGTCCTATCTTGATGACTTCGTTTGCTTTCATCGCAGGATTGATCCCTCTGTGTGTCGCCTCTGGTGCGGGATCAATGGGCAGTCGTTCTATTGGAACCGCTGCTGCTGGTGGCATGTTGTTCGGGACGATTTTTGGAGTGATTATCATCCCTGGACTCTATATGGTATTCGCCAGCATTGCCGAAAGGCTCTCCAAAAAAGAAAACAAATCCGTCACCGTTGTTGAATCTCATTCGTAATAGTTATGCATCTCAAGTCACTTCATTTTTTGTTAATTGTTTCGATCGCTGCTTTTTTGGGTAGCTGTAAGTTGGCTGAAAAAGTACAAGAGCCGGATCTCGCAAAAATACCCGACCAATTTCAACCCTCGCTGAATCCGACATCAAGTCAATCGCTTTTACCTTGGAGGCAATACTTTACTGATTCCTTGCTGGTCATCTATATTGATGAAGCACTTAAAAGCAATTTAGATTTAAAGATAGCTTTACAACGAGTGAGCATGGCTGGGGCAAATGCGAGTATAGCTAATGGTGCGCTACTACCATCACTCAGCGCAGTTACCTCTGCTGGACAGCAACGATTTGGTGAATACACCATGGATGGCGTGGGGAATTTTGATACAAACTTCTCGGCCAACGTGCCACCTGACAGACGTATACCGGTGAATTTGCCAGACTACTATTTGGGTTTTCAAAGCAGTTGGGAAGTAGCAGCTTGGGGAAAACTACGCAATAGAAAAAAGGCTGCTGCTGCGCGCTTTTTTGCCAGCGATAAAGCAAAACACCTTATACAAACAACGCTTGTATCAGAAGTAGCTAGACACTATTACAGTTTGCTCGCATTGGACAATAAACTATTAATCATTCGGGAGAACATTACGCTTCAACAAACAGCTGTAACCCTGATAACAGCCCAGAAAGCTGCTGGCAGAGCCACCGAACTGGCGGTAAAACAATTTACAGCACAATTGCTCAACACACAAAGCCTGGAAGCTTTGGTAAAACAGGAAATCGTGCGACACGAGAATGAGTTGAACTTGCTGTTGGGTCGCTACCCACAACCCATTGAGAGAGGCCGCGTCATTTTAAACCAGCAACTGCCAAAAGAATTAGAAGCCGGATTGCCGTCACAACTTCTTATCCAGCGCCCGGATATCCGACAGGCAGAGCTCCAACTACTCGCCTCACGCCTGGATGTTAAGGCTGCAAGAGCTGCGTTTTTGCCTTCTCTTAATCTGACAGCCGGAATAGGCCTTCAATCGTTTACAACGGCAGTATTGTTTAACGCCCCTACCTCGACTGCGTACTCACTACTAGGCGGATTAACTGCGCCCTTATTCAACAGAAATATGATCCGTGGCGAATATCGAAAAGCATCGGCCTCACAGCTTGAATCATTTTACTCGTATCAACAAAGTATTCTACAAGGATTTCAAGAGGTAGCTACGCAATTAAATAAAATTGAAAACTTACGACAGTCCTACCAATTCAAATCGCTGGAAGTTACGACTTTAGAAGAAGGAGTGGCTACCTCGAACGACTTGTTTATCGCTGGCTTTGCATCGTACCTCGAGGTAGTAACTGCTCAAAAAAGCGTACTTTCTGCTGAGCTCGATGCGATTGACACTAAGCAACAGCAGTTCAACGCTGCCATTGACTTATACCGTGCGTTGGGTGGGGGTTGGAATTGACAATATTGAAAAATAGTTCTTACTAGATTTTCTATCTACCACAAATTTCTTTGTATGAACAATACTCACATGTTTTAACTTTTTTCGTTTGGTCGAATGGTTGTTTGGGGTCAAATAACTCCGTTAGCAACTGAACGAGGTTACTCTCAAATTCCGGGAGAAGGTATTTAACATCCTGTATTACCTGACCATTTTGACTAAGACCATATTCAAACTTGTCGTCAAAAATCTCTTTCCTATTGATGAGGCCCGGTTGTAGTATAAGACTTGAATCACTCTTCACCCGATCGTATACCCAAGAATAAAACAGCGCTTGAAATGCAGCTTTGTTTCGCTTAACGTCATCACGATCAAACAACGAAGTAATCGTTTTAAATGAATTCTCGTCTTTCCCGGTTTTGTAATCGATGATGCGGACCACATTCTCCTTTCGGTCTACTCGATCTATTTTACCCCCAAGTAGAATGATCAGTTTCGCATCAACCGGGTAAGGTGTTTTAAAATCTTCCTGCTCCAACATGTCAATATAAAAAGGTGCATACTCTCCATCCTTCTTTAAAACGTGATCAGCCATCTTTTTTACCATCTCATTGACAACTAACTGCTGGCCATCGTATTCTATTTTTCTATTGTGAGTCAATCCAAAGTGTTTACGATAGGCTCTTTCTACTAAAAGGTCTAATTTTTTGGGTAAATCTGTAAAATGTTCAGAACGAATTTCAGCTGTTCCGTCTTTCGATTTCAAATCCAAATAAAAAAACTGCATTACATCATGAAACAAATTTCCAAAGATTCGTGCGTCCGCTTCTTCTTCCACCTCATCCGCTTCCACTATTCCCAACAAATTTTTGAGATAAAATTTGAGGCGGCATTCTAGATATGTATTTAGCGTAGAAGGTGTCAACGCCTTTGTCGCATATCTCTGCAACTTCTCCATCACGTTTGAGTCTTTCTCAATTGCAATGGTGGATGGTTGATTCAGTGAGATAGAGCTGTACAGAATCTTCTTAGTATACGGCCACTGAGCTTCATACATTATCTGATAGAGATACCGACTCATCTCTCCGCTGCCGAGTACGTCAGGTTCGGTATTGTAGTATAGACTCACTTGCTCACTCCGCTGCAATAATCGGTAAAACAAATAACCGTACATGGCGTCTTGGTGGGCATAAGTTGGCAACCCATATGCCTTTCGAATGGAATGTGGCAGGTAAGAACCTTGCCTTGGAGAGGCTGGCCACAAACCTTCATTCAACGACAACACATGGACATGATCAAAATCCAAATTACGAGTCTCTAACACACCCATAATCTGAATCCCCTTCAAGGGTTCTCCGCTAAATGGAACTTTTCCTGATCGGGCAATCTGCCGAAACAACTTTTGAAGCATGCTCAGCTCCATCGGCTCGTCAACGGTAAGCTCTTGCAGCTTGGTTAAGATACGATGAAAGTAAAATGCAAATTCTTTATCCAGTATGCCATTCGATGGAGCACTTGCGAAAAGTGCGATCGCATCTAATACGTAAGGAATAAAATCCGCCTTGCCCACTAATTTAAAGATCGATGCAAGTACATTGCCCTTGGTCTCAAAAACGTGTTCTTCCAAATAAACCTGGTTATGTTTCGTAATGAACGTTTTCAATTCAGAAACTTCCGCTACCGCTAATGCGTTCACGTAAGGATGACTGAGGACAGCCATTATACCTTTAAAATAAAACTCATCTTTTCTCTTGGTGCGATGGAGGTCAAACAAAAAATCAATCAGCGAAAAAAAGGGAGTACTCACCAACGGAAAACCCATCGTCACATTGATCGATGAAATCGATAAAGGCAGCGAATACAAAAGTGGCATCAATAAACTTTCGTCAGGCAATACGATTACATGACTTCCTTCTTTTTCAAAAGTCTTATCGTCACTCAACTGTTGTGCTAACAATTTAGACTGCCCGGCTTTCTGCGGCACACCATAAATACTGATTTGCTTTCTTGATGACAAATGAGAAGCCGGTCGTTCATTAAACGTTTTGCCCAACACCGGATGCTTTCGGTACAAACGGAAGAAAGCACCGGCCTCCCGATGTTCGGAAGAGACATAAAACTCATCTTCATCCCAGAAAACCGTTGCACTCTGATTTTCTACAAACCAGCACACAATCTTCTCCTCTGCTGTGGTAAGCGCATTGAAGCCTGCGAATATCGTTTTCTTCTCTGACGTAGCAGCTGTCTGAGCCATTAGCCCTTCGGCCACCAGTCGGTGAATCATACCTGCATAGGCAGTTCCATCTTTTAAAAGGGATTCCTGGAACTCTTTGTACACGGGATACAGATTTTTCCAAAGTGACAAAAAACGATTCCGTGTTTCTTCCGTGCTAAACTCTACGCTCTGCCAAAAATCCTTCAAGAAAATCTTTTGCTCTTCGGTCAGATAATCAAAATATTGATCAACTTCTTTCAGGTTGCTTATATCACGAAACAGAAATTCAGCGTTGACCATGTATTTATCCAACTCATCAAAATCACGGAGCAACATTTCTCCCCAATAGTAGAATTGATCTATCTTCTCAGTGCTGCCTGTCACTTTCTTAAACGCTTGATAAAGCTTTACGATCGAAGTCAATTTATCTACCTCTTCCAAAAAAGAATAACTGTTTATTAACTCCTCAATAGTGAGTATAGTTGGGCACCACTTGGGTGTGGTCAGGTCTTTTGCCAACTCCTCCTTAAAATAAAGCGCAGCCCTTCGGTTTGGAAAAACAATCTGAAGACGATCCCAATCAGGGTAATCTCTTTTTACTACATCTGCTATATCTTGTAAAAAACTCCTCATGTATTCACCTTACTTCTACCCATTTTCTTTCTTCAAAATAAACTAAATACCCAGTCACCTTTTTCCAGCCCATCTGCTCCAACAGCATTATGTAGTCTTTAACCTGCGCTTCGTCTTTGGCAGAAGGCACACCGGTCTTATAATCTACTACCCATACTAGATCACCTCTCATAGCCACTCTGTCCATCCTCCGTTCCGACCCGTCAGTTGTAAATAGTGAGGCCTCCATCTTGCAGGTAGATGCTAGATCAAAGCTTGGTTGAAGAACAGGAAGATCAACAACCCAATTGATCAATTCTTCTAAATCCCATTCTTCACGTTCATTGATGGTTTCATTCAACATCGCTTTTGTGATGACCTTAGACACATCTTGCTTCGTGCGTATTTGAGAAAGAAGGGCGTGAACGAAAATCCCATAATTAATCTTCTCTCTTTTCTGGGTTGGGCTAAAGAATTCCATGCCACTCGTTCTTACTTGCAAGCGATCTCGCCAAGTTGTAACTGAGTAGCTCTTCAGAGAAACTATGCCTTGAGCATTTTTTTGCCTTTTGCCGATACTACCTATCTCTCCAATTTCCAAAGACTTTTTCTCATTTGACCAACTCGATTTTAAGAATTTATTCCCATCAATAGCCCAGTACACAAGTTGGCCAACATGAGACAACTTTTGTTCCTTTTTTGGATCATTTTCTACTTCCGGAGCAAATGCGATCAGCCCTAATTCTGCTCGGGTAAAAGCTACATACAAGAGATTTAGGTTATCCAAAAATACTCTTTTTGTTTCTTCCTGATAGGCTTCTTTAAAAACAGTATCTTCCAACTTGCTAACATACTTAATAGGAATAAATCCGGCATCTTTAAATAGTGGATGATCAGATTGACACCATAACAGAACATCTTTATTCTTGTGACCCAGTTCCCAATCTAAAAATGGAATAATCACGTACTTAAATTGAAGGCCCTTTGCTTTGTGAATGGTGATAATTTGTGCGGCATTCACTCCGCCTGCCACTTGAATTGATTTTTTTTGGCGATTCAACTCCCACCAGTCTAAAAACGAACTCACATCGTTCTTTTCTCTTTGCGAAAAATCCTGAATAATATCCTGGAATGACTGCAAATAGACTACCTCGTTGGTCACCGTCCCTAAATTGAAAATATGAATCAAATTCTCCACCATCTCAAACAAAGGCAGAGCCAAAAGCTTTTCTCGTTGTTGCAAGAAGGATGGGGGAATCCATTTCTCAAACAATTTCGTTCTTGAATCTGAAAATAATTCGTTTAACGAACTGAAAGCGTGGGTTGGCCATAGTTTTTGGTATTCGTAGGCCAGGTGAGCACGGGCGATCTGATGGTCTATATTATTGATGACGCGCAGCGCATTAAGCAACACTAAAACACAAGACGCGCGATCTACCATCAACGATTCGTTGGACACTACGTCATACTTGTAATCTTCTTTTGCGTCTGGCGAGGTTCTGTACTCCATGAACCGATTGGCAATCAACTTTCCTTCCCGATTGTCACGAACCAAAAAAGCAATATCCTTGATCGCAACCCCTTTGGCTTGCAATTCTTCGACAAGCAACGGAAGCCTCCTCGAAGCGATTTCATCAAATGAAACGTCATCTTCAGATTCTAAAAACTGAATGTTTACATAACCTTTGTCAGGATCAACGAACGCTTTCTGTTGTACCTGTTTATAAGCTTCCTGAGGAAATGAACTCTCTGAGTGAGTAGCTATTAATTGAGAAGCGGTTTCAAAAAGAGCATTGTTGAACGAGACAATATTGCCATTGCTGCGATAGTTGGTATCTAAGTTTTCTGTAGTCGTAAGCGCTTGGCTGATATCTTGCTCTAATTGATTTTGCAAAATGGAAAGATCCCCTCCACGCCAGCGATAGATAGATTGTTTGATATCTCCTACGATCAGACTTGAATAGTTCTGAGCAATGCCGTTCTGAATTAAGGGAAGTAAATTTTTCCATTGCAGGCCTGACGTATCCTGAAATTCATCTAACAAAAAATGTCGATAGAATGAACCGACCTTCTCGTAAATGAACGAAGTATCTTGTTCTTGCATCAGCTTATTCAAAAACTGGGGAGCATCAGAAAGCAACATGAGATTTTCGTCACTGAGGTACTTTCGCTGAGTACGCAGAATATCAGAAAGCAATCCAAATGAATACAAGTTCGGGAGGACTTGCCCGATGGACAGATAGGCTTCCCTGTTTTGTTGCATAAAATCAACCAACTTAGCGAGGCCAGGCTGCCACTTAGATTGCGCCAGTGATTGTACCAACGCAAAATTTTTTGACGACTTGTGCGCCCACTTTTCAGGATCGCCAATGACATCCGCAACTGTATTGGAAGGAAGAACTACTTCTTTGGACAGCTTTCTAATATACGAATACAGTCCTTTAGATTTGCCAGTGAAGTCATCGGAGACTAATTGATTCCTTTCAAACTCCGCCATTAACTCTTTCGCTGTCTCGCTAACGGTTCGCTCTATAGAATACTTACTTTCATTCAGCCTTTTTCGAAACGTCTTGAAAAATGCTTTGTCATCCGTTACCTGTAGAACACCTTCCTCAATTCGCTTAAATTCCTCCTTCTCGATTAATTTAGCAAAATTGAGCAGCGCTTTTCGCACGTCCCAGTCTTTTCCATCGACCAGTTTATCCATCGAGAAATCAATAACCCAGCCACGCAATTCAACATTGTCGCTTAACTGTGCCATAAGCAATGCGATCACTTCTTCCTGCACAGCAGCATTGTCTACCTCCAACCGAAAATTGCCTAGCAATCCGGTTTCGCGCGTAAATGAACGGATGATTCGCTGAAAAAAGGCATCGATGGTACTAACTGAAAATTCAGCATAATGATGCAAAAGAAAATCAAGTGTCTCTTTGCTTTTCTTCCGCAAATCGACTGGTGTTAACAAAACACCCTCTTTCCGCTGCTCGTCAATGATTTCGGTCGCCAAATCTTGACTTTCTCCATTAGCAAAAGCACTTAAATACTGAAGAATCCGATCCTTCATCTCTTGAGTACTCTTATTGGTAAATGTCATCGCCAGAATGTAGCGAAAGTAGTCAGGACGCCTTAGTGCTAATCGGATATACTCGCGCGCCAAAACGCGGGTCTTGCCAGACCCTGCAGAGGAACGATAGATATGAAAGGGTTTTTCCAAAGGGCGACTTAAACCAACTAGTTACGATTTTTTTACGGGTTAAGAAATGCTATCTACAACTTTCAAAACACCAAAACAATTGTTGAACCAGAGGATAATTTTCTTACATTCGGCAAGTCTATCTATGCGAAAACTATACTTTTTCTGGCCCAAGCTTATCTATTCGTTTCCCGTGCAGCTTTTGTTTAACAATTTCAGAAGAAACATTGTGCTGATGGTTTGCTGGGTGGTGCTTTTTGCCATGATGACGGGAAATTTTGGTAAATACCTTGGCATTCCCTATTTGTTCCTCGATCCAGAATATCTCAATCAAGTAAACTTCATGAGCTTTTTCTGGATGGGTCTTCTCTCGGCTGGGTTTGCGATGGCTTTCCACATTACTTGCTATATCTCCGATGGTCATCGATTCTCTTTTATTGGCACGCTCCCAAGCCCCTTCCGGAAGTTTGTAATCAACAACAGTGTTATCCCAATTATTTTTTTGGTCGTCTATATATATCAAGTGATTGTGTTTCAAATACACAATGAGCACTGTTCCACAGGGCAACTCATTTCTAGAATTAGTGGGTTTTTGGTAGGATACGTCTTTATGACATTTCTTTTCTCGCTCTACTTCAGGTTTACCAACAAAGATATCTTCAAGTACATGGTTTGCCGAATTGATGAGAAAATCAAAGATAAAGTAAAAGTAACTCGGGCGAGTGCGATGAAAAAACTTGACATCGCCCGCAAAAAGCAAGTTCGGGTTGACCGGTATATTAGCAGTAACCTGACTATCAAGCCTGTTGAAGATATAAAATTTTTTGACCGTTCTACTGTCCTACAAGTATTTGATCAAAATCATTTCAATCTCGTCATCATCGAGCTCTTAATTTTTTTCATGGTTACACTCCTTGGGATTTTTAAAGATTACCCAGCCTTTCAGTTACCCGCGGCAGCGAGCTTTATGACGTTCTTAACGATTTTTGTTATGCTGTTCGGTGCATTCTCCTACTGGTTTGGAGGTTGGTCGTCCACAGTTGGTTTGGTCGTTTTTCTTGCAATTAATTTTTTGGTGGGCGAGGATTTTTTTTCAAAAAAATATCAGGCTTTTGGGATGGACTACAACGTGATGACAGCGCCTTATAATTCGGCAGTCATTCAGCAGCAGATAGATAGCGCATCTATCGAACAAGATCGAGCAGCTACTTTGGTTCAATTAGAAAACTGGAAGAATAAGTTCATTGGGCAAGGCAAACCAAAGTTGGTGTTACTTTGCGCAAGTGGGGGTGGAAAAAGGGCGGCACTATGGACGCTCAACGCCTTACAACAGGCCGATAGCTTGACAAAAGGTAAGTTGATGGAAAACAGTGTGCTCATTACTGGCGCATCGGGTGGCCTGATTGGGGCTAGCTATTTCCGAGAACTCGTATTGCGAACTAAGCTCGGAGAATCTATTAAACCCTATGCTACTGTTCACCGCCAGCGTATATCGACAGATAATTTGAATCCACTCATTTTTAGCCTGCTTGCCAACGACCTATTTGTTGGTTTTACAAAGTTCAACTATGCAGAACAATCTTATAAACGAGATCGTGCCTACACCTTTGAAGATCAACTTAATCAAATTACTGAAGGTCTAATGGATCGACCTATTGTATCATACAATCAATACGAAACGGCAGGTATTATCCCACTTCTATTATTAACTCCAACTGTCATTAACGATGGGCGTAAAATTTACATCGCTTCCCGTCCCGTTGGATTTATGAATGCTGAGCTTGAAAATTTCAGCGACTACAACACGGAAAAAGTAAGTGGCGTTGATTTTCATCGATTTTTTAAAGATCAAGGCGCTGAGAATCTGCGTTTCCTATCTGCGTTGCGTATGAGCGCCACTTTTCCATATATCACACCAAATACTACCCTTCCTACCGACCCGCCAATTCAAATGATGGACGCTGGCATCTCTGATAACTTTGGCTTGTCCGATGCAGTGAGGTTTGTGTATGCATTTAGGGAATGGATAGATGAAAATACCTCGGGCGTAATTTTTGTTTCTATCCGCGACTCACCCAAACTTCATACCATTGCAGAAAAGAAAGGACAAACCATCCTGGATGCACTAACTCAGCCGATTAGCTCTGTGTACAATAACTTTGAGAATTTTCAAGATATCACGAGTGACCTTCTCATCGGCCAGGCTCATTCCTGGTTAAAGGCACCTATTGATCGCGTGGACATTCAGTATCAAGCTGAAAGCTATGTAGACCTACTACAAGGAATGGATAGCATCCGTCAAAATAACGCGCGAGCTTCACTAAGCTGGAGGCTGACTACCCGGGAAAAAGAGGGCATCGTTTCCAACATCAATTCCGAAAAGAATAAAATGGAATTGAAAAAACTCAAATTGCTATTGGGCAACTGAGCTTGTGCTAGCCACCGAATCGATGGCAATTGTTTGCGCGCACTTAAAATGACCTTTCGGGCAGTCTTTAAATCCATGTAACCCGCAAGGACGACAATCCAATTTTTCTTTTGTTTCAATAACTGTAGAATTGCTCGACAAAGGACCAAAACCAAATGAAGGAACGGTAGAACAATAGATCACCGTGACGGGCGCATTCATAGCCGAAGCAATGTGCATGGGCGCTGAGTCATTCACAAAATTCATCTTTGCATTCTTCATCAATGCTGCCGACTGTAAGAAGCTTAGCTTACCCGCCAAATTGATTACCGATGAAACCCCAGAAGCTAGTCGAATCGATTCGCAAACGATGTGATCGCTGGAAGCACCCAAAAGGAAAATCGACCTCACTGGTTTATGATTACGTTGAATGAGTTCGATCCATTTCTCTGCCGGCCACTGCTTTGTAAACCAAACTGAAGTGGGGGCAATACAGTAGTAGGACGATGTTTGATACACCTTTACGGCATCATAGTCACCACTAGAAGGATAGAGACGAGGCATCGCAGCCTTACTATCTGTTAATTTTTCTATCAACTTTTGGTTACGTTCTATTTCGTGGGTTTGACCAACTTGATGCTTTACCATAGAAGTAAAAAAAACAGAGAGCGGGTTTTTGTCAAATCCAATTTTTGTTTTGGCCCCTGAAAAGAGTGTGATTATGCCAGTTGTGGCAAATCGTTGAACATTGAGCAGCACTTCATATTTTGTTCTTCGTATTTTCCGGATCACCAAAAAAAGATTGCGATACTTGTTCTGCTTATCAAAAACAATTACTTCTCGAATAAATGGATGATTAACCAACAATGATTCATTCCCTTTCCTAAGCAGAAAATCAATAGTTGCATCGGGGTAGAATTGGTGAATTTTCTCTACTATGGCTGTTGCCAAGATCACATCACCGATAAAAGCGGTTTGAATAACTAAAAAAGACTTCGGCCGATCCACTACTTTTTGTATTCAGATTGATAGTAGGTGATGGCTTTAGAGATAATCTCAAGTGCTATGGCCTTACCTTGAAATTCAGGGACAGTAACAACTTTGTTTTCAAGTTTCTTGTAGCTTTCGAAAAACTCTTTCAGCTCCAACTTAAAATGTGCCGCCAATTCACTAATATCCTTCAGGTGTCGGGTGTTGGCATCGTTCTCTGCCACGGCTAGAATCTTATCATCGGCCAAGCCCTGATCAATCATTCGCATCACCCCCACCACCCGTGCAGGAACCAAACACAAGGGCTGAATCGGTTCGCGGCAAAGTATCATGATGTCCAACGGATCCAAATCATCGCCCAATGTTTGAGGTATGAATCCATAATTAGCGGGATAGTAGACAGCTGAATAGAGAATTCGATCAAGTTTCAGTAAGCCAGTTTCCTTATCTACTTCGTATTTTGTCCTCATCCCGGTCGATATCTCAATAATCCCATTGACAAATTCAGGAGGGTTTAATCCAATCGGTGCTTCATGCCAGGGGTGCTTAATCATACTTCGGTTTTTGAAGCAAGGTAGGAATAAAAAAAATGTTGACTGACAACTGGTGTCAGCCAACATCTTCCATGTTTACTGTATCGTCTACGCTTTATTTTTTATCGTCCTTCTTATCATCCTTTTTCATGGCCTGAACGATTTTGTCACCATCCTTCAACCGTTTGGAAACAACCAGAAACGGACCCGTAACCACTTCCACGCTATCGGCAAGACCGGAGATGATTTCGATGTTGTCATAGTCGCTAATGCCTGTCTTCACTTCAACCATTTTTGCCACCCCTTTATCATTGACAAACACCACTACTTTATCTTCTTTCTTCTCGGCCTTTGCTTTATTGTCTGACACCTGAGGTTTTTCATCATCATCGCCTTTTGGTGGACCGCCTTCTGCTTTCTTGTCTTTTTCGGTGTTGCGGGTAGTCACGGCCGTCAACGGCACAGACAACACGTTATCTTTTTTGGTAGTAATAATTTCCACACTGGCAGTCATCCCCGGGCGGAACGGAAAACGATTTCCCTGTTTGATTAAATCTTCATAAGAAGAACGAAGGATCAATATCCGAACTTCAAACTCTGTAATCGCATCGGCCGAAGTTTTATCGCGAGCTGTATTAGCAATATTGGTTACAATTCCCTTAAACTGTTTCTCCGTGCTGGCATAAGAGTCTACATCGATCAAAACGGTATCATTCAAATGAACCCGAACGATATCATTTTCATTCACATTTACACGGACTTCCATTTTGTTCAAATCAGCAATACGAAGCATCTCAGTTCCTGTCATCTGCGCTGTTCCAACAACTCGTTCTCCTTTCTTAACATTAAGCTTTGATACAATCCCTTTCATAGGAGCATACACAGTTGTCCTTCTTACGTTCTCAGCCGATTCTCTAACTGTAGCGTTCGAACTGTTCACCACATATTTAGCTGCTTCCAGTCCTTGTGTTGCCGACCTTAAATCATTTTGAGCCACCTTATAATTCTGTTGCGCAAGCTGCCAATCTGCTTCTGAAATTACTTTTTCGTTCCAGAGCTTTTCTTGCCTTTTATAATCTTGCTCAGAGCGCATGAAAGTTGCCTCCGCCCTCGACAACGAAGCTCTCGAAGATTCCAGATTTGCTTTTTGCTGACTGAGCAAAGCCTCCGACCTTTCTAACTGACTGAGCCATACATCAGGCCTAATTTTTACCAACACTTTTCCGGTTGAAACAGAATCTCCGTCTTGAACATTCAACTCTATAATCTCACCAGAAACTTCAGGTGCCAATTTCACTTCGATCACGGGTTGAACGGTGCCCGAAGCGCTTACTTTTTCAGTAATGGATGCCTTCTTCGACTTTGTGAACTCCACTTCCAAATCGCGCGATTTACCGATCCAGCCCTGAGATTTGCCGATTATTAAAAAGATGATGAGGAAAACAACGATTCCAATTCCCCAGTAAAGAAGCTTGTTAGATTTTTTCTTTTGCTTTGCCATTCGTAAAAAGTATTAATAGTCTATTGGTTTACCTTGATAAAAGTCGAGCACTTTCTTTTTGAAGATCAGATCATACTTGGCTCTCACCTGATCGGATTTAGCCTGAAATAAATTATTTTCCGAGACTTGATAATCGACATAGTTAGACGCTCCGGCATCATAGCGTTGTTTCGTCATACGAAAGGCCTCCTCACGAGCCTTTACAGCTTTGGCAGAAGAGGCATAGGTTTTAGCTGCAGCGGTTGCATCATTATGTGCTGTTTCAATGGCTTGGCGAAGTCTGTTTTCTACATCGGTTAAGTTGATGAATGCTTGCTCTTTGGTAACCTTATTTCTTAATACGTTTGCCCTCGCATTGAACGCGTTAAAGACTGGAATGGTTAGCCCAATTGACACCGATTGTGCAATGTTATCTGAAATCTGATTGCTAAAAGGTTTTTCTACTACCTCACCACCGATAGTCGTTGGGCGAAAGGACCTCACAACTTGCGTCTGATCATTGCCTAAATATCCAATAACTGGGCTTGGATCAACTACTCCATTTTGAAAGAGCTTGGCAGCACTGGAATAGTTCGTAAATGCGGAGGCATTTAGATTCAGACGAGGGTAGAGACTTCCTCTGGCTGCCTTCAGCGCAAAGTTAGCGCTCTCTGTACGAAAAACGGCCGCCTTGATTTCGGGAAGGTTCTGCTTGGCGATGTCATAAATTTGCTCTGTGGTTTGATCTAGCGACAGATCCTCAACACTTAGTTCGGGTATTTCAACCTCCATTTGAGTTGATGCAGGCAATTGCAAGGACTGTTTTAGTTGGAGAAGGGATAAGTTATAGTTATTCTCCCGTTGAATAAGGTTGAGTTCGTTGGTAGCATTTTGCGCCTCCAAATCAAGTACATTTCCCAAGGGAACAGAACCAGCTTGTTCTAATTTTTTTGTCCGTTCTAACTGCTGTTGGGTTGTTTTCAATTGAAACTGTGCGTTTTGAAGAAGTTCTTGATTGAAGATAACTGACGTGTAAAAAGTGATTACAGAAAGAATCACATCATTCTTTGCTTTCGTAAGGTCGTTCTCAGCTGCTGCCTTGTCGTTTACACTTTGCTTAATGGTATTCATCACTCGGAACGCATTGAAGAGCAGTAAGCTTGCATTGGCATTGGCGTTGGCATTATTTATTTGCTGATCAATAAACAAGTTAGTGGTCGGGTCAATAGAACGCCCAAAATTGGCACCCCCTGATCCTGACACGTTAAGAGAGGGCAACATCGTGTACCTTGACTGATCTAACGTGATATCTGCCCCTTTTAGACCAAGCGCACTTCTCTTCACTGTTAAGTTATTTTGTAGTGCAATCTCAACGCATTCTTTCAATGTGTAAACCTTTTTGCCGTTTTGGGCAAAAGAAAGACAAAACAGGAAAACGAAAACAAGTGTTGCTGTAAACTTCTTACTCATATCAACGATTGATGTCTGGTATATAAATAACTTCCTTTATCCAACTGAGACTCTGCAAGTACTCAAATGTTACAGGCTTGATGCCTGAATCCATTTCAATCACTTGGCAAGCCAAATCATTTTTTCCTTTTCGCGATACCGACATGGTGGCAATATTGCAGTCATCGTGTGCGATCACATCGGCAATAAATGCTATGCTGCCTTTTACATCGGCCGCGAAGATAATAATCGTATGCAAATTGGCTGTAAAGTCAGCTTTAAATCCATTGACTTCGGCAATGTTGATCATACCCCCACCTCGGCTTTCGCCCAAAACTTCAACAGTACGATCCCCTTTCGTAAGCTCCAGTCGAATAGAATTGGGGTGCAATGTTGATGCATTCCCCACCGATTTAAAGTGGTAGGCCAAGCCATTTTCACCGGCTATCTCTATTGCGTCTTTAATTCGTTTGTCGTCAGTTGCAAAATCCATAAGGCCGGCCAAGATGGCTCGGTCGCTTCCATGCCCTTCGTAGGTACGTGAAAAAGAATTGTAAAACGTGATTTCTGCTTTCTCAGGAATGCCCCCTAAAACTTTGATAGAAGCCTTGGCAATTCTCACCACTCCGGCAGTATGCGAACTGGATGGGCCAATCATAACTGGTCCAATCATATCAAAAACACTGCTTTTTTCTGGCATACGCGGTTTTAACGGAAGAAATCTGAAAAGGATATTCTTTTGAGGGTATTTTTAGCGTAACCTTTGGTATTTCTTTCGTGCGCTAAAAATAGCTTTTCGTGTGCTAGTGGCCTAAACTGCAATTGGCGCTTTAATTGAGGGATGCGATTGATAGTTGACAATCTCAAAATCTTCAAACTGATACTCAAAAATTGAATTTGGTTTTCGTTTAATATTCAGTGTTGGCAAATCGAATGGTTCTCTAGATAGTTGGAGGTTTACCTGATCGATGTGGTTATTATATATGTGTGTGTCACCACCTGTCCAAACAAATTCACCAACCTCTAGGTTACATTGTTGCGCTACCATATGTGTTAAAAGTGCATAGCTTGCAATGTTAAAAGGGAGCCCCAAGAACACATCGGTACTTCGTTGAAGTAGCATACAAGATAACTTACCACCTGCCACATAAAATTGAAACAACGCGTGACAAGGCGGCAAAGCCATTTTTTCAACATCTGCGGGGTTCCAGGCGGTAACAATGTGCCGCCTTGAATCAGGGCTACTTTTAATTTGCTCAATAATTTTTGCCAGCTGGTCTATTTTTTCTCCATTGCGACCAGGCCAGGAACGCCATTGATATCCATAGACCGGCCCCAGATTGCCATCCTTATCAGCCCACTCGTCCCAAATTGAAACACCGTTATCCTTCAAATATTTTATGTTGGTGTCTCCGCTAATGAACCACAAAAGTTCATATATGATCGATCGTATATGCAGTTTCTTTGTAGTAATCAGCGGAAATCCTTTTTGAAGATCGAATCGCATCTGATACCCAAAAACAGAAACTGTTCCAGTGCCTGTCCTGTCTGTCTTCCCAATCCCGTTTTTAAGAATGTGTTCGAGTAAGTCGTGATATTCTTTCATTCTATCATTAAAAATCAAAGTTAAAAAACAATAATCAAAATACCTTCTATACTAACTCGCCAACCACGCAAGGCTGATAAGCCGGCCAATTTTTTTTACAAGCATCTTGATCTTTCGTTCATATGTCGCCAAGTGTAGCATCATTCCAACCCCTTCAAAAGTCAATTCAACTACATGCACACAACTTAGCCCAAGCTTTGTTTTCAATTCTAGTAAAATCGGTTAAACATCACCATTTTCCGAACTGTATTTCCGCCCCTCACATCGCCCTTCCTTCATAATCTGATAAACTCATTTTTGAGTTGAAATCAATCCCCTTTCTGGGGTGATACGTATGCGTCACACACGTTTGTGTTTCTGCTCCGGTGCGCTTTGAAAGCCGCCTTTTATCCTGCGAAATCAAACATGGAATGAAGATGAAACTTAAACCCAGATTATGAAATGCTGAAGGTACTGTCAGCATTGCATAATTGACGAATGAAAATCAACGATTTAGCCCAAGTAAGAAAACCAAGTTGGTGATTTTCATTGTCAGGTCAGACGATAAATGTCTGACTCTGACCGAAAGCGTCACGAGGTTTAACCTTACTCTTCACCGAGCCATTGCACAGATTTTGTTGCAGGTGGTATAGTCGAACGCTTTTTGCAAATGCGGAAGTTTTGCGTGTCGCAGTTACCCTGTTTTTGCAAATAGGCGCCAAGCACTTTTCTAGGTCACCTCCGCCAATTGCCTCCTTCGCTTTGTTCGTTGATGGATTCAGTTGAAAAAAATCCAGAAACTGTTTACCCAAACTCTTCGAAACTCTCTTCCAGTTTGCTATCTTTAAATCAACGTATAAGCCATGAAGGACTTTGAAACTTTCGACAGCATTGAAGCGCTGGATAGTGAATCGAAATACCTGATTCATAAGGCCAAAGAAGCCACCGCCCATTCGTATGCACCTTACTCCAAATTTTGTGTAGGGGCTGCGCTCATCTTGGAAGACGACACCGTTGTGGTGGGTGGCAACCAGGAAAATGCCTCCTACCCTCTTTGCATGTGTGCCGAGCGGGTGGCCCTTTATGCTGCCGCTTCGCAGCACCCTGATAAACGAATTGTTAAAATGGCCATTATTGCCCACAAGAAAAACCACAAAGAGCTCATTCCGGCTGCATCATGCGGTGGGTGTCGGCAAGTGATGCTAGAATTCGAACATAGGCAACGAGCCGCCATTCAGATTGTGTTCTTGGCAAGGCCTGATGAGTGGACTGTTTGCGCGAGCGTAGCCAAATTGCTCCCATTTGGATTTTCAAAAGACGCGTTCGGATAGCAAATAGGGCTACCTCAATGGTTTTCCTCCAAAATACCTGGCTTAGTAGCGTTGTTGACTACTTGAGATACCAAAACGCAAAATCGATAGGGACTTTGGTTGATTGGCAAGTGACTGATAAATTAATAATTTGGTAATGAAATAAATCGTTGTCTATGTATCTTCGACATGCTTTACCTTCCCTCACGAGAGGATTTAACCCAGATTGTGAAGTTGGCTGCAAAACCTGCCCGGAGAGCCGAAGAATGTCAGTATTTTCGGGATTAACGTCCCACGAGTCTGCTACGACTGTAAGAATCATCAGACCTGACCAAAATACGATGCATTTTGTGTCAGCAGAAGGTAAATTTTTGCTGTTGCAAAATTTGGTTTAACGGGGTTTTCTGTGACCCAAAAGCGAAGCGGCCAAAGTCTTTAATGCAGAGTGGGAGGTATGGAAAGGTGATCAAAAGCAAACGGATGACGTGTTGTTGATTGGAATTAAATTACAATAGTTTAATTTGAACGTTTATTTCAGAAACCGAACCCCAATAGGATGAATTTTATCTACGACTTGCACCGGACGGTGATGTCCCAAAACCTAATCTTGGTGTACGGAGGTGATTTCACCCAGGAAACAACCAAGTCCATATTGGCCTTAGCAGAGCACAATCTTGATTCTTCCGGGGAAAATTCAGCAATTAAGCGCAGAGTGTTTAACATAATGGTTGAGGCGCTGCAAAACATTGTTAAACACGGCAGTGATCAAGGCACGTTAGCTGGACCGCTGGTCAGTAAAGGTGCAATTTTCATGATCAGCAAGAATGACAGCGGTTACTGCGTGCTGACCGGCAATCCGATTCCAAAAGGTGATGTGGCACGGTTGACCGGCAACCTCAACGACCTCAATAGCAAAGACAAAGAAAGCCTGAAGGAGATGCGTAAAGAAACCATGAAGAATACTCAGATATCTGAAAAAGGTGGTGCAGGCTTAGGGTTTGTTGACATGAAAAGAAAGTCAGGAAAAAAATTAGAGTTTGCCTTTAGCGATAAGGATGCAGAATATGACTTCTTTTGCCTGAAAGTCAATGTCTCTCGTGAAAAGGATTAATTATAAAAATAAAAAATGAACCAATGATGGAAATCTTAAATCTAAAAGGGACAGATGATACACCAGCTGTCTTGTTGGATAAGCAAAACGGTATTTTTGAGATTAGTGGACGTTCGCTGCCCGAGAACGCAGCGGAGTTCTACAAGCCTGTCATCGAGTGGATCAATGCATACGCATCAGACTCAAATTCCAGCACAGAACTCGCTATAAAACTGGAATACTTTAATACGGCTTCTTCAAAATTAATTTTGGATGTACTTTCGGCACTCGAAGAGGTAAAAGGCATAAAAGTTCTTTGGTATTTCCATGATGATGATGAAGATATGGAAGAGGCAGGTCAGGAGTTCTCGGAATTGGTTAGAATTCCCTTTGAGCTCAAAGTATATTAAACCACAGTTGAAGAAAAAATAAATTTTAAGGAATGAGTGAGGAAATACTAAAAGCGCTTACCCAACTCTTTGCAATCATCACCAAACAAGATGGCGGGGTGACTGAAAACGAGCGCCAATTTGTGATTAGTTTTTTTAGAACTGAACTAGATCAAGACTCGATCAAAGAGTACCTTGAGCTTTACGATAATATATCAGGATACAGTAAGCAAGGCTCGGGCGATGACGAAAAAAACAAGCTGACTTCTGTCAGGGACTCTGTTAAAACCTTGGGTATCTGCAAGAAAATTAACAAAACCCTTACCCAAAAACAAAAAGTGGTTGTGTTGATTAAGCTGCTAGAGCTTATCGGCTCCGACAAGAACTTCACTCCACAGCGCATCGAAATCATCAATACCGTTTCGACTGTATTTAACATTGACCAGAAGGTATATAACCTCATTGAGAAGTTTATTACAGCAGAGCAAATTGAAGACCTGAACTTTTCTGATATCCTTATTGTCAATGGCGGCAGTGAGAAATCAGCCGAACTTCAAAAACATACACATGGCCACATCGCTGGCAATCTGATTTTTATGCGGGTCAGCAGTGTGGAAATGTATTTCACCAAATACCTGGGTGAGGAACTAAACATACTCAATGGATTTATCATGCAATCCAATAGGGTTTATTTATTCTCGCATGGAAGCACTATAAAAACACAAGCAGGGGACGCGCTATACTACAGCGATCTCGTGGCCAACTTCAACGAAGAGATTAAAACCACCAAGCTTTCATTTAATGCAAACGTGGAAGAATTCAAGTTTCCCAATGGAGCTATTGGGCTGCGAGATGTGCTAATTGCAGAAGGTCCCGGCAGATTGATTGGTATTATGGGTGCGAGTGGGGCCGGAAAAACAACGCTGCTGCTAACACTCGCAGGTTTGGAAAAGCCTTCTAAGGGCGAAATTTTAATAAACGGCTTTGATATCCACAATAAGAAAGACAAGATTCAAGGTGTCATTGGTTTTGTTTCGCAGGATGATCTCTTAATTGAGGAATTAACGGTCTACCAGAATCTGTATTACAACGCGAAACTTTGTTTTGCCACCTTTACAGAAACACAGCTACACGAGCGGGTAATGGAGACCCTTGAAAATTTAGGGCTAGACCAGCGGAAAGATTTAACAGTTGGCAGTGTGCTTGATAAAAAGATAAGCGGTGGTCAGCGCAAGCGTCTGAATATTGCGTTGGAACTTATTCGCGAACCTGCAATCCTATTTCTGGATGAGCCAACTTCAGGTCTATCGTCTCGCGACTCAGAAAACGTGATTGACTTACTGAAAGAGCTTTCCCTGAAAGGAAAACTTATTTTTGTAGTTATTCACCAACCCTCTTCAGATATCTACAAGATGTTTGATAAGATGGTGATTATGGATACGGGTGGTTATCCAGCCTATTATGGTGCACCGGTGGAAGCGGTTAGCTACTTTAAAAAAGCGACCCACCAGGTTGATAGCAATCGCGGCCAATGCGAAACCTGTGGAAACGTAAACCCTGAACAGATTTTTAATATTATTGAGGCCAAAGTGGTAGATGAGTATGGTCAGCCCACCAACAAGCGTAAGGTTACTCCGCCCCAATGGCATGACAAGTATAAAGAACGATTTAAAATCAGTCGTATTGAGGATGTGAAAGAAGAGCCTCCCAGCACGCTCAATATCCCAAGCCGATTTAAGCAAACCGCCATTTTTGCTACCCGCGATTTTCTGTCAAAGCTCAGCAATAAACAATACTTGTTAATTAATTTGCTGGAGGCGCCTTTATTAGCAGCTATTCTCGCGATTATCATTAAGTACAAAAGTGCACCAGGTGGAAAAGAGTATCTATTTCGCTTCAATGATAACTTCCCGGCCTTCCTTCTGATGTCAATTATTGTAGCGCTCTTTATGGGCCTCACGGTCAGTGCCGAAGAAATTATCCGCGACCGAAAGATCTTGAAACGAGAATCGTTCTTAAATCTGAGTTGGAATAGTTACTTGATTTCTAAACTGGCCATTCTTTTCCTTCTGTCGGCTATCCAAACCTTAACCTTTGTCATCATTGGAAACGTAATTCTGGAAATCCACGGAATGACTTTTGCATTTTGGTTTGTCTTGTTTACCACATCCTGCATGGCCAACGTATTGGGTTTAAATATTTCGTCTGCTTTCAACTCTGCCGTCACCGTCTACGTGATGATTCCACTTTTGCTGATTCCTCAAATGATTTTGAGCGGACTTCTTTTTAATTTTGATAAGTTGAATGGGATTATAGCTACTAAGGGCAAAGTACCAGTGGTAGCCGATTTGATGACTTCCCGGTGGGCCTATGAAGCCATGGCTACCCATCAATTTAAAAATAACGAGTATGAAGCCACTTTCTTTAAGTATGAAAAAGAAGAGGCAAAAGCAGATTTCAAGGCGGCTTATCTTGCCGATGAACTAAAAAAGAGAAATCTATTTGTCTTAGAGAACTTCGAATCAAAAAATGATTCAATCAAGAAACTGGTAGCCATAAACCTGTCGATCATCGATGAGAATTTAAAAAACGAACCCTTCCGGATGGGCCTTGAGAAAATCGACCTCGCTAGTGCTCTTGACCCGTCAAATTATTCAAAAATCGTAGGTGGGCTTCTGTCCAATTATTTCGAAGACTATCGAAAATACTATCAAAAAATCTACAACGATAATGTTTCTCTGATCGAAAAAAGAATGGCATTTGATGAGAAGAATGGAATCGACATCAACCACGAAAAGAATAAATACTACAATGAAAGTTTGGCGGATCTGGTGAAAAATATTAACACGAAGGAGCGACTGCTCGAATACAACGGAAAACTCATTCAACAAATCAACCCTATCTTTCAGGAAACCAATCCTTCTAATCCGATGGACTACAGAACCGCCTTTTTCCTCCCCCAAAAAAACTTCGCAGGAATGTCTATTGATACGTATTGGTTTAATCTGCTGGTTATCTGGATGATGGCCCTATTGTTATATATATCTTTGTACTTTGAATGGCTCAGAAACCTGATTGACTTATTTGGGAAGGTGAATATCCCAAACAAAGTAACTATTCCGTTCAAAAGGAAGTAGATTTGGTAACATATGCTGAATTCTTAATTTTGTATAGATAATTAATAAGTTATGAGAGTATTCCTGATTTCACTACTCGCCCTGTTTTTTACCGCCTGCGGCACGGGCAAAAAACCAGACGAACAAGCCTTTTTGAATAGCCTGGATTCTGCCAAAAGCGGGCCTACCATAGATGAAGAGGTTATTAACAGCATTCTCCAGCAGATACCAAGCCCGCTGGAGATTTCGGTTCTTTTAAAGGAATCGGGGACAAAATACAATGCCGGCATGCTAAACACTCCGGATAATCTTTCAAAATATAACAGCAACTACAAAAAAGCACTCAATTTGGGGGTTTTTGGTACTGATTTGGGATATACTAACATCTACGAACAGAATCAGGACGGCATTAAATACCTTTCATCGATCAAATCACTGGCTGACGGGCTGAATATTGGACAATTTTTTGATATTGAAACGATTGGCCGATTGGCAACCAACAGCAAAAACCTCGATTCCTTGTTATTGATAACGACCCAAAACTTTAATAGCATTAATCACTACTTGCAAACCCAGAGCCGGGCTAGCCTGAGTGTTTTGCTGCTCATTGGGGGATGGGTAGAAGCTATGCAGATAACGTGTCAGGTCGCTGCCAAAGACACAAAAAATAAAGAGCTTCAGGAGAAAATAGGCGAACAAAAAATAATCCTTGAACAGATCGTTCTTCTGCTATCGTTCTACAAAGACGATGCAAATATGGCATCGTTATTGAATGACATGAACGAATTGAAGGTTGCCTTTGACAAAATCAATATTACTTACACTTACAAAGAGTCTACTATGGAAATCATTGATGGCGTTGCGGTTATCAAAGACAACAGTTCTACCACTATCAATGTCACCAGTGAGGATATTGAGGCGATTAGAACGTTGACAAATTCTATCAGAAACAAAATAATTGGCTAATTTTACAGAATTATCAAACTATGAAAAAGGCATTTATCGTAACACTATCGTTGCTCATCATGAGCGCTGGTTCCATTGATTTAATTGGCCAGTGTAACCCAGACAATTTTGCGAACGCCTGTATCCCAAAATTGGCCTCTGGCTTTAACTTTTTGAAAAGTTATAAGGTAGATGGTGAAGGGGGTTCAAAAGAAAAAGTAGAATATAGCTACGTATTTACGAAGGGAACTCAGTATATGATCAACCTTTGTGCAAATGGTGCAAATACAGACGGCATCATAGTTACACTGTTTGACTCTGACCGTAATAAAGTGGCATCCAGCAAAATCAACGGTCAGTTTATTTCTGCCATCGCATACCCGTGCAATGCTACTGGAATTTATTATATCCAATACACGTTTGATGGTTCTTCAGGAAAATGTGGTGGAAGCGCACTTGGTTTTAAGCGATAAAACAAGACCAGCTAAAAAATTGAGCCTTGCTTAGTGCAGGGTTTTTTTTTACCTTTTGATTGGTGGAACAACGTACAAGCACTTTTGCTTTTCAAGCGCGCTACTACAAACTAGGTCGCATTGATGACTCAACAAAGCAAGTCTGGTGGGTGCTACATGGCTATGGCCAATTGGCACAATATTTTATTCAAAAATTTAAAGACCTAAGTGAAAAGGGAATTTGCATTGTAGCGCCCGAAGGCCTGTCGAAATTCTATCTGGCTGGCAATGCGGGTCGCATCGGGGCTACGTGGATGACGCGCGAAAATCGAATCGTTGAAATTGAAAATTATACCAACTACCTCGACTCCGTCCTAGCTATCGAGCGCCCTCCCTCCCACGTGAAAACCACCTTATTAGGGTTTTCGCAAGGTGCTGCGACTGCCGTGCGATGGGCCATGAATGGCAATCTGGAATTCGACCGATTAGTTTTGTGGGCCGGCCTTTTTCCTCCTGACATGGATTTTGAAAAAGGAACCCACCTTCTACAAAAAAAAGAAGTGATTGAAGTGCTGGGGAAGCACGATGAATTTATTACCATAGAAAAAATAGCAGAGATGCATGACCTAAACACTCGCCTGCACTTAACACCAACCATTATCGAATTTGATGGGAAGCACGAATTGGATGTGGAGATTCTTAATAAGATTGCGTTTGGCTAAACCTCCCGTTTCAAAACCGTAGCACTCGCTTGTGCGGTAGGCAGCACCACCATGTCGGCTATGACTACGTGTGCCGGACGGGTGACCGTAAACAAAATTACGTCAGCAATATCAGCAGCATAAAGAGGTGTTAAGCCCTGATAGACTGATTTTGCCCGCTCTGCATCCCCTTTAAATCTTACTAGTGAAAATTCTGTTTCAACCATACCGGGATGAATTCCGGTAACTTTTATACCAAATGGATTGAGATCCATTCGCATACCTTTGGTGAGCGCATCTACTGCAAATTTGCTGGCACAATACACATTTCCGTTAGGATATACTTCTTTGCCGGCAATAGAGCCAATGTTGAGGATGTGTCCCGCTTTTCTTGCAATCATACCGGGCATGACTTGCTTAGAGACATAGAGTAGGCCCTTTACGTTGATATCGATCATGGCATCCCAGTCGTCTACCTCTCCTGTTTGTATGGGAGCAAGCCCATGCGCATTGCCTGCATTGTTCACAAGCACATCGATATTTTTCCACTCCTCTGGCAGAGAGCCAATGGACTGCGCTGTTTGACTGCGGTCGCGTACATCAAAGTTGAGCGCTATCACTTCTGTGACTTGAGAAAGCTCGCCCGTCAATTTTGTCAATCGGTCGTTTCTTCTACCAACCAGAATAAGTTTAAAATTATTTGCTGCCAACAGACGTGCAGTGGCCTCTCCTATTCCTGAGGTGGCTCCGGTGATCAGTACGATTCTTTTTGAATTCATTTTATTTTTCAAGATGGTAAAACTGCTATTTAAAAAAAGTGGATGTACGTATCCTACTGGAAGATGAGGTAGACCCCAATCGTATTCGTGTTCAATCGGCTTAGCGGATCTTTGTACACACTCGCTTCATCGCCCAATATGTCAACGAGGCCTCTGGAAAATCGAAGCTCGGGTGAGAACTTGAACAGCGGAAAATAAAAATCAAAACCAATACCTGCGTCCACACTCAAATTTCTTTTTAGAACGGGTATTGCACCAGACGAATTGCCAATGTCATTTTTACCAGATGCCTCGAAGGCCGGTGTAAATCCACCTACCATGTACATACGCACATTGCCCCTTCGCATGGATTTAAATTTTACTAAAATTGGAAATTCAACCATGGTGGTTTCGATCAACTGAGCTTGGGTGGTTCGGTTAGTAAAGAAATACGTAAGTCGATGAGAATAAAACCCGGCCTTTGGCATCAGCCGTAAATCAAAAAATTCGTTGAGTCGATAGTTTACCAAGAAGCCGAGCGAAAACCCAGGGATAAACTGCGGTTGCACAGAATGAACGGTGTCAAACTTCTTTGTAACAAACTGATTAGAATACTTTACTTCGTAGGAAGTTGAGTGTATGCCAATTGAAAATCCATAACTGAATTTCCGGTCGTCATAGTTGGGATTATGCTGCCTTGCCCATTTAAATAACTGAGCCTGCGCAGTTGCTGAGCAACACAGTAAAATTACTGTGAATGCTACTTGACGCCCGAATAGAGACTGCTGATGCCAAATGTTAGCGCCTTGCATGATGTATCTTTATAACCCAACTCAGCTAAAATCGAAACAAAATCTTCTCCATCAGGAAATGCCCGTATTGAATCCGGAAGGTACGTATAAGCCGCAGCATCTTTGGACAACGCCTTCCCCACAGCCGGTGTAATAAACTTGAAATAGAAATGGTACAACGGCTTAAAGTACCAGGCGGTCGGTTTTGAGAATTCAAGGATGACCAGTCTGCCTCCCGGCTTTAACACCCTCAACATCTCGGCCAATCCTTGTCTCAAATTCTCGAAGTTTCTTACTCCAAAAGCAACGATAATGGCATCAAACTTATTGTTATCAAAGGGCAGATTCTCGCAATCTCCGGTTCTCAATTCTATAACATGATCCAGTTTTTTAGCCACCAGTTTCTTTCGTCCGACTTCCAACATACCCTCAGAAATATCGACTCCGATGACCTGGGCGGGATTTAGTTTCATTGCTTGAATCGCAAAATCACCCGTGCCGGTCGCTACATCTAAAATTAATTTTGGACTACTTTTTTCCAATAGTCGAATGGCCTTCCTTCTCCAGCCAATGTCTACTCCAAAACTCAGGAAATGATTTAGGAAATCGTAGTTGCCACTGATAGTGTCGAACATTTTCGCCACCTGCTTCTTTTTGCCTGATGGGTCGTTTTTGTAGGGTACTACTTCCAACGTAATAGCGATTTGGATTTATGGAATAAATACTAAAGACTGCAAGCTAGGTTATTTCCCCAGCACTTTAAATTCCACCCTACGATTAAATTGGCGACCTTCTTCTTCATCATCGTTGCTTGCCAAAGGTTTTGTCTCTCCATAGCCAACCGCCTTAATTCGTCTGGTGTCAACTCCTTTGGAAGTTAAAAAATTCTTCACTGCATTAGCCCTTCTCAATGATAAACCTAAATTGAATTTGTTGTCGCCAACACTGTCAGTATGCCCTCCTATTTCCACTTGAAGGCTGGTATTTTGCTTCATCATTGTTTCTAACTTGTTGAGTTCTGAGTAGGACTCTGTTTTAAAGGTTGCTTTTTCAAAATCAAAATAGATGTTACGCAGTATCGACACTACTCCCACTGACAACTTTCTCATTTCGATCGTTCTATTGATTGTTTTCTCTTTCGCGCTTGCTCCTTCAATTTTCACGGTGAGCGTCTGAAAGACGTAGCCCTCCTTCTCAACAGACAAACGATAGTCCTTTGTCGTAGTAGCAACAATCAAGAATTTCGAAGAACCTTCAGCCAGATTTTCAATACCTACCACCAAATTATCTTTTAATCCCTGCATTCTCACCTTCGCATCTAATGGACTTTTTGAATCAGCGTCCACCACGTTTACAACATATTGCACCGGAACCACTTCCGGCTTTGGCTCTACTTTTGGCTTCACCTCTTCCACAATCGGTTCCTTTACTGGTTCCACTTTAGGGAGCTCGATAACGGGCTCCGGTTCTTTTGCGGCAACTGGTGGCTTCTTCTCCTCTGTCGATGGTTCGATTTTGTAGATGTCTGAATACCCTAAGCCGTCTCCACGTACCGAAGAATAATACCAACGCTTTCCATCTTTTGTTCCTGAAAAAAAGACGTCATCATCAGGCGAATTGATGGGATAACCCATATTCTCCGGATCGCTCCACTCGTTTTTCTCCTTGTCCAATAAATTAGATTTGAAAATATCAAATCCGCCCATGCCCTTTCTGCCACGCGAACTAAAATAGAGTGCTTTCCCATCGTAGTCAATGAATGGTCCATCTTCATCGTACTCGGTGTTGATCGCTGACCCTAGGTTTTTCACGCGCGACCACTCTCCACGGCTGTCCTTTGTGCAAACATAGATATCTGAACCACCAAAACCACCGGGCCGTTCGCTAGCGAAGTAAAGCAATTCTCCATCTTTTGTAATTGAAATCGAAGATTCTTTATACGAAGAATTGATAACACCAGGCAATGCTTCTAGCGAACTCCAAGAGCCATCTTTCTTTCGTTCAGAAAAATAAATATCGCCTCCACCATCGTCTTTGTACACAAAAAGCGTAGTCCCATCGGGGGAAAATGCAAGACTAGAATCAAAGAATTTGGTATTCAACGTGGGCCCTATGTTCTTTGCTTTCTGCCATGTAGTTCCGATTCGTGTCGTTGTAAAGATATCCTCATAAGGTTTGTTATCCTCCGCTACGTTTTCATAAGTATTCCCGTCTCTTCTTCGGGTTGTAAAAAAAATCTCGTCCTCGCTGGCATTTAGAATAGGCGCAAAATCTTCAAACTCTGAGTTGATCTCTCGGCCAATGTTTACAATTGAATAGGGTTTTGGACTCGCAACAAATTCTTTTCCGTTTTTACACTCAGTAATTCTTCGATCCACGTCTTTCATATCCACCTTATCTTTGCCCTGATAATTTGGCTTTTTAGTCAATTTGTCTTTGTAGCGGGTGTAAAAGTCAATGGCTTTGTTAAACTCCAATCCGTACTGATAACTCATACCAATCCGATACTCTATGTCGAATCGATAGTCAGCATCCTGGCGGTATACACGCAAAAAGTATTTTACCGCTAGCTCTTTTCCAATGGTTTTTAAGTACAATTCACCAGCGCCAAAATTTGCCTTTATGAAGGTTGTATCCAGGTTGGCAGCTAAAACCATCTGATCTTTGGCGTCATCCTCTGCTTTGCTACCTTCTAGCGTGAGTTCCGCCTGAAGCATGTATTCTTTTGCAAGCTCCTTATCCTGTTCTTGCTGACCGAACATCGGATTCAGAAAACAAAAGAAACAAGCCGAAAAAAATAGTATCCTTACAAGGCTATACATATCAAAAAATGGTTTACGATCGAAAAAACCATGACCGAGGAGGCAATTTAGTAAAATCCTTTTGAAAATAAAGCAGGCAAATGAATCCATAACTAACACGCTTCTTACATTATTAGTATTTTGCGCTTAAATAAATACTTTAAGACATGGTCATCAAGTCGGCAGAGTTCATTATTAGCAATACCGACTACCAAAAATGCCCCGAAACGACAAAGCCGGAGTTTGCCTTTATTGGGCGCTCCAACGTAGGCAAGTCCTCGTTGATCAACATGTTGGTTGAGCAAAAAAAACTGGCGAAGGTCTCCGGCACCCCTGGTAAAACTCAGACAATCAACCATTTCATCATAAATCAAGAGTGGTTTCTGGTCGATTTACCCGGTTATGGATACGCGAAATTGAGCAAAGAAGATCGCTGGAATTTTGGGAAAATGATTGAAAGCTACCTGGAAAACAGACAAAATCTTTTTTGCACTTTTATCCTTATTGACTCGCGACTTCCACTGCAAAGCATTGACTTAGATTTTATCAATTGGATGGGTAAGCACGAGCTACCCATTGCTCTTGTGCTCACAAAAACAGATAAACTGAAACAGTCGGAATTGGGCAAATCCAAATTCAACATCGAATCGGCTCTTTTGAAATCTTGGGAAGAATTGCCCCCGGTCTTTATCACCTCTTCCGAAAAAAAATCAGGCAGGGATAAGCTACTCGGCTTTATTGAACAAGCCATCGCGAACACCAACGAAATTGATTAGTTTTGCCACTTAATTAAAAATGCATGGAGCTTAAGGATATCGCGTCTATCAGCGGAAAAAGTGGATTATTTAAGATTTTGAAACCAGGCAAAGGCGGGGTCATTCTCGAGTCAATGGATGAAGCAAAAACCAAATTGGTTGTAGGTGCAACGCAACGGCTATCTGTGTTGAGCGAGATATCGATTTATACCACCACCAAAGAGGGCACGGTGCAACTTGAGGAGGTTTTACAAACTATCAAAAAAAAATTGGGCAGTGAAATTGGGGTAACACCTGAATCAGAT
The DNA here is from genome assembly GCA_020403045.1 of Cytophagales bacterium. Classification (GTDB taxonomy): domain Bacteria; phylum Bacteroidota; class Bacteroidia; order Cytophagales; family Cyclobacteriaceae; genus ELB16-189. Next base: position 70,560 of record JADBYK010000033.1, read on the forward strand.
AACGCGAAATTGAAATCATTTTTGAAGTCAGTTCTTCCCGAATTTGACGAAGATCGTGTGTACGTATCTGACATCAAAAAATTGGTGAAATGGTATGGTATTTTGACACAAGTCGCGCCAGAAGTATTCGAGCAAGCTGCGTCAAAAGTCGAAATCGAAAAAACAGCCTAGGTTTTAGAATCAGATTCCCTCGATCGCTTTTTCGACCATCCTTTTTGAACCCACATAAAAAGGTGTTCGCTGGTGAAGGTCTTTTGGCTTTATCTCCATGATACGCCCCTTGCCATCTGTTGCTTTTCCACCCGCCTGTTCTGCAATAAAGGCCAGCGCATTACATTCGTACATTAGCCGGAGTTTGCCATTCACGTCTTTAGCCGTGGCGGGGTACACATAAATCCCTCCTTTCAATAGGTTTCGATGAAAATCAGCAACCAAAGAGCCGATGTATCTGGCGGTGTAGTTGTTGTCTTTGCAGTATTGAATATACGACTTGACGCTCTGCGAAAACGAGTTGGCAGAGCCTTCGTTGATCGAATAGATCTTTCCGGTTTCCGGAATGGTCATGTCAGGATGAGAAAGTACATATTCTCCCAGTGTGGGCTCATAGGTAAATCCGTTCACTCCGTGGCCCGTTGTGTAGACGAGCATGGTCGAAGATCCATACAAAATGTAGCCCGCGGCAACTTGTTCATCACCTGTTTGCAAAATATCGGCATCGCTGATCGGGAGCCCTACTTCACTTTTCCGTCTGTAAATTGAGAAAATCGTACCAATCGATACGTTCACATCAATGTTTGATGACCCATCTAATGGGTCAATGGCAATAACATATTTTCCATCATTGCTTAAATCTACAAACGACTCCGTTTCTTCTGAAATCAATGCACACACTTCGCCCCCTTTCGTTAGGGCACGCGTAAAGCGGATATTCGCCAACACATCGAGTTTCTGTTGCTGCTCCCCTGTTGAATTTTGTGAGCCCATCGATCCCATGATATCAATTAAACCTGCCTTGTTGATTTCTCGGTTTACGACTTTTGAAGCTAACGCGATATCGCGCAATAGCTGAGACAACTCGCCACTGGCATATTGGAATTGAAACTGATTATTCTTGATGAATCGATCGAGGGCGGTGCCAATCGGCAGTGCAATTCGGGAGGCTTCCATGATTGGATCTAGGATTTACGATTTTAGATTTACGATTTATAGTTTAGTCGGAACATCCCGCTAATTTTAGGCTCACAAATATAGTCTGCAATCGTTTGAAATTAAGTAAAAAGCATGAATATCTTTAAGTTTGGTGGGGCTTCGCTTAAGAATTCTGAGCGTATAAAGAATGTTGCCGACATTATCTCGTCCCATGCGAAGGAACCTTTGATCGTGGTCGTATCGGCCATGGGCAAAACGACCGATGCATTGGAAAAAATTGCAGCACTCGCATTCGCCCGCGCTGACTTTCAAAAAGAGCTAGAAGAAATTAAAACGTATCACCTTAACGTGTGCCATGAACTTTTTCAAGGAGAACATTTTGCCAAAGAGATAGAAACCTCATTTTTAAAACTCAACGATGTTGCTTTAGTGCAAGGTGAAGTTGACTATGTCTACGACCAGATTGTTTCGTTTGGCGAATTGATTTCTTCTTTGATTTTAACTGCGTATTTGGAATACAAAAAATCGAATGTATTGTGGATAGATTCCAGGCAATACATTAAAACAGACGACACCTTTCGAGAAGGAAAAGTGGATTGGGCACTAACCGGAAAAAATATAGCTGCCTTAGCGAACACAACTGATCAACTTATCATCACGCAAGGTTTTATCGGCTCTACCGAAAAAAATGAAACGACTACACTAGGGCGCGAAGGTTCTGATTTTACAGCAGCCATTTACGGAAGTTGTCTCGGTGCGCAGTCTGTTACCATTTGGAAAGACGTGCCAGGTGTGATGAGTGCCGATCCCAGACGCATCCCCACCGCTCTCGTGTTTGATGAATTGCCCTACAAAGAGGCTGCCGAGATGACCTATTTTGGTGCGTCTGTCATCCATCCCAAAACAATAAAGCCATTGGCCAATCGACAAATTCCGCTATTGGTAAAAAGTTTTATCGACCCCACTGTTGCCGGAACCAAAATTCATGAATGCCGCGTGGACAACCTGCCTCCACTGATCGTCTACAAGGAAAATCAATGTCTGATCTCATGTAAAGTCACCGACTACACATTTGTTGATGAAACGCAGATGACGACCATTCTAAAAGCATTGTCGGATCTCAATCTAAAAATCAACGTCATGCAAAACTCCGCGATTTCGTTTTCGTTTTGCATCGATTATAGAGAAAGTAAAGTATTGAAACTAATTGATGTGTTGAGCAAACAATTTGAAGTATACTACAATGCCAACCTGACGTTAATCACGATAAAGAATTACGATGCCATTACTTCTTCCGCCTACCGAACAATGAAGGGAGTCATTTTGGAGCAATCATCCAGATCCACTTTACAGGTGCTGGTGAAAATGTAGAACTAATTGGTAAGGCTCACCAGCAAGTGATCGATGGTGCGATCGAGAATTAGAAAGACTTCTTGAAAATCATCTTCCGTTCCATGATAGGGATCCGGAACATTTCCACTTTTGACGGGATCGAAATCGCGTATTAGTTTGACTTTTGAGCGCTCTGCTTCCGATTGTGTATAGCTTAAAATAATCTCAAGGTTGCCTTTATCCATAGCGAAAATCCAATCAAAATCAGTAAGGTCTCTTTTTGAAAACTGCCGCCCAATGTGAACTATTTCAATGCCATTCCCCCGGGCATTCTTGACCGTTCGAGGGTCTGGACTATCCCCAACATGGTAATTCGCAGTGCCACAAGAATCTGCAAAAAAGGTATTCGAAAGACCCATTTTCTGGGCTTTTGCTTTGAATAACGCTTCAGCGAGGGGAGATCGGCAAATGTTACCCAAACAGACAAAAAGCACTTTCATGAATAGATATTTTCGGCTCAAAAATAGCAGCTAGCGGAGGTTACTTCGAATATTTGGCCTGTATTTAATCTCGCATAGTACATATAGTTTATCACCTTTTGGTTAAGTCTGGCCCCTTCAAACGAGAGGGGGCTTTTCTTTTTAAAGGATTCACTAGCTTTGAGGAATCTAATTTCTATTTATGGATTTCATCAAAGTAACAGAACAAAAAGAGCCCTTCGTAGCATTGGTTGAATTAAACAGACCGAAAGAACTCAATGCATTAAATCACCAGCTCATGACCGAATTATTGGTCGCGTTTCAACAACTGGACAAAAATGATCAGGTGCGCGTAATCGTCTTGACCGGAAACGAAAAAGCATTTGCCGCGGGTGCCGACATCAAGGAAATGGCTGAGAAAACCGCCATTGAAATGCAACTCATGGACCGATTTGCAACCTGGGATCAAATACGAAAGACAAAGAAGCCCATCATTGCAGCCGTCAGTGGGTTTGCATTAGGGGGTGGGTGTGAACTCACCATGATGTGCGATATGATCATCGCGTCTGAAACTGCTAAGTTTGGCCAACCGGAGATAAAAATTGGAACAATCCCTGGCGCTGGCGGTACTCAACGTTTAACAAAAGCTGTGGGAAAGGCAAAAGCCATGGAGTTGATTTTATCCGGCCGATTTTTGTCGGCTGATGAAGCCCATTTTTATGGACTGGTGAACAAAGTTGTTCCCGTAGAAATGTATTTGTATGAAGCCCTACAGTTAGCCAAAGAAATCGCGCAGATGTCGCCCATCGCAGTGCAATTGGCCAAAGAAGCCATCAATCGATCCTTTGAAACACAGTTGGATGAAGGACTCGCTTTTGAGCGCAAAAACTTCTACCTGACGTTTGCCAGTGAAGATCAGAAAGAAGGGATGAAAGCATTTGTTGAAAAGCGAAAGCCAGATTATAAGGGAAAATAAAAAGGCCAATTAAGATAAACAGCCTTTTCTATTCGTTTTGACATCACTAACGAACAGCCAATCCAAAGCCAACCGTTAATGCATTATACTCTTGGAAGGTATAGTCGCCATTCAAATAAACCGGACCGAATTTCAAACGAAGACCTCCTGTTATTTTGGCGCTGCTGTTGGACAATGACAATGCAAGTGGGTCTTTAACACTGACAGAACCTACGCTGGCAGGCACACTGAAATTTCCAGTTATATCAACGTTAGAGCTAACAGAACCGTACCCGACACCCGCATAAACCGTTAGTACCGAAATCTTTTTCGAAATGATAGCTTGAGCAACCCACGAGTTTAATCTATAGGACAAATTACCATCATTGCTAACCACACCTGTTGTGCTCACAAGGCTTGCCGATCCACTTACTGTGTTATAGGCGGCTAAAACGGATAGATCAAACGGCATCATCTTAATACCCGGTATATGTTGTTTGATGTCATGCATCAATCCAATGCCGATCATCTTAAACGTTACCGAATTGGTTTTTTGTTCAGGAACGAACCTCACTTTCAAATCAGTATTTTTTACTATGCCAATACCTAATTGCACAATCGGAACAGGCAGCGCAGAAAAGCCAATATTCTTTTTGAAATCCAAACCCTCGGGCCCATTTAGGGTGAATGTTTGACTGGGTAATGGACCACTTCCGTCTGGGTCATAGGTAGATTTATATTCCGTCACATCCTTTGGGCCCACAACAGATGGAGCGCCCAGCGAAGGGTTGGTTTTATTAGAAAATGTGGTACTTGAGCTTAAGGATGGTGTAAAATATTCATCAGAAGAGGGTGTAAAAACTGCGCTGACAGAAACGCCCAAATCAAACCCTAACGTTTTGTGCGCTTTTCCAGTGGTGTACCAGCCACTGGTCATGCCATTTGAAACAGCATTAATGGCAGGTGTAACATAAGACTTGATAAGCGATGAAGCATCCTTTTTCTCCGCCCTTAAAAATTCAGAAATGTCCGCTAAATTTTGAGCATGCGATGAAAAGGCCATCAAAGTGATCGACAACGCTAAGAGTAGTCGAAATTTAGGTTCTTGTAACTTTTTCATAGATATGATTTTTCGAATGATTAATCCGGCAACCCAACTTTTAGTAAACAGACAAATCTGATAAATAAAACCAATACAGCCTATCGTTTTTGGTATTTTTACAACTCTATGCCAGAATTTTTTTACTCACTTGCTATTTATTTGTTGAAGTCAGCTTATATTCTTGCTTCATCTTGGAATACAAAGGCAGCCCAGTTTGTCAAAGGTAGAAGAAGTATTTTTGCCCATTTGAAACAGTATTCTGACAACCGATCTGAACGGGTGGTTTGGGTTCACTGCGCTTCTCTGGGCGAATTTGAACAGGGCCGGCCGATAATGGAGTCGCTGAAGAAAAACTTTCCGGATGTGAAACTATTACTCACCTTTTTCTCTCCGTCTGGTTATGAAAACAAGAAAAACTATTCTGGAGCTGACGCTATCTTCTACCTACCCTGGGATACGGCTTCAAATGCCAAAAGGTTTGTTGAAACTGTTAACCCGGTCTTAGCTATTTTTATTAAATACGAGTTTTGGTATAACTATTCGAAGGCCCTCAAGAAAAAATCTATTCCACTTATTTCCGTATCCTGCATCCTTCGGCCAACTCAAGCTTTTTTCAAATGGTATGGGGGTATTTTTCGAAAAACACTTCGGAATTTTGATTTCTTCTTTGCGCAGAATAAGGAAACGGTGGATCTGTTGGCGAGCCTAAACCTTCAGTCTACGCTGACCGGGGATACTCGTTTTGATCGCGTGTTTGAGATCACAAAAAGCAATGACGAAATAGAAATTGCCAAGCAGTTTAAAGGTGATCAAAAACTACTTGTTGCAGGAAGTTGTTGGGCCGAGGACATGGATGTGTTGTATCCTTTTATCAACCTAAATGGCTACCACCTTAAATTCATTATCGCTCCCCACGAAATCTCAGAAAGCTTTATCACAAAGATAGAAACATCACTCTCCGTTAAATCCGTTCGTTACTCAAGGGTTAGCGGAGACGTTTCTGACATTACCGTTTTGATTATCGATAACATTGGCTTACTCTCTCAACTTTATCGATATGGCGAGTTTGCCTATGTAGGTGGTGCTTTTGGCGATGGCCTACATAACATACTAGAAGCAGCTTGTTATGGAGTGCCCCTCTTTTTTGGAAATAAGAATTACAAAAAGTATCAGGAAGCAAACGACTTGATTATGAGAGGCGGTGCTTTTGAAATAGGTGGTTACTCAGAGTTTAAGTCAAAATACGAAATGCTTTACAACCATCCTGAAAACTTTCTGTTGGCCTGCGAAGTCACGAGATCTTATGTTAAAGAGAATTTAGGCGCCACACAAAAGATAATGGATTATTGTTCAACCATCCTTCGCGAAAAATGAAAGGATTGGTTTTAAAATCTACAGGCTCCTGGTATGAGGTATTGGGAGAAGATAGCATCCGAATCATGTGTCGGATGAGAGGAAAAATCCGGTTGGATGAAATCAAAGAGACCAATCCGGTGGCCGTAGGTGATTACGTGCAATTTGAAAAAGAAGACATCAATGGGGCAATCTATGAAATCCTGCCTCGCAAGAATCACCTCCTCCGCCAGTCTGTAAAGAAAGCGAGTCACGCTCATGTGTTGGCCGCCAACGTGGATCAGGTCTTGCTCATTGCAACGCTGAAACAACCACGCACGTCTTTGGGTTTCATTGATCGTTTCCTCGTTTCTGCTGAAGCCTTTCGTATTCCGCAAATTATCCTTTTCAACAAGGTTGACCTTTTGAACGAAGAGGAGAAAGAAAAACAACAAGAACTACTTACGTTGTATCGTTCACTGAATGTGATCACCCAATCTTTATCTGCACAAGAAGACGACTTGACTTTTTTGATATCGCTGCTCAAAACCAAAGTAACCCTCGTAGCGGGTCATTCCGGAGTGGGCAAGTCTACACTATTAAACCGTCTTTCACCAAACCTGCAACAAACCACTAACGAGATTTCAGAGTTTTCAAACAAGGGCACACACACCACCACTTTTGCAGAAATGTTTTTGCTGGATGAGAATACTTTTATTATTGATACGCCTGGCATAAAAGAATGGGGGTTGGTACAAATGGAACCACAAGAAATTTCAGACTATTTTCCTGAGATGAGGGAGCTTCGACATCACTGTAAGTTCGGATCGAAGTGTTTGCATTTAGCCGAGCCTGCCTGTGCCGTACTAAAAGAAGTGGAAAAAGGAACGATCGCGCGCAGCCGCTATGATAACTACCTGAGCATGGTGCTGGGCGAAGATAATCGAAAATAGAGACAAACAAATTTGACAGCCAGATTGAAATCACCCAATTTGACTGACAAGAGAAATTCATAACGTATGCGTTTTTTCAACGCTTCTTGTTCGTCAATTGTCTTATTCATCTTTTCTATTTTTTCACAAACACGAAATGTTGACACCCGTTGAGGATCTCCCCTTCTAAATTGTTTCTGCGACATGGATTGGTCAACCAGCCTCCTTTTTATAAGTGGCTTAGGTGTGTAGCAAAAGTGAAAATCGCGAGCGGCCCGCACCAAAAAATCAAAATCTTCGAAAGCCAGAGAATCATCATAGCATCCCAAGTGATCAATCACTGACTTTCTGAACAGTATTGTAGGTGGACATATAAAATAACGTCTCACGATATCTTTGTAGACATCCCCTTGGGGTATGGACTGATGGGGATATTTTTCAGAATGAACACCCACGAAATGGCCATCTTCAGCGATGATCTCCGCATCAGAGAAGTTAACGCCAAATTTTGTACCTGCTTTTATAAGTGCACTTACGCCCTCCTCCACACGAGTCGGCATTAGCATATCATCTGCGGCAAGATCAACTATAAATTCACCAGTGGCATAGCTCAACGCTTTATTCAGCGATTTGGTATAGCCTTGGTTGGTTTCGTTGATGAGGAAAAGAACGGACGGTTTGTCTTTTAGAAACCCTGAAATTACTTTAACGCTATTGTCTGAACTTCCATCGTCCAACACGATCAACTCGATAGAGGGATACGATTGCGTGAAAACTGATCGGATGGCTTCTTCGACAAATTTTTCCTGATTATAGCAAAGACAAAGAACGGTAACAAGAGGATAGTCTGTCATCAAATTTGTTGTTACTCCCTTGAGCAGTTTCCCTAATAAGGCATCCCGATCTTTTTGTAGATGAAGTGCATCAACCAAGCGGGGCCTATCATCAAGAATTGCACGTCTTTGAAAAATGAAGGTTTCTTGCCTTCTACTTTATGGCCATAAAATTGTCCGATCCATGCAGCGACAAAAATACCTAGACTTACTAACCAAAGCGGAGCAATATTTAGGAGAACAAGTTGATTGATCAAGAAAAGGCAGGCCAACGCAAATAAGAGCATCCCAATTGTCAACGGGATAGAAAGTGTCATGTAATAGATCAAGGCCAAGGCTAAGATAACTGCAGCCCAATTGGCATACATACTCCCTTCCCCAAATACTGAGCTTAAAACACCACTGGGTATAGAGGCAATCAATCCCATCAAACTAAAAAAAATCAACGGCACACAAATCCAGTGAATCAATTTGTTGGTGGGATTCTGATGACTTTCGCCATACTCCGAAAGAAGGTTATCTATTTTTCTCATAAAATAACTATTTACAAATCAAAGCTAAAGCAAATTAGAAAATTCTCAAGCTTTTGTTTTCACTTTACTCCATTCTTTGAATTGCCAATAGACAATGGCGGTAGTCAAATGGTTGCCCTCTACATCATGCACCTTTACTTCACAAGGCACAATCACCGCATCTTGCGTTTTCAGGGGAGCAGCTATTTTTTCATCTATCCACTCTTTGGAAATGACAAACTCTGCTAATGCGTCCATTTTCCCTTGATACAAATAGTTTACCTCTAATCTTTGTAAGATCATTCGATATTTTTTTTGACCCAAGGCATTCAGCAACAAGAATCCGGTCGCAAACTCAGAAATAGTGGCTAACCCACACGCGTGCAAGCCTTTGATATGATTGAAGTTACTTCTTTTGTAAGGCATCAATGTCTTTAACCGGAAGTCATCTATTTCAACAACTCGAAAACCATGCGGCTTGTTGAAGGGTACCATGCGGTACAGGCCCCAGTTTAGTAACATCAGGTAAAATGCAGAATGCTTTGCTTTTTCAAGTATTTTGGCGGTATCTAACATAAATCGTGTTTAGAGCGAAAAGTTATGAATAAAAATCAATCTGAATGAGTGACCGAAAATTTGGGTGTACGACAGTTTTGCATTTCTCCGTGACCCTTGTGGTTTCTTTGTGTTCCCTGTGGTAAAAATGCAAACCACTAAATGCTCAAAGGTTGCACAAAGTACACCATTGAGCTATCCACCTTAAGCAAAACTGTCGTACACCCGAAAATTTGATGCTATTAAAACTTCAACACTTATTCTTACCTTAACCGCATAATACGACCCACATGACGGAACCCAAAAGGCCAACCCTAATTCACGCGTTCATTCCCATTTTCATTCTTGTAATTCTTTTGGCAATCAACGTCATCGTTTTTGGGTCTGGAGCAACAGACGGTCCTAATCAAATAGCACTGGTCCTTGCTGCATCTGTCGCGGGTATTGTCTCCTGGAGGTTAGGCCACTCGTGGGAAGAAATTGAAATTAGTATCGTCAAAAGCATCAGTTCAGCCATGGGCGCAATGCTGATTCTGTTGGTGATTGGTTCGCTCTCTGGCGCATGGCTATTGAGCGGGATCGTACCCGCCATGATTTACTATGGACTTAAGATAATGAACCCCACATTTTTCTTATTTGCAGCTTGCATTGTCTGTGCCATCGTTTCTCTCGCAACAGGCAGCTCGTGGTCAACGATTGCTACGGTGGGCATTGCCCTTCTTGGCATTGGAAAAACGCTGGGTATCCACGAAGGTGTAATCGCAGGAGCGTTGATCTCAGGTGCCTATTTCGGTGATAAAATGTCACCACTGTCGGATACCACCAACTTAGCCCCCGCGATGGCCGGCACGGATTTGTTTACCCATATTCGGTATATGGTGATCACAACAGTGCCCACGCTCACCATCACACTGATCATTTTCTTTGTTTGGGGTTTTACGCTAGACACAGCCGGAGTTGTGAATACAGATGCCGTATTAACTTCTATCGATAATGCTTTCAACCTGAATCCTATTTTATTTTTAGTGCCGGCACTCGTGCTGTTCATGATTGTTCGCAAAGTGCCAGCTATTCCGGCACTTCTTGTCGGCTCCATTTTAGGCGGAATTTTTGCAATCATCTTCCAACCCCAGATTATCGCCCAAGTTTCCGGTATTAACGGAGATCCTGTAAAATCATCCTTCGTAGCTGTCATGAAATCGTTAGCACTATCGATCAACATACAAACAGACAACGCGATGATCAGTGAGCTGCTTTCATCTGGCGGGATGGCCGGTATGCTCAATACCATTTGGTTGATTTTGGGTGCTATGATTTTTGGGGGTGTAATGGAATCGTGTGGTTTGCTGAAACGAATCGTGGAAGAAATTATCAAATGGGCACACTCTACCGGATCGCTTGTTGCCTCAACAGCCGTCACTAGTATTTTCTTCAACTTGACGGCAGGCGATCAATACATGGCCATTGCCGTGCCCGGTAGAATGTTTGCGGACACTTATCGGAAGCGCGGCTACAACCCTGAATTGCTAAGCAGAACACTAGAAGATGCGGGTACCGTTACTTCCGTTTTGGTTCCCTGGAACACCTGTGGAGCAACACAATCAAAAGTGCTGGGCATCTCGACATGGACCTATGCACCCTATTGTTTCTTTTGTATCATCAGCCCTATGATGACCGTACTTATGGCTTACTTGAATTACAAAATCCGCAGGTTGGATGACGCACCTACCGAATAAGACAACCATCAGCAACGAGGAGATCAACGACCTCCCGCTGGGCGCTTTTGAAGGAAAAGTGTCAGTGATCACCAACCGCGAGAAAGTTGAAAAAGCCTTTGCTGAAATAAGCAAACATAAAATGGTGGGTTTTGATACAGAAACAAAACCCGTTTTTGTGAGTGGCCATTCTAACAAAGTGGCGTTGCTACAAATAGCGCTGCCTGAAAAAGTCTACCTGATCAGGCTCAATGAAACGGGTTTGACTCAACCCATCATTGATTTTTTGGAAAACGAATCTATTTTAAAAGCAGGAGTTGCACTGCGGGATGACATCAAAGGTCTTCAAAAACTGCATCACTATCATCCTGCCGGATTTGTTGAACTCGCTCACCTCAGCAAAGAGGCTGGCCTAGAGGTGGAAAGTGTAAAAAAGTTAACTGCCCTTTTGTTGGGCTTTCGAATTTCAAAAAGTGCCCAGACCAGTAATTGGGAAGCCGACACCCTTAACGAAAAACAAATCAGCTATGCCGCCACTGATGCGTGGGTGTGCCTGGAAATTTTTAAAAAACTTCACAAAAAATAAAGTTCAGTTTATCAAATAGAAAACGTTGGCTCTTATCGGTTCAGTTAGCAGTTTGTAAACAGTTTTGTTGTAGTATGTTCATCAAAAATTGCCCATGGATTTAAGCTCTGCTTTTCTCAGCCTTCTTTCCCCGATGGTGTTGGCTTTTCTGTTGGGTATCATCGCTGCGCGCCTGAAAAGTGATCTCAAGTTTCCGGATTCATCGTACCAATCACTGACTATTTTTTTGCTGATTGCAATTGGCTTAAAAGGAGGATACAACTTACATATATCCCATGGTGGCGTTTTCAACCGATGTGATGGTCGTACGTTCTCAACATTTTCTTTGAATTTGTTAAAGTCAACACGCCAATTTTAGAAAAAAGATTAGAAATATATTGAATCGTGTAACAAAAAACATCAATCGAACGTATGCCACGTAATTTTAAAGGAGAACAAGTTACTGATTAGCATCGACCACATGAGAAAGTTCCTCTTTGTCCTCCCATTACTTCTCGGCTTTTGCTTTGCAAATGGTCAAATTATTTCCGGAAAAATTGTAGATAGCCTCAAAAATGAGGCGATAGCTTTTGCGAATATCGCATTGGCAGATGGAATAAGAGGTACCACTTCCGACATTGAAGGGAACTTTAGTTTGCGAGTACCTGAGAACTATAACGGCATGATTTTAATCTCTCATGTGAGTTACCAGCGAGTTAGTCGACCAGTCAGCTATTTTAAGAAATCAAAAACAATTCGGCTTAAGCCGAGCGAAACCGTATTAAGTGAGCTTACTTTTTTTGCGGAAGAAAATCCGGCTTTTCGGATTATTCGAAACGCAGTAAAAAGTAAATCACTCCACAACCCAGATAACTTACAGAGCTATCAATACAACTCTTACAACAAATTCATCCTTCGCCCCACTGAAATGAATGAGAAGTATAAGCGAAAATCGGACAGTCTTAGAAATACAAGCGCAACAAAAACAAAAACTCAAAAAGATCTATTGGCATGGGACAGCCTCACAAGTAGGATGTACTTTTTCATGACTGAGTCAGTAACAGAAAAAAAAGTAATCAATCCCGACAGGCAAAAGGAAATACTCATTGGGTTCAAAGCATCTGGGTTCAAAAGTCCACTTTTCGCAAACGTGGCCACCGATTACCAGCCGTTCTCCTTTTACAGCGATAATATTTCTCTCTTAGGAAAAGATTTCCTTAATCCCATCAGCAAGAACTCAGAAGACCGCTACGATTTCTACCTAACCGACACTACCTTTTTTGAAAATGATACGGTTTACGTGATTCAATATGAGCCGAGAAAAGGTAAATTGATCACAGGATTGAAGGGAATGGTTTCGATAAGCACCAATGGCTACGCAATAAAAAACATTATCGCGTCATCATCAGATTCATTAGCACTAACGGGAATTCGTATCCAACAAAACTATGAACGAATTAATGGAAAGTGGTTTCCCGTGCAACTTAACACAGATATCGACTTTTTTAACTTTGGCGGATACGGAAGTCACATCGTTGCACAACATCGCAGCTTCTTGAAAGATATTCAAATTAATTTACCGTTGAATAAGTCTGAGTTTGGTGATATTAAAGTGGATTTGTCACCGCCTTCAGCAGAAATCAACCTTGCAAACCTAGAAAAATACCGAACTGAACCATTGGATACTAAAGAAAGCAAGACCTACGTGACAATGGATTCCGTAATGAAAAAGTTTAGTTGGTTTGAGAAAGGAATGGAAGCCCTTGCAACTAATTCTATTCCAATAGGCCAGTTCGAATTAGACCTCACCCGGTTAATGCATATCAACGGGTATGAGGGCTTTCGCTTGGGAGCTGGCATTTACACCAGCAATCTTTTCTCAAAGTGGATCCGAGTTGGTGGATACGCAGCCTATGGATTTAAAGATGAACAATGGAAGTATGGCGGAGAATTGCGTTTCAATATTAACCCTAACAAAGACTTCTCTGTTTCGCTGCAATATGCTAGAGACATCTACGAAACGGGATATTTTAACACCAATATACAGCGCGATTTTACAAACCCCTATGAGGGCCTCCGTAGGCTGGTGAGTTCGCAATACGATCGCATCGAAGCATTTCGGGGAGAGATTACACACCGGCTATTACCCCGAATCCATGCCAGTGGATTTATTTCAAAAAACGACATTCGCCCTACCTACAACTATTCTTTGCAGCTTAATGGCGAAGCCTTTTCCGTATTTAGTATTGCCGAAGTGGGAACCACCATTCGCTATGCGGGTGGTGAAAACTTCATGCAGCTCGCAGGAAAAAAAGTGCTACTTGGGCGTGAATGGCCCATGGTTTCTGTTTCTTATTCCCGCAGCGTCAATTTGTTTGAAGCTCAGAATTTCCGATATCAGCGTTTTGATTTTTCCTCGCGATTTCAATTCAAATATAGACCAAAAGGTAAAACGCATTTATCGGTTCACGCGGGCTTGGTCGATGGAATTGCACCTTATGGCAAATTGTACAATGGCCGGGGTGCTAAGGAGGTAGATAATATTTTTGTAGATGAGTTTTTTCAAACCATGGGTTTATATGAATTTGCCACCTCTCAATATGGGTCTGTTTTCTTTAACCATAATTTTGGCAACGTTCTTATTAATTCACGTTACAGTAAGCCCGAATGGCTCATCTACCATAGCGCAGGTATTGGTACGTTAGCAAATGCGAGTGCGCATGCAAGCACGTCCGTTTCGCTTCAACCATTTGACAAAGGTTTTTTTGAAACAGGCACCGGTTTCAACAACTTATTACGATTTAAATATGCCGATATCGCTTATTTGGGTTTGGGTGCTGCCGTTTTTTACCGGCACGGGGCTTACCAGTTTGTAAAAACTTCAGATAACTTGTTTTTTAGACTCTCCTTTTCATTCTCATTTTAGAAATACCATGTATTAATTCCTATTTTTATCCATGCTATCCATCTCGTATTTTCTCCTTTGCTAATAAAACCCCACAAATTTTTACTATGCAACTCATCATCCAAAATCTCAACAAGACCTACTCCAACGGAGTACAAGCACTAAAAGATATCAATTTAACCATTAACCAAGGCATGTTTGGTTTGCTTGGTCCCAATGGCGCAGGCAAATCTTCGCTAATGCGAACCATCGCCACGCTTCAAGAGGCAGACAGCGGTTCGATTCAACTAGGCGACATCAACGTACTCACTCAGAAGGAAGAGGTGCGGAAAACGTTAGGCTACTTGCCACAGGAGTTTGGGGTCTATCCAAAAGTAGATGCCGTGACCTTGTTGGATCACCTAGCGGTCTTGAAAGGTATTGTGGATAAGAAAGAAAGGAAAGCCGTAGTAGAAGCACTCTTGCACAAAACGAACTTATGGGCAGCCAAAGACAAAAATCTGGGTGGTTACTCAGGCGGTATGAAACAACGATTTGGTATAGCACAAGCGTTGCTGGCTAACCCAAAACTAATCATTGTAGACGAACCAACAGCTGGATTGGATCCGGCTGAGCGAAATCGCTTTTTGAATTTGCTTTCTGAATTAGGTGAAAATACAATCGTCATTCTCTCGACCCACATTGTAGAAGATGTAAAGGAACTTTGCACGGATATGGCAATTATTAACAAAGGACAAGTATTGTACAAGGGCAGTCCGTTAGATGCAATTGCAGAGGTACAGGGTAAAGTTTGGAGCAAGCGAATCGCAAAAGCAGAACTGGAGGATTATCGAAAAAATTTCAATATGATTTCAGAGCGCTTGATCGCTGGCCGACCGGAGATCACCGTGTTGAGTGATGTTCAGCCTGATTCGACCTTTTTTGAAAAGATGCAAGCCGACTTAGAAGATGTTTACTTCTCACATGTGTTCGGTTCAAATGCCACTGAAAAAATAGTAGCCTAACCCAATACTGCTATGCTAAAAGAAATATTCTTGTTCGAATTGAGCTATCGCAAAAATCGCGCGGCTAACTATATTTATTTTGCCATCATCTTCCTCATTGCGTTTGGGGTAGTGGCAAGTCCAATTGTCAGTGTAAGCGGAGCTTCCGGTCAAATCAAAGCCAACTCACCATTCGCGATTGCCAACATCACCAATGCAATGATTTTTTCATTCATGATGATTACATCGGCCATCATGGGTGTTGCCATCGTGAGGGACTTTGATCACAACATGGAAGCACTGCTGTTTAGCACGCCCATGAAAAAGATTCATTATTTACTTGGGCGCTTTGGAGGATCGTTTTTGGTGCTGCTGCTTATCTTCAGTGGTATTTGGATGGGTTTAATGACCGGGTTTGCTGTGGGTAAATATGTGCCTTGGGAAGTAGATTGGAAAACCAAAGAAATACTTCCGTTTAATGCGTGGGCTTATTTCCAACCCTTCTTGTATTATGGTGTAAGCAATTTGTTTATCATGGGCTCACTGTTCTTTATGGCAGGTGCGCTCGGCAGGAAAACAATTGTTATTTATACCCAAGGAATTATTCTTTTAGTGCTGTATAGCATTGCTGCCTCTTTTTTGGCAGACGTTGAGTGGAAAGAAACAGCAGCCTTGCTTGACCCTTTTGGTTCTCAAACATTTGACTATGTCACTCGCTATTGGAC
Source organism: Cytophagales bacterium (assembly GCA_020403045.1). GTDB lineage: Bacteria > Bacteroidota > Bacteroidia > Cytophagales > Cyclobacteriaceae > ELB16-189. The sequence continues at coordinate 86,634 of JADBYK010000033.1, forward strand.
TCCCGCAGAAAAGAATACGATGCTTGTTCCACTGGAAGGCATCATGTTATACAACCGCCTGATTTGGGTTGGTTTTGGTGCTCTCGCTTTAGTAGTCACTTACTATGGGTTCTCTTTTAATGTAGTGCGAAACTCTCTTATCAAAAGAAAACCATCCACCGTTAAGGAAAAACCTAAGAAAACAGATGTGCTAATTCCTGTTGTGCATCAAGTTATCAATTGGAGTACCTACATCAAGCAATTCATAAGGTTATCTATTTTCAATTTTAAGATTGTTATAAAAGAAATCCCATTCTTGGCAATTCTGCTGACGGGTATGTTGCTATTAGTGGTGAACGCATTTAACATGAACCAATTGTATGGAACAAGTTCTTACCCTACCACGTATTCGGTACTCGGGTTGTTGGATGGCTTTACACTATTCTTTATCATCATTGCTATTTTTTATTCAGGAGAACTAGTTTGGAAAGAGCGTGCTGTGAATTTTAATTTGATTATCGATGCGATGCCGATGCCAAGTTTTGTTAGCCTGTTATCAAAATTTATGGGGATGGTATTCATCTATCTCATCATGCTTTTTGTCTTGATCATTTGTGGCGTGATCATACAGGCATCATATGGTTATTTCAAATTTGAGCTTCCTATTTACTTTAGCACACTTTACACCAGTACGTTAACCCTTCTTGTTCTTTATACACTTTTGGCAATTTTCATTCAGGTACTTGTTAATAATAAGTTTTTGGGCTTTGCGCTTTGCATCTTGTTTTTCATTGTACGCGGAGTGATGGGTGAACTTGGTCTGGAGCATAACTTATGGCGATTTGCAAGTGGAACACTGGGAACATTCTCAGACATGAACGTGTATGGCCACTACGTGCCACCCTTCTCATGGTTTAAAGTGTATTGGTTTGCATTGGCCATGTTTCTTTTTGCCATTGCTGTTATTTTTTCTGTAAGAGGTTCGGAAGCAGTCATGAAAATGCGTTGGAAAACCGGGAAACTTCGCCTAAACCGTTCTTTTCTTATATTCTCGTTTTCGGTACTAGCTATATTTATTTTTTCGGGTTTTTACATTTACTACAACACTTCCATTATCAACAAATTTGTTAAATCCGATGACCAGGAAGACCTCCAAGAAGAGTACGAACAAAAGTTAAAAAAATATGAATTCGTTTCGCAGCCTAGAATTGTCGAAACTAAATTAAAAGTTGACATCTATCCCTACTCCCGCGATTTTGTTGCCGAAGGATATTATTGGTTGAAGAATAAAACCGATCAAGCGATCAAAGACATTCACATACAACATAGCATAGATAATCAGTTGATCATTAACTATGTGAAGTTCAATCGAGAGGCGAAAGTGAAGGAAAATCTGGAACAATTCCGTTATTACGTCTATGAACTGGCGAGCCCACTCAATCCTGGTGACAGCATTCAAATGAATTTCAAAGTGACTTTCGATACGAAGGGCTTTGAACAAGGAGAAAGCAACACCAACGTGGTGTTTAACGGAACGTTTTTCAACAACACTGCCTTTTTTCCCACCCTCGGCTATAACAGTGGTTTCGAAATAGGCGATGATGACGAACGTAAAAAGCGGAAGCTAAAAGAAAAGGAGCGGATGATGGAGCGCAACGACCCACGAGGTTTAGCGCAAAGTTTGTTTGGCGATGATGCCGACCATATCCGTTTTGAAATGGAGATCAGCACCGAAGGCGATCAGATCGCCATCGCGCCAGGTTACCTGCAGAAAGAATGGAAGGAAAACGGGCGGAATTATTTTTCTTATAAAATGGACGCACCCATGTGCGACTTTTATTCAGTAGTATCAGCAAGATATGCGATAAAACGCGACAAGTGGAACGATATCAATTTAGAAATCTACTATCATCCCGGCCACGAATACAACCTGGATAAAATGATGGAGGGAATGAAAGATGCATTGGCATATTATTCCAAGAACTTTGCCCCCTACCAATACCGTCAGGTGCGAATCATGGAGTTTCCTCGCTACGCAAGTTTCGCACAATCATTTGCTAACACTATTCCTTTCTCAGAAGGGATCGGATTCATAGCGAAGATCGATGATCCTGAAAAAGACATCGATTATGTCTATTACGTAACCGCGCATGAAGTGGCACATCAATGGTGGGGTCATCAAGTGATGGAGGCTGGCGTAAAAGGAAATGCCATGTTGTCGGAGAGCATGTCGCAGTATTCTGCGTTGATGGTGTTGAAGAAAAAATTCACACCGGAAATTCTTGAGCGCTATTTGAAATATGAACTAGATCGTTACTTAGGTGGACGTGCGTTTGAACGTAAGAAAGAACAGCCTCTTGAATTTGTAGAGGGACAAGGGTATATTCATTACCAAAAAGCATCACTCATCTTCTTTGCTTTGCAAGACTACATTGGAGAAGATAGTGTTAATGCTGCCTTTCGAAGATACAACGCCACCTGGAGGTTTAAAGATGCGCCCTACCCTACTTCCGCAGACTTGCTAAAAGAAATCAAAAAAGTGACTCCGGACAGCTTACAAAGTATCATTCACGATATGTTTGAAACCATCACACTCTTTGAGAATAAGGCAACAGAAGCCACTTATGTGGAAAAAGCCAAAGACCAATTTGAAGTGACGTTAAAAGTATCAGCCGAAAAAATGAGAGCTGATAGCACCGGACTAGAGTCATCCATTGCCATTAATGATTGGATTGACATTGGCGTGTATGGAAAAAATAAAGCTGGTAAGGACAGCCTGCTCTACTTGAAGAAACACAAGATCACCCAGAAGGAAAATACGTTTACGATCAACGTAAAGGATAAGCCACGCAAGGCAGGCATCGATCCGTTGCATAAGTTGATTGACCGGCATTCGGATGACAACACAAAAGGGCTTGTGAAAAAGTAGGGTGAGTTAGCAACGCAAAGTTGAAAGTGCAAAGTACTAGCCTTCCGACTTTCAACTTTGCACTTTTAACTTTTATTGAACGGCTAACGCTCATTAGGAAACAATTCCTTAACTTCGCCTTCATTTTAAAGGCACGTTATGCATTCTTCTAAAATTGTAGGTGTGGGACATCATGTTCCTGAGGCCGTTATCACCAATCAATACCTCACTACCATAATGGACACTACCGATGAGTGGATCATTGAACGAACGGGAATTAAAGAAAGAAGATGGATAGATCCCGCAAAAGATACCGTGGCCAACATGGCCGCTAAGGCCTCAAGAATTGCCTTGCAACGCGCTAATCTCACAGAAAAAGACATTGATTTTATTGTTTTCGCTACCATCACCCCTGATTACTTTTTTCCAGGATCTGGCGTCCTACTTCAGCGCGAACTTGGGTTAGACGGAAGTATTGGGGCCATTGACATACGTAATGCCTGTTCAGGATTCATCTATGCCCTTTCGGTTGCCGATCAGTTCATTAAAACGGGCATGTATAAAACTATCTTGGTTGTTGGGGCTGAGATACAGTCTACGGCAATAGATGCAACTACCAGAGGACGAAATACTGCCGTGATTTTTGCCGATGGCGCGGGCGCGGCTGTTTTGCAACGGTCTGATAAACCTGGAATACTTTCTACTCATTTGCATTCAGATGGAAATTTTGCTGAAGAGTTATACGTCAGAGATCCGGGAAGCAGCCGATCCAGAGAGGAAAGGCAGCCCGAGCAAATACTTGACACGACACACTATAAAGTGGTCATGAACGGAAGTCTTGTTTTCAAGCATGCGGTAGTTCGTTTCCTGGAAGTAATCCAGGAAGCACTGGCAGCTAACAAAATGAGCAAAGAGGACATCACTCTTTTGATACCCCATCAGGCTAATCTGCGCATCAGTCAATTCATCCAACACAAATTGGAGTTTTCCGATGATCGGGTGTACAACAACATCATGAGGTATGGTAATACGACTGCTGCTTCCATCCCGATTGCATTGAGCGAGGCGTGGGGTGAGGGAAAGATCAAAGAAAATGACGTACTTTGTTTGGCTGCCTTTGGAAGTGGTTTTACATGGGCCTCCGCTTTGATTCAGTGGTAACCTACTCGGCCATTTGAAATTGGCGAAGGCTGATTTTGAATATTGAATCCAAATTTTGATTGACAGAAAATGAAGACCGATTCCTACAATCCAAGTCCGCTTGAAGTCGATATGGCCAATGCACTTTTTCTAGTACAAAAAGAACTAGAAAAGCATTTACAAAATAACGAGATCGTGCACGTAGAGACCAATATCAATCGCGATAATCCGATGGTAACGTTCAATTTGTTAGACAAGGACGGAGATCCGCATGAGATTGTCATACGGATCGTTCAACTCCCCGACAAGTTTTAGTTTCCAAGAACAAAATGTGCCAACTGAAGGAGGCCAAAGAAACTAGCTTGCACAATGTACAATGGCAACGCCAGGCGATTTTTTGACTCAACTTTGAGCAAATAATAGGCAACGAGCATAACTAATGAAGTAATCATCCATCCTATGTAGTTCTGAAGTGGTATTGCCCCCAGCTCCCAACTCCAAAAATCATAGCGGATCGCAATCGGTTCAATCAGCCAATCCATGAAAACGGCCAAACAAGAGCCGATGATAATCTTTGATACTATTGAAATAGCTATACGATCTAGGACAGTGGCTACGCTGTAGATAATCAGCATCCAATTAAGTCCAATAACGATGGGTACGTTAAAAAGCTTTATCCCGAGCGTGTTCCCATACGAATAACTACCAAACAAAAAGCCAAAGTTTACGCCCAGGTACTCTACAAAAAATCCGAGCGAAAAGGTGAACGCGAAAAAATAGACCAATGGCTTTAGTGCGGTAGTATGATGGCGCCAAAGCAAGAAAGCGGATAGTATCAAATTGAATGGCGTGAGCAACATGAACAGGTTGCTGTATGGCGACAACAGACCACAAAATCCAACGAAATGAAATACGATCAGAACTACAAATGAATAGGTGAAGTTGGCATTTTTCATGGACAGCAAGTGCATTCAATAAAGCAATAGAACAATCTTCAAAAGTGAAAGTTTTGAAGATTTTTTCATAAACTTACCAAGTAAACACCAAACTATCTTACCTGAATGAATCAGTGTATCAATTGCCAGGCAGAGACTGCGGGTAAATTTTGCGCCAATTGCGGCCAGCGCACGAGCGTAAAGCGAATTACATTTCGAGAAGGCTGGAACGATTTCTGGGCAAGGATCTATGGATTTGATGGGATGTTTCCCAATACCCTACGAGATTTAACTATTCGGCCGGGCAAGGCATCACGATTATTTATTGATGGAAATCGGGTGAAATATTATGGGCCCGTTGGTTATTTCTTTTTGATGATCACACTGCTTTACCTGGTGGCGAGTCTGCTGGATGTGTCTATCACTGAGTTTATGAGATCCAGTAGCAAGGCCGCCAACTTCACACCCCCCAAAGCGGGAAGTGGTCAGGAAAAAGTTGGCGAAGCAATTCTTCAGTTCATGTCAGATAACTTAAAACTTGTCACTTTTCTTTTTATTCCTGCGCAAGCTTTTACTTCGAGGTATATTTTTTTCAGAAAAAGTAAACTAAACTATATTGAACACACCATATTGCCATTTTATATACAAGGTCATGTCTATTGGCTAAGCGTTTTTAGCTTGATTCTCCATAAGTTAACTGGCACTTTTTTAAGTGTAAGCATATCTACGGTTTTATCACTGGTCTATTTTGGATACGCCTACTCTGACCTGTTTGATTACCAATCAAAAATCAAATCATTTTTTAAGGGGATCGGAGTTTACATTGTCGGCTACTTGCTTCTAATGATAATTTTTTCAATTGGCTTAATCATCTTGCTCATAGTAGATCCTACCGTTTTTGAAACGTTGCGACCGTCAAATAACAGATAGTCTATCGCGTTTCAAAGTTCCAATTCTGGTACTATTTATTTCATAAACTCAGCAATCAAACGATGAAAATGATGCGTACCCATTTCCCTTGTAACAGAATATCGCCCATGATTGTAAAAACGAGAACGAATACCTTTTTGTACGCTCTGAACGATTTCCTCGTCCTCTAGTTCAACTTTGTGCAAGTCTGCCCCTGCACCCTGCCTCAGCTTACTTTCGTCCCAAACAAAGGTTAAAAAAGAGACCTTCGTTTTTTTGTTTGAAATAGGTTGAATAATATTTACCGACAATCCCCACGGATAGAAATTAAACATCATGTTGGGAAACACCCAGAAGTAGTAGCCCGCCACATCTTTTCCATAATCAGGCGAGTTAGCCGGCAAATCAAAATTAAATCCTCCCGGTTTGCCAATCCCTAACTGCAAACTAGAATAGGGGAAAAGTTCCACCGAATAATTTCCATAATCAATCACAGAATTTAAGCCAGCATGGACAAAGGGAATATGAAAACCTTCTAAATAATTTTCGCAATACAAGGCCCAGTGCGCATCAATCAAATAATCCTTCGATAGCTCGGGATGAAAAACAAATTCATTCAATGGCATCCAGGCAACCCGGTCAGCCATTTGTTTAAAAAATAAATCAGCCTTAAATTTTTTATCGAGAGAAGCAAATAAAAGTTTTCCCCATTGATGAACAGGTAGGTTTACAAGATCGTCAGCTGTTGTTGGGAAATTTTTTACTTCTTTGAATTCCGGCATAGAACTGAACTTTCCGTTCAGTTCAAATCTTCTTCCGTGATACCGGCATCGGAGATCATTTACTTTGCATGGTTTGTCTACAATCAGATTACCCCGATGCGTACACACATTGGATAAGCAATGTAAGTCGCCATTTTTATCTCGCGAAAGTAAAAGAGGCTCGTTCAAAAATTCCTGAAACAAGCTTACAGGGGTCACCCAACCATTGTCTTTCACCAGATCAGCATCGCCTACAAAATGCCAACTTTTCGAAAATATCTTTTCTTTAGACTCTTTGAAAAAGTGGGGGTCAAGATAAAAGTCTGTGGAGATTGTTTTTGCTTGTGCAATATCGGGGTGAATATCGAAGACAGCCATTTTTAAAAATTACATCTTTGAACTAACTATTTTACCACCTGATGTTCGTGAAAGCTGTCTCGAGTTCAAAGGCATCTGAACGCTCCAAGCGGTCTGACGCCTACTTCCTAAGTAACATCACTTACCACCCTAATTAACAAAAAAGCCACACGAATCGTATGGCTCTTCACTATTCTATTTAAAAAAAATTCTATACATATTGGTTCAGCATCACAGGCATCACCAACATTAGAATATCCTCGTTCTTATCTTTTTCAGAAGGTGTAATCACCCCGGCCTTATTAGGTGCCGACATATTCAACTTAATCTGATCCGCAGTGGCATTGCTCAGCATTTCTATCAAGAACTTTGCGTTGAAGCCAATCTCGATGTCTTCTCCTTCATGTTCGCACGATAGGCGCTCGTTTGCTTCATTCGAGAAATCTAAATCTTCGGCAGACACAACCAATTCGCTACCTGTTATCTTCAATCTTACTTGGTGCGTTGTTTTATTGGCATAAATTGAAATACGTCTTAGAGACCCCAGTAAATCCATACGACTGATCGTCATTTTAATCGGATTCGAAGCTGGAATTACATTTTCGTAGTCGGGAAAACGCTCGTCAATCAAACGACAGATCATGCGTATGTTTCCGAATTTGAAAAATGCGTTCGATAAGTTAAAATCAATACTCACATCTGTATTTTCTGAAGGAAGTGTTGCCTTCAACAAATTCAATGCTTTGCGTGGAATAATGATAGCGCTTCCGTTATCCGATTTGATATCGGTTCTACGGTAGCGAACCAAGCGATGACCATCGGTAGCTACAAACGTGGTATTCTTTTCTCCCAGATTTACATACACACCAGTCATAGCCGGACGAAGTTCATCGCTGCTCGTAGCAAAAATGGTGTTGTTCACCGCCTTTGCTAATACTTCTGAAGAAATGGCTGCAGAAAAATCATTGGAAACAGCCGGCACTTTAGGGAAATCGGTGGCATTCTCGCCTGCCAGCTTATAACGCCCGTTATCTGAACTAATTTCGATACTGTACGAGGCAGCGTCTATTGAAAAAGTGACAGGTTGATCAGGCAGATTCTTTAACGTATCTAATAATATCCGAGCAGGTACCGCAATGCTTCCCTTCTCTTTTGATTCTACTGTGATCTCGGTGATCATGGATGTCTGCAAGTCTGAAGCCGTGACGGTCAGATTGCTCTTGTCTATTTCGAACAAAAAATTCTCAAGAATTGGAACAACCGGATTGGAGGTGATTACCCCATTGATATTGGAGAGCTGCTTTAGCAGGTAGCTGGAATTTACAATGAACTTCATCAGAATCAGTGGTTTGTGTTTGTAAAGGGCTGTAAAGTTATAAAGAAAAACCAATCCTTAAAATGGGATCTTAAGTATCTTATCTGTACCAACTCGTTGATAGCGAGGTTACTTCATTACAAAGAAATCTCGCCCTCTCGACACAGCCGCAGCAGCCCTCGGAGAAAGCAAAACAGTCTCAGAATCATTTATTCTTCCAACGATTACCCCACTTCCTTTTTGAGGGGGGAAAATCTTCAATGCAATATTTTTCTTTGAGATATCCTGAATGGCTAACTCCACAACTGGATATCCGCTTAAAAGGCTGTCGTAACGAATACTTTCTGTTTTTGAGAGTATTTGCTCGGCTTGAAGTTCGAACAACGACTCCAGAAAGCCACTCAACTTCGTGGTATCCGCTACGGATACCTCGGCAATGCTAAAAAGATTGTTTACCAGAGAAACTGAAAAATCCTGATCAGTCTGCTTGGGAAAATGGACTCTCAGCTCTTTGAAATTCTGCCAATTAAAATTAAAAATGCCCTTGTCCCTCCACCCCGATTCGCCCAACTCGAAAATGGATGCCACGTAGACTCTATACCCCGGAATGGTGACTAGATAAATGGCTTCATCACCTGCTAGCTGAAAATAGGTCTCCGTTTTTTCTTCATTGCCACACACTAAGTATTCCTTATTGAGGGTCTCACCCTCTAAAAGCAAAACACGGACACCATCCCGTGACATTTTTTTCGATACCGAATCTCGTTGGGCACCGGTTAGTTTACGTTTTGGCTGCGTTTGCACAACGGTGGCAAAAAGCACGGTAATTAATTGGCGATCGGCATCATAAGCAGTATTAACCTTCCATTTAACTCCATCAAACTTCAACTCCACTGTTCCCTTTTGCGAAGTCAGAGTTACCCGATCTATCCGATCTTGATCAACAACTTCAAAAATAGATTTATCAATGCCCGAGGTATCCCGATTAGTAAAGTAAAACATGGCACCTGCCAACACTGATAGTGAAATCAAAGAAATCAGCAGTTTAATATTTCTAGTCATTCCGCTGCTCATTTAAATTGTCCATATCGTTTCTGGCGCACGTAGGTCAACATAAGCCCAATCAAAATCAAGACGATCAATGGCAACGCAATATTTATTACCTGCCAGTAGAATCGGTGATTGCGAATCTTTTCTTTGTCCAGTGGCCTGATTTTCACATCCTTGTTCCTCGCTTTGATCAATCCATTTTCGTCCGTAAGGTAGGCCATCATATTCAGTAAAATGTCTTGATTGGCAAACGTGTATTTTGAAAACGGATCGTACCCGACAGGCATTGGTTTATTTTCACGCGGATTAATATCATTCCGTGCTATATCACCATCCGCGATGACAATTATCTTGGTAGAAACGCTTTGCTCTTTAAATCCGGCAGCATCTATTCCGGGTGGCGCAAACCGATTTTTATACAACGAAGTAAAGCTACCTTCGAGCAGATAAGAAATAGGAATCTTACCACTCTGAAAGCTCTCTTCCTTTATTTGTCTTCGTAAATCATTCACTCCCACTTTGACTGGGGCTGTCAACTTTCTCGAATACGGAGACGAATACATCAACGGAAACTTTCTAACTCCCGCGGCTTTTACGGTATCAACACTACTTACAAATTTTGTTTGAGTAGCATCCAGATTTCGAGTGATCGGATGTTCGGCATATTGATTGATCAAGGGGAAAAAAGGCCAATCCAATTGCATCATTTGTGGACGATTGCCCGCGTTGCCCACGATGATGGGGTATTTTCCTGAGACACGATCTTGAACCAAGTCCGCATTGATTCGAACGCCATACTTAAACAACTGATCTTCCAAGTTTAATTCATACGGAAAAGCAAAGTAATTTTCGCTGGAGGCGCTATCCATACTGGCATCCAACCGATCGACCATAAACAATATTTTGCCTCCGCGCATCAGATACTGATCAAGCTTGTATTTGTCAGTCTCAGAAAACTCAGAACGAGGTTTTGCGATAATCAATGCTTGATAATCGGGAACCGTGTTTTTGTTTGATAAATTCAATTGAAAAACATCGTATTGTTCCAAAAGGGCACTATTGAAACTTGCTATTTGCAAACTATCTAATTCCCCATGTCCTTTCACTAATGCTATTTTCTTTCGATTTGAATTGACCAATTTATAAACAGCATTCGCCAACTCAAACTCAACATTTTCTATGGATTGATTCAACGTCTCTTGAGCCCCTTGGGTGCGGCTACCTTTCAACAACATAACGCCCGTTTCAAATCCTCCAGTTGACACCAGCGCGCCCGGAAAAACAAACTTCTCAATCCGTTGCCCGTCTTTTGTGTCAATTACATTCATCGCACTGATTCCCTTTGCAGCAAGGTCGCTCATAAACTCATTGCGTGCCTTCTCACCTGCCGCCTGATTTGGATCCGTGAAAACAAAGTTGATTTTGTTGTTCGAATAAATACGAAATTCATCCAACGTTTCCTTGATCGATTTTTGAAACCTTTTAAACCCCGGATTTAAGTCGCCTTCTAAAAAGACCTCCACAAAAACATCATCTTCTAATTTATTTAAGAGTTCCTTTGTTTCGTGCTTTATGGTATACCTTTTTTCTTGAGTGAGGTCAATGCGTGAGAAATAAAACTGCCCTACTCCGTTGATAAGCAAAACCAACACAATACTGTTTGCCACCAAAAGCAAATCTCCCACTTTTTTACTTTGTTTCCAGTTCACCATAGTCTGCTTCCCAAAACCACTTTTGTAAACAGTAACAACAACCCTGCTGTACTTAGCGAGTAGATAATGTCTCTTGTGTCGATTAACCCTTTGCCAAGCGACTCATAGTGATACAGAATACCAAATTGCTTCACCAGCAGGGCTTGACTTCCGGCAAACGATGAGAGTGAATCAAATCCGGTATACAACAGAAAACAGAAAAAGGCAGCCAACAAAAACGCCACGATTTGATTATTTGAAAGCGTAGACGTAAAAATTCCAACCGCACAAAAAATGGCCGCCAAAAACAGCAGACCTACATAAGAACCAACTACTGCAGCCGTATCAATGTTTCCAACAGGATTACCCAACGTGACGATCGAAAAATAATAAATCAAGGTGGGCAACAAAGCGACCACTACCAACGCAAACGCGGCAAAAAACTTACCCAATACAATATCCCAATCGGTCAGTGGCTTCGTTAGCAGTAACTCAAGTGTACCCAGTTTTCTTTCTTCCGCAAAACTCTTCATGGTGATGGCTGGAATCAGGAAGATAAAAACATAAGGCGCCATTGAAAACAAGGTATCTAAATCGGCATATCCGTAATCAAGGACAGAGGTCTCCGGAAAAACCCAAATCAACAGCCCGATGGCAGTTAGAAAGATGCCAATCACCAAATAGGCAATGAGCGAATGGAGAAAGCCGTTGAATTCTTTTTTGAAAACGTGAATCATATCGCAGCGGAAGTAATCGTTAATAATCGAAAGATATCTTCCAACGTGTTCTCCTCCACCTTGAACGAAAGTAGGGCCTGATTGCTATTGCCTGATAACCGAAAGATGGCTGCTCGAACTTCATCACTGGATTGAGTAGTAATCCGACAGAGGTGTTTATCCATTTCAACCTTTTCTACCCCATTGATCGATTCAATTGCCGACAACGGTGCAGCTCCATCCCACTCCACCACGAAAACGACCTGTTCCCTCCTTGCAGAAAGTAAATTTTTCAATAGATCATCGGCTACAATTTTTCCTTGATGGATAACAATCACCCGATCACACAACGCCTGTACTTCCTGCATAATGTGGGTAGATAGGATAACCGTCTTTTGTTCGCTTATCTGCTTGATGAGTTTTCTGATTTCTAAGATCTGATTCGGATCCAACCCCGAGGTGGGCTCATCTAAAATCAATACTTGGGGGTTGTGAATTAATGCCTGCGCCAAACCCACTCGTTGCCGATATCCTTTAGAAAGCGACTCAATCCGCTTGTTCTGTTCCTTAGTCAGCCCACACAACTCGATCATCTCTCCCACCCGCTTTACTGTTTCCTTTTTTGTTAACCCATAAACAGACGCCACAAACTGCAAGTATTCGTGCACGTACATTTCTAAGTACAAAGGATTGTGTTCAGGAAGGTATCCGATAATGCGCTTAACAGCCATCGGCTGCTCCACTACATTCAGCCCGTTGATGGTTATACTTCCCGATGTGGGTGGCAAGTAGCTGGTCGCCATCTTCATCGTAGTCGATTTGCCTGCTCCATTAGGGCCTAAAAAGCCAACAATCTCACCCTGCTGCACAGAAAAAGAAATGTTGTCTACAGCCAATTGTTGGCCATATTGCTTGGAAAGATTGGTTACGGTCAGTGACATTTTAAACGCCTGCAAAAATAGTTTAAAAGTTGACTTGTTACCCACGTATTACTTGGCCTATTAACACGAAAAACTCACAAGACTTAACTATGGCGTTGCTTGACGAATGAAAATCATCCTGATTGTTCTGTTTTAGAATAATCGCCCGTTTGATGATTTTCATTGTCAGTGTTAATCTTGACAATACTGACAATAAAATGTCAGTATTCGTCAACCCGAAGGGCAGAATATGCATTCCGAATGCATATTCTGGATTAATTGCCATTGTACGTTCGGGTGAATATGCTGAACTTTGTCAACCAATAGATAACAAATGAAACGCCTACTCATCACCTTCATTGCTTTAGCTGTTACCCAATTTGCCCATGCTCAAAATGGCTATCGAATTGATTTTAAGATAAAAAACTGGAAAGACACCACCGTTTATCTAGGGAGCTATTATGGAGAAAACACCGTTTTACGCGATACTGCAAAGAGCAAGGCGGGTTCTTTTCATTTTGATGGAAAGACTGCGTTGCCAGAAGGCGCCTACTATCTTGTATTAGGAAAAAACAAGCTATTTGACTTTGTGGTCGGGAAAAACAAGTTCTTCACTATTGAAACTACAGCCAACCCTACGGATGCTTTAAAAATTGAAGATTACCTAAAGACTATTGTGGTAAAAAATGATGAAGATAATAAGCTGTTTTTTGACAATCTTCACTTCATAGGACAGCAGAGTATCGAAGCCGAACCTTTGATTAAAGTATTGAGAGACAGCACACTGACAGAAGATCAAAAGAAAGATGCCCGAGCATCCTTCTCCAAAATCAATGATCGCGTGATGGCCTATCAAAATGAGTTGATTGAAAAGAATCCAACGACTCTAACGGCACGTCTACTAAAAGTGACAAAGCAAATCGAAGTCCCCAATCCGCCAAAAAAGGCAGATGGGTCAATTGACTCTACCTACCAGTTGAAGTACTATCGACAACACTTTTTTGACAATCTGGATTTGGCCGATGACGCCATGATCCGACTTCCCCGTCCATTTTATCAAGAAAAAGTAAAGGAGTATTTGGAGAAGCTATTTGTTCCAACGCCAGATAGTGTGATGAAGGCCATAAATGGGATCGTAGAGAAAGCCAAGAAAAATCAGGAGACCTATAAGTATATGGTTTTCAGCCTGATGATGATCTACCAAGCGCCAGAAATTATGGGATTGGACGAGGTTTTCGTGCGGCTGAATGATACTTACTGGGCTTCAGGTGAAATGAATTATTGGGCTGCTGCCTCCATAAAGAAAAGTATGAAAGACTATGCTGATAGGATTCGCACCAGTATGATCGGGCGCACAGGAGCTAACCTCATCATGCAAGACCAAAACCTACAGCCAAGGTCGATGTACGACATCAAAAACAAGTATACCATCCTTTTCATTTTTGATCCGGATTGTGGCCACTGCCGTGAAGAGACACCAAAACTGGTAGAATTTTACAACAAGAGTAAGGCGCAGTACAACTTTGAGGTGTACGCAGTATCCTCGGACACCAGTATGGTTAAGATGAAAAATTTCATGAAAGAATTTAAAACCCCATGGATTACAGTAAATGGCCCACGAACGTACTTAAAGGAGCATTACTCGAAAATGTATCATTCGGAAACAACGCCCACCATATATATCTTAGATGACAAGAAAAAAATTATTGCTAAGAAACTGCCCGTCAACAAACTAGACGATTTTCTGTCAAAGCAACAGAAATTTGAAAAGATGAAGAAAAGTCAGCCGGCCAAGGGATCCTGATTTGATCTTCGATACGCAAATCCGGTCTTTCGTTACAGTGTTGCACATCTCGCAGTAGATTCGGTGCAACTATTTATTGGTTTGAGGGTATCTAACACAAAAATACTTCCCCGTGGCACTAAGAAGCTATATTTTCTAGTGTGAAAGACTATGCGGTGCTAGAGGTGTGACGCGGAAAAATAAAGCTGCGTTAGTTTTTTCGTTCAATAGTAAATTTAACTAACTCACTCAGAGAATTGCGGTAGGCAGTATCGGGTAATTCTTTCAGCAAATCCAAGGCCTCTGCATAATATCGGTTCATCGCTTCTTTTGCATATTCAATTCCTCCCGACTTCTTTACAAATTCTATCACCTCTTTCACTTTTTTTGGCTTCTCACTTTCGTTTTTTACAATGGAGATAATTTTTCTCTTTTCAAGCCAACCCGCTTTTGAAAGAGCATGGATGAGGGGAAGTGTCATCTTTTTCTCTTTGATGTCGATGCCAAGAGGCTTACCTATTTCGTCTTCACCATAGTCAAAAAGGTCGTCTTTTATTTGAAAGGCCATTCCCACTTTTTCACCAAACAGCTGCATCCGCATTACCACTTCATCAGCAGCAGCCACGGAACTAGCCCCAACGGCACAACACGAGGCAATCAAAGAAGCGGTTTTTTGCCGAATAATGTCGTAATAGATTGATTCATCAATATCGAGTTGACGCGCTTTTTCCATTTGGAGCAACTCACCTTCACTCATTTGTTGCACTGCCGTATTCACAATGCTTAACAAATGATAATCTTTGTTGTCCAGTGACAAAGCCATTCCACGGGAAAGTAAAAAATCGCCAACAAGCACTGCAATTTTATTTTTCCAAAGCGCGTTGACAGAAAAAAAACCGCGCCTGTAATTTGAATCGTCAACCACATCGTCATGAACAAGTGTAGCCGTATGAAGCAATTCGATCAGCGAAGCCCCACGAAAAGTTGATTCATTAATCACTCCGCAAGAACCGGCACTCAAAAACACAAAAAGCGGCCGCATTTGCTTCCCTTTTCGCTTGACAATATAGGTCATGATTTTGTCCAGCAACAAAACCTTCGTTTTCATAGAAGCCCGAAACTTATGTTCGAATTCTTCCATTTCAACGGCAACCGGTGCCTTAATGTGGTCGAGGTGCAAAGACATTAACACAATATTACAGAAAAGTAGATAGTAGACGACCATGGTTTTAAAATGCCATCAATAAAAAACCTAAGGTGGGTGGTATCCAATAGACAATTCACTATTTTAGAGGCAATGTTGTATATTAATAAATATTGGGAACAGGTCATATTCATCGTGTCGGTGATCATTGTGACATTTGTTGTTTCCCGAATTTTACGGTTTCTGGTAGGCCGTTTTTTTAGGGCTGCTGCTCGTAAGCTGAAAGTTGACCCCACCCGCTATAACTTTTTCAAAAATGCTGTGGATTTTATACTCTTCTTCGTAGCGTTGGTGGTAATTTTCAGATCCATCCCCGCCCTGCACACCTTGGGCACAACGTTGCTAACTGGTGCGGGGGTTTTGGCTGCGATTGTTGGCTTCGCTTCGCAAGCCGCCTTCTCAAACATCATAAGTGGATTTTTCCTGGTGATCTTTAAGCCTTTCAGCGTAGGTGACCGCGTTAGAATTGGGCAACTCTACACGGGCGATGTGGAAGACATTAATTTGAGGCACACCACCATCAAAGACTTCGAAAACCGAAGGGTGATCATTCCCAATAGTGTGATTAGCAATGAAACCATTATCAACTCCACCATAACTGACGAAAAAACCTGCATGTTTGTGGAAGTTGCCATTTCCCTTTCCTCGAACATTGATCAAGCGATCAAGATCATTCAGGAAGAAGCCGAGCGACACCGTTACTATATTGACAACCGAACGGATACTGAAAAGGCACGTGGCGAACACCCGGTTATGGTGCGCGTGATGACTTTCTTGGACTCCGGCATACATTTAAGAGCTTCGGTTTGGGCCAAAGACCCTAATGATGGGTTTGACTTAAAATGCGATCTAAATAAGGCTATCAAAGAACGCTTTGACGCAGCTGGTGTTACCATGGCCAATTTGCACCACTTACTGGTGATGAAAAATTTGTAGCGTATGGCCAGAAAGAAAAAACTCGTAGCCCAACCAAACGATCCTCGCCCCAGTGACAGCAAGGTAATTCTTGAGCTCATCCAGTATGACGAGAAAGAGTACAGCATGCACCAAGATTTGCCCATTTCAGAACTCATCGCTCACATTAAACTAAATCAAGTCAATTGGATCAATCTGGATGGGCTTCATGAAAAGTCAATCGTTCAAAAACTGGCCGATCACTTCTGCCTCCATAGCCTGCTGGTAGAAGACATCACCAGCGACCATCAACCAAAAGTAGAAGAATATGATGATTTTCTTTTTTTCACATTGAAGATGCTTTATCGCATTGATGCCGGAGTTATTGACTATGAACAAATCAGTTTTGTACTTGGAAAAGATTACCTGCTGTCCTTTCAGGAAAAAGAAGGTGACCTGTTCGGAAACTTGAGAGATCGAATTCGGCTCGACCAGGGCAGGGTTCGGAAAAAGAAGGCAGACTATTTATTGTATCGCGTGGTTGATATCATTGTTGACAATTACTACAATGTGCTGGATGCCATTGGTCAACAAATCGAAACCATCGAGGATGAGATTTACAAAAACTCCACTGAGACACAGTTTAAAAATATTCAAGCCCTCAAAAAAGAGTTGATCTTTTTGCGAAAAGCCCTGTATCCCCTGCGGGATGCAATGAGCAAAATACTGAAAGACGACAGTGGATTTATTGAACCTGGCAACTTCCGGTACTTTTCTGATGTATACGACCATGTCGTCCACCTGATTGACTCGCTCGATACCTACAAAGATCTAACATCAGGTCTGATGGATATTTACATCAATACGCTTAATACTCGTATGAATGAGGTAATGAAAGTACTGACCGTTATTTCCACTATTTTTATGCCGTTGACATTTATTGTTGGTGTGTATGGAATGAATTTTCATACCGACAAATCGGTCTGGAATATGCCTGAGCTTGATTCGCCCTTCGGATACCCTATTGTGATGGGGTTCATGCTTCTAATAGTAATTGCTATGATTCGCTATTTTAAATTCAAAAAATGGTTTTAATTTACACTACCAAACCCCTATACCTATGTTGATCCCTGTTTTACTTTTGCTCCTTGGATTTGGAGTTTTAATAAAAGGAGCTGATTTTCTTGTTAATGGGGCGTCATCGGTCGCCAAGAAGTACGGTATCTCCAACTTGGCCATTGGCCTAACGGTAGTCGCTTTTGGTACCTCAATGCCCGAGCTGATTGTGAGTTTGCTCTCTGCACTAAATGGAAAGAATGATGCTTCCTTTGGCAATGCCATTGGGAGCAACAATTTCAACTTGCTTTTTATTTTGGGTATCGCTGGATTGATTTACCCCCTTGTTGTGCAACGCAACACGGTGAAGTATGAAGTTCCACTTTCGTTGTTGGCGGCAGGACTTCTATTTCTTCTTGTCAATGATTCGCTATGGGGTGGAGAAGGCGCTGGAAGCTTAAGCAGAATAGATAGCATTATCCTTTTGGCATTTTTTGCTGGTTTTATTTTCTACATCTACAGAACCATGAGCCGCAACACTGATCTGGAAGAAGGCGAACCTATTAAAATTTATAGTATGCCCTTAGCCATAGGCATGGTAACTCTAGGTTTAGCCATGCTTATTGGTGGTGGACAATTGGTAGTAACCAATGCATTAGAAATTGCACGTGCATATGGGCTATCGGAAAAACTAATCGGTTTAACGATTCTTGCCGCTGGCACGTCTTTGCCTGAGCTGGCAACGTCTTGCGTAGCCGCTTATCGTAAAAACACAGATATCGCAATCGGCAACGTAGTGGGGTCAAATATCTTCAATATCTTCTTTATTCTTGGTATAACCGGAGTTGTTAACCCCATGGCATACAATGCAGCGATGAATTTTGATTTATACGTGCTGATGGGATCTACCGTGTTGTTGTTGATTTTTATGTTTACATTGGGCAGACGAAAATTAGACCGTTGGGAGGCTGCGATATTATTTGGTGGTTACATTGTATATACCGTCTATTTGATAGGACTTGATAACGGAACCGTGTAACTGTAAGTATGCAATAGAAGAGAGTATTGCATAATGTGATTAATGAAAATCAACAAATTAGCACTAATTTTCATAAATCAATCTGGTGATTTTCATAGCCAAGTCAAACGATAAAACATCTGACTCTGACAGTAAACTTCAAGAGGTTAACCCAGACAAATCTTTCGTCTCCCCAAGAGCAAATTATGATAATGCATAATCTGGGTTAAACCCAGATTATGCAATGCTGACGGTAATGTCAGCATTGCATAATTGACGAATGAAAATCAACGATTTAGCCCCAAGTAAGAAAACCAAGTTGGTGATTTTCATTGTCAGGTCAGACGATAAATGTCTGACTCTGACCGAAAGCGTCACGAGGTTTAACCTTGACATC
>JADBYK010000034.1 GCA_020403045.1 Cytophagales bacterium
AATACTGACGGTACCGTCAGTATTGTCAAGGTTAAACCCTGACAATGAAAATCACCAACTTGGTTTTCTTACTTGGGGCTAAATCGTTGATTTTCATTCGTCAATTATGCAATAGAATTTCTATTGCATAATCTGGGTTCAACAAAGGAATAGCCATCAGCGAATAGATAAAGAGGTATAAAATAAACCATAGATGATGCCAGCTTAAACTTCCGCCTTCTGGGTATGGCATAAACTGGAATACGGTTTTATAAAACTCCCAGTAGTTTGCAAACTGACTGATACGTTCGTAGTAAATCTGAGGCGGCACTACAACCAACATCCCGAAAATTAACGGGATGAATAAACGCCTAAAACGTTCTTTTCTAAACTCGCCAGCCGTTCGTTTACCCAACGCCATATACGTGCCCGCCCCCGAGATGAACAACAACAGCGGCATTCTGAAATAGTGCGACCATACCATCCAATATTGAAATGAATAGCTCAATTCGCTGTTCTTCACATGCCAACCCCAGTGGTTGAACCACATGCCCGTATGGAAGAAAAGTAAAAGGGCGATGGCAATGACCCGCAGCCAGTCGAGGTCATGTCTCCGTTGATCGTGGACAGTTAGTGTTTGTTGGTTCATGCTTTGTTTATTTTTCTGCAAAGAAACGCGCTTGAACTGCTAAAGTAAGGCTGTTTTTATAGAATTGAAGGCCGTTTTATAAAGGTATACGCTAGGGGCTGGGTGTCCTACACTTCGAGGTGTAGGACACCCAGCTAGAACTTGTGAAAGATTTCTCAAATCGCTATTTTTTGGAATGTTTCTTACCGAAGGCGAGGTCTATCACGTTTTTAACAGGGGCAACAATAAACAGCCCATCTTCTTTAAGCCTCAAAACTATTTGTATTTTTTGAATAAACTAGACCGTTATCTGTCTCCGTGTTGCGACCTTTTAGCTTGGTGTTTAATGCCGAACCATTTTCACCTTCTCGTACACGCCAACACAAATTCAACAATAGCTATCAAAGCTGGAAGTTTTTAACGGCAACAGTTTTCGCAAGGGATTAAACAACTACTAAGTTCATATACAAAGGCAATCAATAAGCAGGAGAAGAGAACAGGAAGTCTAGTTCAGCAAAAAACTATAGCAATTTGTGCTGATAAAAACGACCACGCGTTAACAGCATTTCACTATATTCATCAAAATCCTTTCAGAGCTGGTCTTGTCAAAAAAATGGAAGAATGGCTCCATAGTTCTTTCATGGAATATCTTACTTCTCGAAAATCAATTTGTAATATTACACTAGCGGCAGAACTGTTGGCGTTGAATCCGTCAAGATTCTATGAGGATTCTCATAAAGCCATCAATTTTAACTCGCTTGATTTTGATTGATAGCTGGTCAGGTGTTCTACACCTCCAAGGTGTGGACACGTAGCTTAATTTAAGAAGTCTCAGTCCTTGACTTTCGTGCATTCAGATTGTTATCTTTAACGGATGGATCATACAATAATGAAAGCGATATCTGCTGATGCGGAGTCCATCAATCAACTTGTCAATTCTGCCTACCGTGGGGATTCATCCAAACAAGGTTGGACCACCGAAGCCGATTTTTTGGATGGCACACGTATAGACGAAGCGGCTGTTAAAGAATTAATTGAAAAAACGGATACCATCATACTGAAATATGTTGAGGCCAATCAAATAGTAGGCTGCGTGGAACTACGAAAGGAGAATGGAAAACTGTATTTAGGAATGCTGTCGGTTGCCCCCACCATTCAAGGCAAGGGAATAGGCAAGAAATTGCTAAATGCGGGTGAAGATTACGCAAAATCGATTGGTATCAATACTATGATCATGACTGTGATCTCTATTCGGAAAGAGTTAATTGATTGGTATGTTCGGCATGGCTACCAACTAACAGGTGAACGCAAGCCATTTGTAGTGCCTGACACTCGATGGGGCATTCCAAAACAAGAATTAGAGTTTGTGGTGTTAGAAAAGAAACTGAATTGACTTTTTGAATGGCCTTGTCTTTCTCACTTAAGAAATTCCCTAAGAAAATCAGGAACTTCGTTCTGATTGTATTCTTAATTCAACTTGTCTACCTCATTGCCTTGAAGTGGATTGACCCTCCTATTACACTTACGCAGTTAGGTAGTTTATTTCAAGGATATGGGCTAAAAAGAGATTATGTTACCAGGGATGAAATGTCGCGTTATGCTGGTTTGGCGGTGATGGCGTCCGAAGATCAATTGTTTCCTGAGCATAACGGCTTTGATTTAAAAAGCATAAAAAATGCGCTAAAGAATAACAAGAAAAGACCAAAGCGAGTGCGAGGCGCATCTACCATCAGTCAGCAAGTAGCTAAGAATGTTTTTTTGTGGCAAGGTCGCAGTTGGGTGCGCAAAGGATTTGAGGTGTATTTCACGTTTATGATTGAATGGATTTGGGGAAAGGAGCGCATACTTGAAGTGTATCTAAATGTAGCTGAAATGGGAAAGGGAGTTTTTGGCATTGAGGCGGCTAGCAGGCATTACTACAAAAAGCCGGCTAAAAAATTGACGCGCGTAGAAGCTGCGCAGATTGCTGCTATACTTCCGAATCCTAAAAAGTATTTGATAAAGCCACTTTCCAACTATGTACAAAGAAGATCTAATTGGATACTGCGTCAAATGGACAATCTCGAATCCGATCCCAATATTGAGTTGCTGCTGAAATAGAAAAAACCCTGGATGGACTACACGTTTCTAAAGGCGACTTTAAAAAATTCTATTTTAATTTGGCTCAACCAAATAGTGGATGGACAGAAAACTATAGGAATCAGTTTTGCGAACTTAAATAAGATAATAGATATTTTTTCGAAGAGCCCGAATCTCTGGCTAATGATCGTAAGATGAGAGTAGCCGGAGACAACAGGCAGCGGATATTTTATTAATTGATCACTTTAAAGAGATTTTTTTCCAAGTTACTACTAACCAATCCATAAAATTACTGGTAGATCATATGCCCTATCACGTTTGCGCATGCTGTATTGATGCCACTAAAACGATCGAATTAATGCCTTAGCCAACGCAGCCACTAAAATCAAAATATCGGGCTTTATGTAATTGAAAATGGAACTGTGAGTACAATTGTTTATTTTTCGATTAAAACGATATAATATGAAGTATTCACTATTTGTGGTCGCGCTTTTGTTCTCCGGTTCACTTGTTGCGCAAAATTCGGATTTACCTTCCGACTTTTTAACCAAGGATTTTCATAGAGACAGAAGAGAAAAACTACGCGCTAAGTTGCCTGTTAATTCGGTAGCGGTATTTTTTGCAAGCCCTATTCGCAATCGGGCCAATGATGTAGATTATGTATATCACCAAGATCCTGATTTTTTCTACTTGACTGGCTATAAGGAGCCCAATGCAGTGTTGTTTATTTTTAAAGACAGCCAAACCGCCAATAACGGAACACAATACAATGAAATTTTGTTTGTACAACCTCGCAATGAGCAACAAGAGATGTGGACTGGCCGCAGATTGGGAGAGAAGGGGGTAAAAGATGTGTTAGGCTTTTCGCAAGCTTTTAACAATACAGAGTTCAAGAGATACGATGTCAATTTTTCAAAATTCGACAAGATACTTTTCACCGATTTCTTCAATGATGTACGCAACGACCCAAGCGACTCGTCTGACCTTTTTGACTTACAAGCTCAGTTTAAAGCAAAAGTAAATTATCCTGATAAAAAGGGCGTTACGTTGGCGGTAGAACCAACGAAGAATAACTTAGATATGGCAGGTCTGGATCCAATTATGGATGACCTGCGCGGTATCAAAACACCAGAAGAGTTGAACATGGTGAAACGAGCAGTACAGATTTCGTGCATGGGGCAATTGGAGGTAATGAAGGCAATAAAGCCGGGTATGAGCGAACGAGAGATTCAAGGAATTCATGAATTCGTTTTTAAGAAATACCAGGCTGAAGATTTAGGTTATCCCTCAATTGTCGGGGCAGGCCATAACGGTTGTATCCTTCACTACATCGACAACTACAAACCCAATATCTCTAACAAAGAATTAATTCTGATGGATCTGGGTGCAGAATACCGCGGTTATACAGCTGACATCACCCGCACTATTCCGGTGAATGGAAAATTTTCTCTCGAACAAAAACAGATTTATGAATTGGTGTTGAAGGCGCAAGAGGAGGCAATGAAAATTTGCAAACCGGGCGCTTCCTTTCGAGAATTGACAGACGCTACGCGCATCACGGTTAATAAGGGCTTGGCAGACTTAGGCATCATTAAAACTTCAGACGAGAAAAATACATACTATCCACACGGCTGTTGCCACCACATTGGTCTGGATGTCCATGATCGTGGTACCTATGACAAGCTACAAGAAAATATGATCATTACCATCGAACCTGGAATTTACATACCGGAAGGAGCACCTTGTGACAAAAAGTGGTGGGGCATCGCAGTGCGCATTGAAGATGACTACCTCATTACAAAAGAAGGATATGAACATTTGTCCGTCTTGGCACCACGTACAGTAAAGGATATTGAGGCCGCTATGAAGCTACCAAGTCCACTAGATAACTTTATTCTTCCCGAATTGGGCAAAGAGAAAAAAAACTAATATTTATTTATGCAGTCAAATTTTTTATCCACCACATTGTTGCCTATCGCTCTTGGCATTATTATGCTTGGGTTAGGTCTGGCACTGTCGATCGATGATTTTAAACGAGTCATAAAGTATCCGAAAGCAGTTGCAATTGCATTGATATGCCAGATGGTGCTGTTACCTGCCATTTGTTTTTTTGTGGCAAAGATATTTGGACTTGAACCAGCTCTGGCCGTAGGGCTAATGTTACTTGCTGCATCTCCCGGAGGAGCAACAGCTAATTTATACAGTCACCTGTCAGATGGCGATGTGGCGCTCAACATAACACTTACCGCAGTGAACAGTGTACTCACTTTGTTCACACTTCCATTGGTTGTCAATTTTTCATTGAGTTATTTTATGACCTCTGATCAATACGTACCGATGCAATTTAGTAAGGTGGCAGAAGTGTTCGCTATCGTTTTGGTACCTGTGACGTTGGGTATGCTAGTCAAGAGTAAACTTCCGGCATTCGCAACAAAAATGGATAAACCAGTGAAAATTCTTTCAGCGGTTTTTTTAATTCTTATCATCATTGCAGCGGTATATCGTGAACGTGTTATTCTCACAGCACATTTTGGCACAATTGGATTTCCGGTACTGGTGTTTAATCTATTGAGTATGGGGCTAGGGTATTACCTTCCACAAGTTTGGCGAGTGGAGAAGAAGCAAGCCATTGCTATTGGCATGGAAATAGGAATTCACAATGGTACGCTGGCGATCTTCATTGCGTTAAGTGTGTTGAACAATTCACTTATGAGTGTACCCGCTGCCTTGTACAGCCTATTCATGTTCTTTACGGCTGCGTTGTTTGGATATTTGGTAAAGAAAAACAAGGTGTAGTTAGTTTGAAGTGAGTCTTATGCGAAAAGTATTACTCATCTGTTTTTTGTTCGTCTACAATGCAAGTCCAGCTCAACTTCTCTTTGGCGATAGATGTATTGGTACATGGAAAGGCATGATGCATATTTTTCAACTCGGTAAGTTGCGCGATAGTGTTGAAGTTAAACTTACTGTTGTCAAAGATGCAACCCATGTATGGACTTGGCGGATGGAGTACTTGTCGGCCAAAATGCCGATGACTAAAGATTATAAATTGAAATTGAAAGATGGAGACAAGAACTTGTATGTAACCGATGAAGGGGAAGGGTTTGAACTGACCGATTACCTCGTGGGGAATAAACTGTATAGCATTTTTGAAACCCAAGGAGTTATGCTTACGGCTTCTTACGAATTGCGCGGTGAGCAAATGATTTTTGAAGTTACCTCAGGAAAAAAGGAGACCGTTACCCATCCTCAAGTGACAACGTTTGGAACTACATCAGTGCAGCGGGTAAATTTGACCCGAATGAAATAGCAAGCGATTTTGTCTACGCCAGGCTCTTCAAGTCAATGACAAAGCGATAACGCACATCATTCTTTGTCATTCGATCGTAAGCAGTATTGATTTCCTGTATGGAGATCAGTTCTATATCCGACACAATATTTTTCTCGGCACAATAGTCTAGCATTTCTTGTGTTTCTTTGATACCACCTATTGATGAGCCGGTAATACTTCTGCGATTGGTTAAGATATCAAAAGGCCGAACTACAGGTGCTTGTGCAGGAATACCAACAATAAGCATTGTGCCATTCAGGTCAAGCAACTTCAAGTAAGGTGAGTAGTCATGATTGGCAGATACCGTATTTAACAACACGTCAAAATAGCTGGAGTGTTTTTTCATTTCTTTGACATCTGACGAGAGGAGAAAATGATGGGCACCCAATCGCTTCACATCTTTTTCTTTGGATGCAGACGAGCTGATCAACGTTACTTCTGCACCAAATGATGCCGCAAACTTTAATCCCATGTGGCCCAGTCCGCCCAAACCGATGATTCCCACTTTTGTTCCTTTGCCCACCTTCGCATACCGAAGGGGGGAATAGGTAGTGATACCCGCACATAGCAAGGGAGCCACCGCCTTCAGATCTAATTTTTCAGAAATATGCAGCACGTATTTTTGATCGGTTACAATTTGAGACGAGTAACCTCCGTGTGTAATTGTTTTTCTATCGCGCTCAAAGGCATTGTAAGTGCCTGTCATTCCTTCTGCACAATATTGCTCGAGCCCATCTTGACAATTTTTGCAGGTGCGGCAGGAATCTACCATCACCCCAACACCGGCCAACTCACCCACTTTGAAATTTTTTACGTTTGTACCTACACGCGCTACTTTTCCCACTATTTCGTGACCCGGCACCATCGGGTACATCGCGTTTCCCCATTCGTTGCGCGCCTGATGCAAATCGCTGTGACAAACGCCACAATACAAAATTTCGATCTGTACATCATCAGGCCGCAGTTCTCTACGATCGAATTGAAATGGAGCGAGTGGCGTGGTAGCACTGAAGGCTGCGTAAGCTTTGGCTGGGATCATTTGATTTTATTAAAAATGTAAATTGTTACGGTGTATTCACTTCATGAAATCTGCCTTCTGTATTGTCAGTCCAACTCATGGGATAATTTTTGTCTAAAAACTCCAGCGATTGATCCGTTAGATGCAACGGATGAAAAGTATCGATCATTACCGCTAACTCATGTGTTTCTTTAGCACCAATGCTTTTTTCTACAGTGCCAGGATGTGGGCCATGTGGTAACCCTCCAGGGTGTAGCGTAAACGAGCCCCGATCAATGCCTCTGCGGCTCATAAAATTCCCCTCTGCATAATACAGCACTTCATCGCTATCAATATTGCTGTGATTGTAAGGAGCAGGAATTGCCAAGGGATGATAGTCGAACAGGCGAGGGACAAATGAACAAATCACAAAATTGCGTGCCTGAAAAGTTTGATGTACCGGTGGTGGTTGATGAATACGGCCGGTGATTGGTTCAAAATCGTGAATGGAAAACGCATAGGGCCACAAAAATCCATCCCAGCCAATGACATCCAGCGGGCTATGATCATAAACGTAGTTGTGGAGAAATCCTTCCTTCTTAATCTTTACTAAAAATTCCCCTTGACTTTTATCTGTCACCAAATCATGAGGCGCACGAATATCTCGTTCACAATACGGTGAATGTTCCAACAATTGACCAAGATCATTGCGGTAGCGCTTAACAGTTTCAATGGGAGCTGCGGATTCGATAATCAATAGTCGCAGAGGCCCCTCTTCAAATTCCAGTTTGTAAATAACGGTGCGGGGGATTACGATGTAGTCGCCCTGTCGCAAATCTAATTTACCATAGGGCGAAGTGAGGGTGCCGTTGCCATCGTGCACATAGAGCACTTCATCGCCTTCGGCATTTTTGTAGAAGTAATCCATCTTTCTGTTTTTTGGTGAACAGATGGAGATGGAGCAATCGTTGTTCATCAGTAGCACTTTGCGGGCCGATAAATAGTCCTCACCAGTGGTGGTTACTTTAGAAGTATTTAAGTGGGTTTGCTTTAGCTCATAATTCTCCACTCTTTTTGCCCCATATTTTTCCGGTGGATTTACTTTTTTTATCCGCGTGGGTGGATAGACATGGTATAAATTTGAGTAGATACCTGAAAATCCTTCAGAGCTTACCAGTTCTTCTTTATACAAACTGCCATCTGGTTGGCGAAATTGAGTGTGTCGTTTGGGCGGGATGTTTCCGAGTCTGTGATAGTACATAATTACTGATTCAAAATCATTTTCGAAGGTAACTATTTCTTTGTTAAATTACAGCTAGCAATAAGTAATAAAAGACAAAGTCGCGATGATAAATTGATCTTTCTTACAAGACGTCTAAATCAATCAGCTAGATGAAACCAAGTAAATCACATCTTTGTCTTTTGCCAAGTTTAATTTCTTGCTTAATCCTTTTTATGACATTATCTGTTTCTGGGCAGGACAATTATCAAAAACTAGCGGGACAATTTGTGTACCCGATTTACACTATAATTAATACTTCTAAAGCAACAGGCAATGCTTCTTGCTTCTTTATAAAATATGATTCAGCCATTTGGTTGGTAACTGCTTGCCACGTATTCTTTGATTTCGAAAAAAAGCAACTGCGCGAAGGAAAGTTTATTAATGTTTTTTTAAGTCCAGACAATCCAAATGAAATCGGTTGGGCTTTTCCGATTGAGCCAAGAAAAATGCGAATTGATATTTTGAAAGATTCGACCTATATAGATATTATCGCTTTTCCAGTAATCCCACCTAAAGGCATAAACTTAGTGGATATTAGCCCGCACACCCTTTTGAGCAAGAACCAAAAAGGAAAAGAGATATTGATTACTGGGTATCCAAATGAATCGCTAAATGTTATTGAATCAATAATTGTCGATTGGCAGGAAAATTTTCTCTTCTACTCTTGCAATCCTCCAAGTACGCTTGGTGCATCTGGCGCTCCTGTCTTTTTACGAATCAATAGTAAGTTGTATTTTGCTGGCATCTACACCGGACGAAACAAAAAAACGAACGAAGGAACAATTTACAAACCTAATGTTTTGGGTTATTATTTGGACTCATTCATCGAGTGGCAAAAAAAACGATAGGGGTTCCTTCAAACCTACATCTTTCCCTTATCCAAATCCGGAATCCGGTCAAATAGTTTGATGGCTTGCTGAAGCACTTCGTTGGTTTCGTTGAAGATGGGATAGAACGCGCTATTGCCCCATACTTTTCTGGCGATTTCAGCTTTCAAATAGACTTGAAATAGTTTTTTGTTCAGCTGTAAATCTTTCAGATCGGGTTTGATGTTATTTTTCTTACCCAACTCCACTACTTGATTTAACATTACATCGCCAACTTCAAAATTTTGCAGGTAGTCTTTGTACCCTTTTTGCTCTAGCGCCTTGCCATTTTGATCCCCATAGTTAAAGGCGTATTCGCGCAGCACATTAGCATAGGAAAGTTCATTGAAGTAACGACTAGTCAAAGTGGTATCCAGTGGGACAAAGTAATCAGGCATAATGCCACCACCACCATAAACGGTTCTGCCATTGAGTGTTTTATACTTCAGTGAATCGTTGAACTTTACACTGTCTGCTGTGAAGAACTCTCCATTTTTGTAGCGCTTGGTAATATCCTTGTCATAGTCCTCTGAGTTCTCGTAAGGCTTTTGAATCGAGCGGCCGCTGGGCGTATAGTAACGCGAAATCGTCAGTCGAACTTCCGAGCCATCATTTAAATCAAATGGCCGTTGTACCAGTCCTTTTCCAAAAGACCTGCGGCCAACGACTAAAGCCCGATCGTTATCCTGCAAAGCACCGCTGACGATTTCAGAAGCGGAAGCGCTGCCTTCGTTTACCAATACAATCAGATCGCCTTTTTCGAAGTCGCCCTTGTTGGTGGCCATTGCATTTTCATTGTACTTGGTTTCCTGCCCTTTAGTGAAAACAATCTTTTCGCCCGCGGGCAGAAACTCATCGGCCACAGAAATAGCTTGATCCATGTAGCCACCCGGATTGCCTTGCAGGTCGAGGACTAATTTTTTCATTCCCTCTTTTTTTAACTTAGCCATCGCTTCCATCATCTCATCATAAGTGGTCTGTGAAAAGCGATTGATTTTAATGTAGCCAATTTCTTGATCAACCATGTAGGAGGCGTCTACCGAAAATTGAGGAATCTTATCGCGTATAATGGTGAAGGTAATCGGCTCTTTTTTGTTTTTGCGAAGAACCTCAATTTTAACTTCGCTGCCCTTTGGGCCTTTCAGGTAGCGTTGTACATCCAGGTTGGTCAATTTCGTACTCGCAATGACTTTATCGTCTACTTTGATGATTTTATCACCCGATCGTAAGCCCACTGCTTCCGATGGACCACCACTTAAGGTAGTGATCACGGTAAGGGTGTCATGAAAGATATTGAATTCGATGCCGATACCTTCAAAATTTCCTTTCAGATCTTCATTCGCTGAGATTCTATCTTTTGAAGAAATGTATGCCGAATGTGGATCTAGTTGGCTAAGCAAGTGAGCGATGGCATCTTCTACCAGCCCTTCTGTTTTTGTTTCGTCCACATACTCTTTTTTGACAAGAGTAAGCACTTCCCTTAGTTTCTGCACATCTTGATTGACTTCACTTCCACCGGATTTCGAAGTTAAACCTGCCCCAATAAGCACGCCTCCTGCGAGGCCGATGCATAAAATGAGCGGTAGACTAATTTGATAATTGGAGTTCTTTTGTTCACTCATAACTGAGAAATAGACTTGTGGGCTTTAAACGCAGTAACGCTACCTAAAGTTCTGGTGTAAAAATCGCAAAAATTGCGGAGGCCTAAAGAAATTAGGCTGGATTTATCATCATTCTGTGGCTATTCCTTTGTCTAACCCACCCGGGTCTTTATCTTTAACCCTTCATGGACAAGCTATTACTGAAGCACAGGCGGATATCCGACTTGGTGGAGCAAGACAATGAGATGGCGCAGGTGCTGTTTTACTTCGGTATTCGATTTTATGAATACTCCGAGCATACGTTGGAGCAAGTGTGCAAGTTGCGTGGGTTGAAGGTGGAGCAATTGGTGCGCGAGTTGGAGTCGCCTCGTACTAATTTTCTAGAAAAGGATATTCCGCTTTTTTCCTATCCCATTGATTTGATCATTGAATATTTAAAGCACGCTCACTTCCTGTTTGTCAAACATCAATTGCCCTACATTGGAAAGTTAGTGGAAAATTTTAGAGCAGATCATCCTGCCTATTTGACCGTTGAGAAAGATCTAAAAACACTTTATCCACTATTTCTCGAGGATTTCATTCATCATATTTATGAAGAGGAAGATACTCTTTTCAAGTATATCAAGATGTTGGAAAGAGCTTCAATAGGAAAATATAATCCTTCTCGACTTTATCAGCAGATGGAAAAATTTTCCTTACAAAAATGTTCAATTGAGCACGAGTCGCACGATGACGAGATGGCGGGTATTCGTAAAATCACTAAGGATTACCACCTTATTCCCCATGCACCTCTTCACATCAAAGTGATTTATTCAGAGCTTATCAACTTTGAGAAAAGCCTTCAAACGCATGCCCATATCGAAAATGAAATTCTTTTTCCCAAGGCGATGGCTCTGGAGAATCAGGTTCGGATTCTAGTGGCCGATAAGATAAAGTTGAATTAAGCCATGACGTCATTGGCTCTCGGAAACTCAGTTGTATTTTTTTTGCTGGGAGCACTTCACTTTTATTGGGCAGTAGGAGGGAAGTGGGCTACAGATGTAGTGGTGCCAACAAAACCTACTAGTGAGAAGCTATTCAACACTTCGGCCTTATCATGTGTGATAGTCGGAAGTGGACTGTGGTTAATGAGTTTTGTCCATGTAGCCAATGCCGGATTGATTTTCAAGGGCAGTGATTATACCATTTTTCGATATTGCACATTAGCAATAGCGATTATTTTTTTGGTCCGCTTTATGGGTGATTTTAAATGGGTGGGTCTTTTTAAAAAAGTAAAGGCGACATCATTTGCAAAAAATGATGCACTCTACTATACTCCACTTTGTCTCTTTCTATCAATTTCTTCATTTGTGTTATTCTTTGTACAATGAGTTTATCGCAGCTACATAAGTTAAGGCAGGTCGTCTTGGATGGCAACTTTAAAGAAATTGAAAGCTTCTTCAACAGCTCCGCGCAGTTACAGCAAATGCATATTCGTATTGACCTATCTACGCCAATCCAACCAATGGTTTTTATTGATAAGGTTGCAGAAATGCATCGAGGTGGTGTAGGTACTGAAGCGGTAAATGGAGCAGTGATTGCTATGTTGGTTGATTTGGCGATTGGTCTACTCGGGGTAAATCATTATGCCGAAGGGATGACCGCCACGTCTAACTTAAACATCAATTATGTGAAGCCATTACTGGCAAACAAGGTAATTGTGCTCACTGAGCAAACAGAGGTAATTGGCAAACGCATTTTTGGAATAGCCCGGGTGATGAATGAGAAAGAGGAAGTGTGTGCGTATGCTACAGGATCTTTGGCGAAGGGGATAGCGGTTTAGTTTGGTTCTAATTGTCCCAGTCAAAATACTCATCCTTCTCTAGCTCCAGTTCTTTTTTCTTTTTCTTGCCTTTAAGTTGAAAGGCTTCTTTTAATTCTTTCACTTCTTTTTTTAGATCGCTGACAATTTTCTTTTTCACCGCTTCCTGATCATAGCTTACTTTGTAATCATCCGTGGTGCCAGTTATTTTAAGAAAAACTCTTGTCTGCCCTTTGCCCGTGTCTTCAATAGCCCCAAAAGCCTCGTCAGGATCTATCTTCTTTTTACTTCGTAAGGGAGCAATTACGCGGTAGTTGATGTGCTGGTCAAAGGTATGTGTGCCGCTTAGCTGAATTGTGGTTGCATTACTTTTGATTTCCATCTGCGGGATAAAGATGGTTTCATTTTCGATGTGGATTTCATTTTTTAGATCGGCAAAGCGAAGTTTACTTAAACTTCCGTCATCTAAATACTTATTCAAGGCCTGCAACGGCTCAAAGTTATTCAACTCTCCATTTTTAATCGTAGCGCCAATATCAGCAGTAAGTGTTTTTGAAATCAACTTTAGTTTTTCAGATAATGTCATCTCGAGGGTTACGTCCGCAAAAGCCTGGCCTTTTAAATGTTTGTTTTCTATAAACGTTTGGTAGAAATTTTCGAACACAAAAAACACACTATCCACGTAGATGCCGTCCAATTTGAAGGCGCTGATGATATCAATAGCTTTTTGGTTTTTTGCATCGACAATTCCATTCAGACTCAAAGTTCCACCCATGGCATTCATCGCAATGTTGCGCGATACAGCTACTTGATTTTTTACCAGCAGATCACCCTTTACGTTGCTGGGGTGGAATCGCTTATAGTGAAGATTTTTTATGTCGCAATTGAAATTGAGTAGTATATTGGGCGAGATGCTAAATTGATAGCCCTCAACTGCCGTTCCGCCAAAGCCAATTTCAAATAACTGATCGACATCTAAAAAATTTGATTTCAGGTCGGCTTCAATACCAATGGGCTGGTTTTCAAACAACAGAAATGTGACAACATTTTTGAAAAAACCATTCAATGCCATATCACTGTTCTCAAATTGCAAGTAAAAATTGCTCATTGCCAGGTCATTGTTATTGAATTGCAACGATCCGTTCACTTTTTTGAAATGAATGCCTTTTTCACCATACACAAATTGAATATCTTTTAGTTCTACGCTGCCATTTGTTTTTACTTGCTGTGCCGTGGCTTTCTTCTTGAGGAGTTTTGTTTCGCCTGCTATGGAAAAGTCGGCCACTAATGCTCCCTGCAACTCGCGGACGTCAGTAATCGGATAAAAATTCTGTAGGGAGGCCGCATCCAACTCGCCCTTGAAATCAAATTGAATATAGGGATCTTCAAAATTTTGTAGCGTAAGATTACTCGTAAAACTCTTGCCGTTTAGTTCGCCACGAATGTCTTTTAGAAATAGTTCGGCTTTTGAAAATGTTGTTAGAGATGGGCTTGCAAAAGAACCTTCGAGGTAGGCGTGTTCTACCTTAGACTTAAACTGAGGGTGAAAAAAGGTCGCGTCTTTACAGCCAAAGTGTATGTTCAAAAAAGGTTCCTTTTGGTCACTGATTTCGCCTTTGAGTTTTAGAAGAAAGAAAACATCACCCTTACTTTCGTAGGTGAGTAATTTTTGACCGGTAGAAGCAGGTAGAAGAGCGATTAACGTTTGTAAGTCGGTCTCTTTTCCCTTTGCAGTCAAGTCAATCAAGTTTTTCTGTTTGAATGAATAGTTTCCGGAAATCTCAAAAAGCGATCGGTTGACTTTTAATGCAGCAGATTGAATTTCGACAATTTTCTTCGAGTCGTTGTACTGTAGTGCAGCATCGAGCGTCATTTTCTTTCCGCGAAGAAAAAGTTGATTGTTTATGCCAATTTGCCCTACGAGTACATCGCCTTTCACTTTAATGTCGAATTGATCACCCCGTATAGCAATGGAAGAAATAAGTTCTTCACTTGAAAATTCATGGTGTTGGTCCGATTGTAAATCTTGATAGTTGATTGCTGTTTTTACTAGTTTGACATTTTTCAAATCAAAAGAAATAGTGCTAGCGACAGCGTCTTTTGAATGTTTTACAATCGTAAAGTTGTTGAGCCCTTCTTTGTCTATTTTCAGATTGGTTTCACTATCCGAGATTTGTAATCCACGAACGGAGTAGTTTCCTTTCCAGGCCTCCAACGCATGTAAAGAAAATGAAACCTTTTTCGCTGTTAACAGAGGATAACTGCGTGAGTGGCTGTCTTCCACGTACACGTCTGTAAACACAATGGAAAGATTTGGAAAGTCTTGCCACACTGAAAGGTCTATTTTTCCAATCTTTACTGGCGTATTCAAGCTTTTGTTGGCCTCATTAATGAATTGCTGAAGAATTCGATCTTTAAACAAGAAGACAGAGACAAACGCTGCACCAAGAAGTACCGCAATTGTGATGACAGAATAGAGACTGATTTTTTTTATGCGATTCAAAACAGAAAAATAATAGCGCAAATGTACAAAGACTACCCGTTTGCGGATGCTTCTGACTTAACCCTTTTTTGTCAAGCTTGCTGAATTATTTTCTTTTTGAATAATGGTACCGTGCTGCAGGGTTCGCCAAACATAATGCTTGCTGCAATAGGGCGGAGGTAGTTGGTTGCTTCAACATAAGTCGCCATTGGTACCTCCACTTTACTACATCCCTTGATTACTACTTTGGCATTATTGAATTGTTGCCAGTTTATTTCTCCAAGGGCATGAGAGTAAAGTTGGGTTTCCAACTCAGCGATCGAGCCAAAACACACAAACTTAGCATAGGGCTGCATCGCAATGGTGACCAGCATATACGCCCAGGTTGGCACAATCGCATCTGCTGAACAGATAATGGCTACGAATTTGCCTTTATATTGAGCCCAATTATGTGACTTGATGTGATCCCGAAAATCTTTTTCTTTAAGAATCAATTCCTGATAAAGCCACGGTTTAATGTCGAACAGCACACGTTCGCCCGGAGTATAATACTCTTCAAGATCGAGTGTAACCAAAGCACTGGTAGCAACTCGGTTTACGATTTCGGCAGCTACATCGACTTTTTCTTTATCAATCATAGATGAGGTAACATAATTACACACTGATTGGTTTGCGAATCAGAAAGTCTTTTAAGTAATAGGGTTCGAATAATGCGATATCCTCCACCTCATTTTTTGTCCATTTTTCAAAACCCATTTCTCCAAGGTAACAGGCCAACGGAACAACATCGGAGGCAAAGTGAGCGTTGGGATGCTTGATAAACTCCTTACATTTGGCTGCGCCATCACCAAAAAAGTAAATCGGGTTGTTTTCTAGCAGGTCAACGTAACTGGTGGCATCAATTACCTTGGCCTCTGTAGGACGTATGATATTCAAGTCACTAGACATGAGATTCGTATAGACTTCCATTCGCCTGGCGTCAAGCATTGGGCAAAGTAGCGATTTGCTACCATCCCTTTTTTTTGATTTTGTAAATTGATAAGCGAGCAGTTCTAAGGTATTGATTGAAACCAAGGGGATAGCGAGTGCATAACATAGACCCTTTGCAGTAGCCACACCAATGCGCAATCCGGTGTATGAGCCGGGTCCTGCAGCCACCACGACTCCTTTTAGTTCACTCGGCATTTTCTCACTTTCACGGATCACATTTTGAATCATCACTGCCAATTGGGATGACGCGGATTGCGGCACTTGGGTTTCTATAGTGTGAAGCAATTTTCCCTGCTCGTGTAGGGCCACCGAGCAGCCCAATGTTGAAGTTTCGATGCTAAGAAGCAATGACATTAACGAGGAGACAGTATTTTTTTGTAGGACACGATATCAGCAAGTATTTTTCTTGCTTCTTGAATTTCGTGATCTCGGGAAAGAGAAACTTCTACCTGGCCGGTGCCCAACTGATAGTGAAATGCAATCTCTTCTTCCAGGAGTGCTGAAATTTCTGTGCGCAACCGGGTAAGGTCAGCGGTGTGATAATCGTTAATTTTATTCTGAAGTTCAGCCAATGAAGGTTTAAGATCTTCATAGTGCCGTTCTGCTTTTGCAGAAGCAACCAAATCATTTGCCTTTTTCTCCAGTTCAGTGGTATATGAAAACTTCTGTGCTTTCATCCAATCGGTGAATTTTTTATAGTCTATGTCAGACAACCGGAAATTTTTCATCGGTGTTGGCGGTATGGGATTTTCGCTGCAATATTTTGTTGCGTAGTCAAACAAATACCCAGCGTTGTTCAGTTCTACTAAAGCCGAGCTGGGAGCTTCTTTCTTCAGGTGTATATCTGGGTCAAGGCCACCCCCATCGTATACCTTTCGGCCATTCTTGGTTTTGAATTCACTTTTTGTTGAATCGGCAAATTTGTCTACGCTGCCATCACTTTTGCGATGACTGTAGTCCAGTGCTTGAATGCATCTCCCACTTGGAATATAATATTTGGCAGTCGTTACTTTCAGCTGAGCGTTGTAGGAGAGTTGTCGAGTGGTTTGAACCAGTCCCTTTCCAAATGTTTTTTGCCCAATTAATACTGCGCGATCGTAATCCTGTAGTGAGCCGGCTACGATTTCTGAGGCCGATGCACTTCCGCCATTTGCCAAAACGACCAACGGAGTTTCAGTGTCGATTGGCCCGTTGAGCGTGGTATATGTCTTATTCCATTCTTCTAACTTGCCTTTGGTAGAAACAACTTCATTCCCCTTGGGGATAAATATGTTAACGATATTGATGGCTTCGTACAATGATCCTCCCGGATTGTTTCTAAGGTCAAGAATTAATTTTTTTGCTCCCGCTTTTTTCAGATTTAGAACTGCCTCTTTTACTTCATCGCTGGCGCCTGGTGTAAACTCTTCCAGACGAATGTACCCAAGGTCGGTGTCGATTAGCCCCTGGTAGGTGATGTTATTAATTTTTATTTTTTCGCGAGTTAGTTTCACTTTGATGAGGTCTTTTTGCCCCATCCGCTTGACAGCTATTTCAACATCTGTTTTTGGATTTCCTTTCAGCATATTGCTGACCTCGGAGGTGGATTTTCCCTGTGCGTCTTTGCCGTCCACAGCGATGAACTCATCACCGACTTTTAGTCCGGCACGGTGCGCGGGAAATCCTACATAGGGATTGGTGATAACGGTTTTCTTATTGACGATTCCAATCAACGCTCCAACCCCTGCGTATTGCCCGGTGGTTTGTATACTGAAAGCTTCGCGATTTTCTTCCGAGATGTAATCTGTATAGGGATCAAGTTGCTCAAGCATTCCAATGATGCCGGTCTCAATTAGTTTTTTGGGATCTACTTCGTCAACATAATAGGTGTTTACTTCTTTAAAGAGGGTGGCAAAAATATCCAGGCTTTTCGCAATATCGAAGTACTTTTCGGCTGGCGCCCGAAATGCAAAAATGGCGACTAGCGCAATTAAAAGCAGAAGGCTGGTAACTCTAAATTTTTTGTTCATTAAGCAATATTTTTTCCTATCCGAGCTAACGTCAAGGGCATCTTTTGGTGTATTTGAGCCGAAGGCAATTTTTCTCTGGCAGAGTAAATATACGCAATCAGCCATTTGTGGTTTGCATCCAGCTGATGCTTGTGAAGCCGATAGGCTTCCCGAAGCTGCCTTTTGATGCGATTCCGGTCAACGGCACGCTTGAAATTTCGGGCAGGTACCGATATTAGTACCTGATTGGGCAAGTCTTGATTGGGATGAAGCAAGTAAATTACCTTTAATGGGCTCAAATAAAAAGAGGAACCCTTTTCAAAGAGTTCCTTTATCCATTTTTCACTTGTGAGTTTTTCTTCTTTTTTGAAGGTAAACCGGGTCATGTGCGAAGGTACACGCTCTTGGTCAGCTTAAGAAAATTCACTATTAAAAGAGATTTTAGTGACAATCAATAGCCAGCCATTTTTTGCCTAAAAGGCTCAGAAAGGACTATTTTGCCCTCGACTTGGCTGTTCCTTCATCGGAAACAGTCAATTTCTTCCGGCCATTTTTACGTCTGTTAGCCAGTACCCTACGACCATTGGCTGATGCCATGCGCTCGCGGAAACCGTGCTTATTCTTTCTTTTCTTCTTGGAAGGCTGATACGTACGTTTCATGTGTTAATGTTTATTTTTTTGGTCACATGGAATGGTCAAATCTAGTTTGGTTGTTTTAAACAAGTCAATTTGTGACCATTTCATAATATCTTGATTAATACCTTTTTCTAAAAGGGTTGCAAAGATGTTGAGGATTATTGGAAATTCCAACAAGTTTGCCGGGGGATATGGATATGACTATAATAAAAAACCCCCTCATCATCCAGATAAGGGGGTTTTGGCTAATCAGTAAAGGATATTACTTCTTCTCGGCTGCCTTTGATTTGGCCTTTGCGAAATCTCCGGCTTTAATAATATTCATCGACTCCAATTTCAAGTGCTTTTTCATGGCTGCATTGATCTGCTCTGGTGTGAGAGCCATTACTTTCTTCTCATACTCTTCGTCCCACTTTAGGTCTCTTTTAGAGAATAAGTAGTTGTTTAACGTGCCGGCCAGCCCTCCGTCTTGGGCCCGGCTAACAGTACGCGACTGCGACCATCCTGATTTCGCAGCGGTCACTTCCTCTGCCGTAAAGCCCGTAGTGGTCACTTTTTCAATTTCTTCCTTAAAAGCTTTTTCTAATTTTTCGACATTCTCAGGTGCGTAGATGGCATATGCAAAGAACGAGCCCACAGGGTCTAACGTTCCTGCACTAAATTGCGAGCCAACCCCATAACTTAATCCTTCTTTTTGACGGATCCGAGTTGCCAGGCGAGAATTCAAAAATCCTCCCCCCAACATAAAATTGCCCAGCACCAGAGCAGGGTAGTCCGCGTTGTCGTCTCTAAAGTCAAAGTTATAAGCAGCAACAAAAAACGCATTTGCCTTGTCGGGTGTTTCAATCGATTCATTGATTGCTTGAACCGGAATGGCTTTGTTTACTATTCGGGTAAAACTCTGTACGCTTTTCCAATTTCCGAATAATTCCGTATTCAATGCCTTTAACTCATTCGCATCAAAATCTCCAACAATCGCCATGGTGGCGTTGTTCGCTCCGTAGAATTCTTTGTAAAAGGACTTTACCTCATCCAACGTTACTGCCTTAATCGATGCCACCTCTTCATCGAAAGTGTTGATATAGCGAGGATCACTTTTTTGATACGGTGTGGTGTGGCGTTGGACTTTATTGAATGCGATGGCCTGCGGTTCGCTTCTTTGTGACTCAACATTGGCCAATTCTTCTGACTTTAGTTTGTCGAATTCATCGGCAGGAAAAGAAGGATCCTTGAGAACCTCGCCTACCAGCTTTAATGCTTCTGCTAAATTAGGCTTCGTAGTTGTTACGTTGACGAATGTCTGCGTGGCACCACCTCCTATAAATACATTGGCTTTTAATCTGTCAAACTCATCTTTGATTTGCTGACGGGTTTTCTTCGATGTGCCTTTGTTCAGCATGCTCGCTGCATATTCACCAGCAGTGCCCTTATTCATCAACGATTTTTCATCTCCAAAACGCAACGTAATACGAGCTTCTACTGATTCGCCCCTGGTTTTCTTCGGCAACATCGCCATTTTCATCCCGTTTGGCAATTCTATTCGCGTGGTACGCGATTCGATGTTGGCAGGAGCAGGATCAAATTCCTCCCCTTGAGCGATCGTTTGAGTTCCCTTGTAATCTTTTACGATCGCGTCTACGTCAGGAGTAGCGGGAATTTCAGACCTCTCTGGTTTTTCTGTTGGAATAAAAACCCCGACTGTCCGGTTGTCGGGTTTTAGATATTGTTTAGCGACTCTCCTCACATCAAGCAATGAAACATTTTTTATTCTGTCTCTAGTTACAAAGAGCATGCGCCAGTCTCCCATTCCTACGAACTCACTTATCTCCAATCCAATTCTTTCAGAAGAGTTAAAACCTAATTCAATTTGTTTGAGAATTTCACCCTTAGCCCGCTCTACCTCTTCTTTAGTTGGAGTAGTTGTTGCGACATCGTCTAAAGCTTTTAGCATGGCTGATTTGGCGTCCTCAAGTGAATTCTCTTTGAGAAGCTCTGCATAAGACAACAACAAACCAGGCTCTTTCCATTGAAAGGAGAACGCCCCGGAGGAGCTGGCCTTTTTTGTTTCCACAAGTGCCTTGTATAGTCTACCTGATGGTTCTGTGCCAAGAATATTAGACAGAACTTCAATTGCAGGATAGTCTGGATGCGAACCTGATGGAATATGGTAGGCGGTCATTACTAGTTGTACGTCACCTACTCTTTTCAAGCTAACAGAACGTTCGCCATCTTGAACCGGATCGGTGGTGTAGGTCTGTGAGATTTGGCGTTCAGGCTTAGGTACGCGGCCAAATTTTTGAACAATTAAATCCAGTGTTTTTGCCTCATCAAATTTACCAGCTACCAGTAGAACAGCATTGTCGGGTTGGTAATATTTTTTGTAGAATGCCTGTAACTTTTCAATGGGTACATTTTCAACATCGGCTCGTGCACCAATAGTTGATTTGCCATAGTTGTGCCATAAAAAGGCAGTTGACATCACTCGCTCCATCAGTACTCGGAATGGACTATTCTCGCCACTTTCAAATTCGTTACGCACAACAGTCATCTCACTATCCAAATCTTTTTTGGCAATGTAGGAATTGACCATTCTGTCTGCCTCCAGGTCAATAGCCCATTTCAAATTTTCTTCCGTGGCATTGAAGGTTTCAAAATAGTTTGTGCGGTCTACCCACGTTGTGCCATTGGGGCGTGCACCATGCTCGGTCAGTTCTTTTGGAATATCAGGATGGTTAGGAGTACCCTTGAAAACCAAATGCTCCAGTAAGTGAGCCATGCCGGTTTCTCCGTAATTCTCATGCTTAGAGCCCACCATGTAAGTGATGTTTACCGTGATGGTTTGCTTAGACGGATCGGGGAACAATAACACTTTCAGGCCGTTGGCCAATCGATATTCAGTAATGCCTTCTACTGAAGTCATCTTAACGGGTGCAGTAAGGGATGCAGTAATCTGCTTCTCCGGTGACGCGGGTGCAGGAGCTTTTTCTTTTTTCTGGGCGTAACCGCTCGATGCAACAAGCAACAATGCCATCAAAATCATTTTCATTTTCATAGAGGAATTGGGTTTTGTATTAAGTTTTCTTAAGGTAATTATAGCCTGATTATAGACCCGTAGACGGAGCAAAGTATTAATAAAAACGACAAACCAAAAACTTAGGAGTTTAAATTATTGCCATCCTTTTTATGATCTTTTTACGAGAGACGATATCAGTAACGGCAAAAGTGAATATCTTGTTCGCAATTATCAACGTGGTTTTCCCCGTATTTGATACGTGGAAAACCACGTATTTTTAAGGACGAGAGGCATAATAACAGGGTCTAGCTATACTATCAGATGGCTTTTCACATTTTCAACCTGTTCTTTGGTAAGTCTCGGCCCCCACTGCCCCACTACTTTCGATGATGAAAGTGAGGCGAGTTTTCCGGCCTCTGCAAAGCTATGGCCATGAGTGATCGCGTACATAAATGCGCCTGCAAACATATCGCCCGCACCGTTTGAGTCTATTGCAGTGACTTTGTAGGGTTCGATTTGAATGAACGTATCACCATCAAAAACGAGGGCCCCGTTTTTACCTAAGGTCATCACAAATCGTTTGGCTACTTCCTTTAATTTTTCGCGCGCCTGCAGAATATCATCCGTGCCCGTGAAAATCATTGCTTCTTCTTCGTTGCAAAAAAGTAAATCAACACTCGCACCCACAATTTCTTCCATTTGCTTAGAGAAATATTTTACCATGCTCGGGTCAGAGAAGGTGAGTGCTGTAGAAACTTTGTGGCGTTCAGCCAATCGCTTGATTTCTTTCATGGCTTCCAGCCCTTTCGGGCTCGCCACCAAGTAGCCTTCCATATAGATGTAGCTCGAATTTTTGATGGCTTCTTCATCTAAATGTTCGGGCGCGAAAAAAGAATTTACACCTAGGAATGTATTCATGGTGCGTTCTGCATCAGGGCTGGTCATCACCAAACATCTTCCTGTATGATCGTTGGGCAATTGATCGTACACCAAACTGGTTTCGACTCCATTGCTTTTTAGATCCTCTAAAAAGAATTTTCCTAACTCATCTTTGGCGACCATGCATGAATAAAAACTTTTGCCACCAAACTGATTGATAGCAGCAACGGTGTTACCGGCAGAGCCTCCACCTTTGAGTTGACTTTTTTTCATGTCAATGGCTTTCATCAAGTGCTGTTGCCGCTTTT
The DNA here is from genome assembly GCA_020403045.1 of Cytophagales bacterium. GTDB lineage: Bacteria > Bacteroidota > Bacteroidia > Cytophagales > Cyclobacteriaceae > ELB16-189. The sequence goes on from JADBYK010000034.1 coordinate 22,861, forward strand.
CATCCACCAGCGTCATTACTCCCTTTTCTACTTCGTTTTTTTCAAAAAAGTCATGTTCGACTTCTGTGACAATATCAACAATGGCATTTCCGATAGCATAGACATCGTATTTCGTTATTTGTTGTTCGTTGTTGGTTGATGACATCATGGGGATTTTTTAAAGTTGCAAGGATACGGAATAGGCACTAGAATACAATTATTTGATGATTGAATTCGAAACATAATCTATCATAAAAAGCTTGACCTTCATAGGGCAGATTGCTTCGTACTCATGCTCGATGTACGTAGTGAAGGATCTATTTACTTTTTTCTGGTACAATACTAAGCGTCATTTTGTATTTCGCTGCCCGGTTGGGGTAGTCTGTAATAAATCCATCTACACCCATCCCTTTCATCACCAGCATATCTTTTTCCTCATTTACCGTCCATGGGATCACCCGAAGCTTAGATTTTAGCTTATTTTCTTTTTGCTTGGATGTCAGCACAAAATTCTTGGTATGTAGGTATTTCACTCTTTCGTTCGTCAGTAGTTTAAAATCCGGGCTGTAAATGGAAGGGATAAAGCCCAGTTCGGATAAGTTGTCATCGATCGATTTTTGATTTTCTACTAATGCCGCCAATCGAATCTCCGGATATTTTTCATGCCAATATTTTAGCACTCGGAAGTCGAACGATTGAATCACCACGCGGTCTAAAGGCAAATACTGATCAATTAGTTGATACACCATATCTGAAAAAACACTGGGTATCGGGTGGAATTTGTTATCACCCTCTGGTTCACTTTTGATCTCAATGTTATAATCGACTTCATACTTTGTATAACTTTTTATATGGTTTTCTACCGCCACAATTACATCGCTGAGAAGTGGTTTGTAAGCGATTGATTTTTCCTGTTCGGGAAATCGCGGATGGGGTTTAGAGCCACAGTCCCATTGCTTCACTTCGGCATAGGTCATTTTAAAAATGTTATAACGCAGCTCTTCTTTTTGCGGAAAAGTGCTTCCATCGGGCTTTAAACAAAATTCGGCTGCCATCCACGGCTCGTGTGAAGCAACTATTTGCCCATCTTTCGTAATGGCTAAGTCTAATTCTACCGTTGTAACACCAAAGCCTAGGGCGGTAGTAAATGCAGGAATGGTGTTTTCTGGCTTTAGTCCGCGTGCGCCCCTATGCCCTTGTAAATCAAAAGAAGGCAAAGGTTGACCAACTGCACTGAAAGAAGCAATAACCATGGAAACAAGGAGGAATCGCATGGCCAAAGATACGTAGAGAAAACATAAAGTTGAAAGCGCAAATCAGAAGTAAAAAATTGTAAGTCCAAAGTGTTCCTACTCGAGAGTTTTAAACTTTAGACTTTGAACTCTGAATCCTGAATCTTGAACTTTGAATCTTGAACTTTGAATTAGTCTCAGTTGTTTATGATCATCTGCATTCCGCCTCTTCGGCCTCCTCTTCCTCCACCCATCGGATTCAATTGCTTATTAAGTGCATAAGTGAAACTCACCATAAAATACCGACCGAGATTATTAGATGTTGTTTGTTGCAGGTAGTTGGCAGTGGCGGTTTGGTTCACACTTAAATTTTGATCGAGCAAATTGTTGACACCGATTTTCAGCTCGCCCACATTGTTCTTCAGCAAGAAGCGGGATAACCCAATATTTAATACAGGAATGTTTTGGCTGAAGTTGGTTGTTTCGCTATTGTAAGAATAGTAGTTGTAAGAAGTATTTAACTGATAGTTTTTTAAGAATGTAAGATTTGCTTCAGCAGTATAGGTTCGATTGATAAAAGCCTGGTTTTGTTGTTGATTAAAGTCATACTCGGTTTGTTGCCGGCTCAGGTTGGCACTTAAGTCAACAATTAGAATCTCTTTGAAAGTGTAATTGTAACGGGCGGTGCCGCCTACCGTTTGTTGCTTGGTTCGATTCTCGAGATCGTTTAATAAGTTTATTCCATTTGTGATTGAAAACGTTGGCCCAAAATTAAATCGACTGTTGAGGTTTTTTATCGGAACACCTAAGTTAAAGTTTCCGTTTATTCGAAGGTTGTCGCGCACATTCACCGGCTTGGAGGTACGCACGAAGTTTGTGGGATCGACCGACTGAGAATTGGCAATGGCGTTGGTGGTGTAAACAGCAGTCATGAATGCAAAGAAATTGATAAACTTACTTGGGTTGAACGTAGTAAAGTTGGCGGAGAGATTGTGTGCGTAACCGGGTCTCAAGTCCGGATTGCCAACAGAAATATTCAGCGGATCTGTATTGATAACGGCTGGTTGTAGTTGTTGAATGCTTGGCTCTTGCATAGAAGTTTCATAATCAAAGCGCAGGTGTTTAAAGTTACTGAAATCATAGTTGAACCGTGCGACTGGAAGAAAGTTTTCAAAACTGCGATTGATCTTTGCGTTTTGTGTGATTAGATCACCTTTCAGTTGTGTGTTTTGATAACCAACACCCACCGCAAAATTGTATTTCTGCCGATTCATTCTGAAGTTAACTCCCGGCCTGCTATAGATGTAATTGCTATTGTAGATGTTACTAAGAAAGGGATCGATGGTGCTGGCTCCGCCCTTTTCATTGTAAACAATTCGTTCGACTTGATTTTGATTGGTTCGGTAGGAATAGTTGGCTTCCAAGTATTTTCTTCCACCCAATGGCTCTGTGTACGTCAGCGTGCCACCATAAGACTGCGTACTGTTGGTTTGCGTGTTCCGTTGAGAAAGTTCTTCAACCCGCGGATTATTGCCATAAAACTGGTTAGTAGAATTCAAATTACCCTTGCCATCCGTTTCGGAAATGCCTAGCGTTAAATTCGTTGAGAGCGTGCGACCTTTTTTAGCAAAGCGATGCCGAAATAGTGCACTTGAATTTAAATTGAATGAAGTCTGGTCGTTGGTGTTGAATCGCTCGCTTTTATTTTGCAACGTGTTATCATTGGAACGTGTTTCGCTGTTAGTAGTTGATCGTTGGCTGGACTCTGAATAGGTAATGTTGTTGGTGAATTTTATCGAGTTGGCGGAGTCGATTTTCTGATCAAGCGTCAAGTTCACACGATGATTGTCATTCAGATTTGACCCAATGCTATTTTCATTAAAATTGTAGGAAGGTTGATTAGGTAGAAAGTTAATCCGATCTGTACCTTGTCGAATGTCCTGATCTATTCGATTATAAAAGTAACTGGAGGTCAATTGTGCTTTTTTAGTTAGGTCGCGATTAAAGTTGATGCCGCCCGCGTAGTTGGTCATTATCCCATTTTGACGTCCGCCAAAATTTAGAGGCACTCCGTTCGTATTGTCACCATCCAATTGAATGTTTACCCGTCCACCCCCTCCTCCACCGCCCATCATTTGTTGCGAACCACCTGTGAAGTTCAAGAAATCAGAAAATGAAAATCCCTGTTCGTTAACGTTGTTCCCCATTCCCAAAAATGAAAGTTGTTTGCCTTTTCCAAATCGATTGATGTTAGCCTTTGCCTGAAAGCGGTCATCGGTTCCTGCTCCGGCCATCATGTTACCAAACGCACCGTTGCGTTTTTCTTCTTTTAGTTCTAGATTTATCGTCTTTTCCTTCTGTCCGTCATCGATCCCTGTAAAAATTGATTGATCCGATTTTTTGTCAAATACCTGCACTTTTTCAACGGCATCGGCAGGTAGATTTCGTGTAGCGAGTTTAGGATCGCGCCCAAAGAATTCACGGCCGTCCACCATTACTCGTTGCACTTGCTCACCTTGCGCCCGAACCGTTCCGTCCGTTTCTACCTCTACGCCTGGGAGTTTTTTCAATAAGTCTTCTACGTTGGCATTTGCTTTTACTTTGAACGAACCAGCGTTGAACTCGATAGTGTCTCTTTTTACAGTAACGGGTGCCTTTTCACCTTTGATAACTAATTCCTCAAGCTCCCTGTCTTGCGGAATCATCTTAATCGATCCAACATTAATATCTCCACCGGCACCAACAGCCGAAATTCGTTTTTGATAGGTTGCATATCCTACGAATGTGACTTTTAAAAAGTAGTCTCCAACGCTAACATTCTTAATTTCGAACAAGCCACTCTTGTCGCTCACTCCAAAGTTGACAAGAGTAGAATCCTTTTGGCTCAACAACATAACGGTTGAACTGGGAAGCGCACTTTTAGTCGAGTCTGTTACTTGTCCTTTGATTGAGAATTTCTGTGCAACGCTGATTTGAACGATGGACAATAAAACAATGAGGATATAAATTCTTTTCATTTTCAAATAGGCATTAAAAAATTCTAAGTCTTGTGTTCGGAATTCTACCTGATATCCTTCAGCTTCAGACTTTCAGCTTTTTACTTTTAGCTTTCAACTTAATTCCTAATAATCATTCCTCCATTTGCGCCCATCTTCTTCATTTGTTCCTCGCGCATTTTGATAAAGTCTGAACGACTAATTTTTTCTCCTCCCTTCGGCTCTTTTAAATCATTCTTTTTCAGTTCTTTGAATTCAACCTTTTTCGCGACTAGCACGCGTTCTCCATTATTAATATCCACAGCGAGCACACCTCCCGGTAGCGTATTGAATCGTTCTGGACCAAGAAAGGGGCGAAGTTTTGGCGCGTACCACGCGGTTATCTCCTGAATTCTTTTTGGATTACTGTCATCTGTGTAATAAGCCTGTTGGCATTCGTAGCCGGCAATGGTCTTTGTTTCAGTACCAAATTTCCAGGCAGCCACTTTTGCGGAATCTTCAATCAAGTAGGTCTTACCAAAGAACTCTTCTTTAAAAACTCTTTTGTTGGCGGCTTGATTGAGGTAGATTTCTACGTTAGGCTGACGAAAGCGCATAACGACACCACCACCTTGCTCTTCTTCCTCTTCGTCTTCAATAATCGGCTTAAATAATGATTCGTTTTCATTAAAGTACAACTGTTGTTTGCTGGTTCTAAATTCCGGAATCATTGCCTTCATACCTTCGCGGCCGGGAGGAAGTGTTTTATGTAAGTTTACTTTTACTTCGTATTCTATAACACCCGTAGATGACTGTGCAAATACGATGTTGATGGCTGCAAGTGATACCAGTATGCCAAGCACAAGGAGTAGTTTTTTCATAAGGGTAAAGTTTTTCATTTTGGTTTATGCTGTAAACGTACGGCTAAAGATGGCAGGCTTAGGTTAAAAGTTCTGAAATCAATGTTAATTAAGGTTAATGACCTTTAGCGGATGTTAGAAAGGGTGTAGTTTTGTGCAGATGAAATCAAAGAATTTTTTGATCATTTTGCTAATAGCTACCAGCGTTTTGCTTTTGCTGGCCTTGCAATTTTTTTGGTTGACGTCTTCGTACGAAAAGGCCTACATGGATTTGCGAAAAGACACCAACAATCTTTTTGAATCTACCATAGGCGCGTTGAGGGACTCTCTTTTTATAAAAAATTTTGAACGCATACCATCGGATACGGCTTCCGGAGCTACTGGCTTAATTTTTAAAACGGAGAAGGATACGAGCTTTGTATGGAAAGGAACTTCAAAAGGTGATCGTAAGCGAAACACTTCACAAATTCAGATTTTCATATCCTCTACCGAAAAAAAGGATTCGCTGCAACGCTTTTTGAGACCCATTGGCGCTCAAATACAGAGGGCAAAGATTGAGACAGGTAATTTCATTCTTCGCGTGGGTCCGGATTCGTTATCGAGGGACGTCATTCGGGTTGCTTTTCAGAAGGCACTTCAAAAGGAAAACTTATCGTTTCGTTTCGAAATCGGAAAACGTTCCATTCCGGAAATGGAGCATTCGTTTGGAAACCCCAGAACTCGATACAAGGCCTTATTTGAGAGAGCGGAATTGGATGAGGAAACCAGAAGTGTGTTCACCGATACAATAACGTCTAGGTGGGTTCGCTTCAATCCAATTAATTTGTACAACGTGCAAATATCCAATGGGCGTAGTTATCTTTTAAAAGGAATTGCACCTCAAATTTTATTTTCGGTTTTCCTAACTGTCCTTACGTTGGGTGCTTTTTGGATCATGTACCGCAGCATACGGGCACAGCAACTGCTAGGGGAGTTGAAAAACGATTTTATCAGCAATATGACGCACGAACTGAAAACTCCTATCACTACTGTTGGGGTTGCCATAGAAGCCTTAAGAGACTTTAACGGTATCGAGAATCGCGAACAGACAAAGGAGTATTTGGAAATTGCGCAAAATGAACTTAACAGACTTTCTTTACTTACAGATAAAATTCTAAAAACGTCTCTCTTTGAGAGCAAAGGCGTAGATTTTCAGCCCGAGCCGGTCCAACTAGATCAGGTAATCGAGCAAGTTATAGCATCCCTGAAACTGGTTCTTGAAAGGAAAAAAGGAAGTATCAAATTTGAAAAAACAGGGAGTGATTTTGAGTTACAAGGAAGTTTGGTTCATTTGACAAATGTTGTTTACAATTTATTAGACAATGCACTTAAATACAGTAATGATAATCCTATTATAAAAATTGGCCTGATCGAGACGGGAAGAGAAATAAAACTTGTGGTGGAAGATAATGGGATTGGCATTTCTTCAGAATACAAGAAGCGAGTATTTGAGAAATTCTTTCGAGTTCCAGCTGGAGACGTCCATACGAACAAAGGTTATGGGCTAGGGCTAAGCTACGTGGACAGTGTAGTGAAAGCACATAAAGCAACAATAGAACTGGAGAGTGTAATTGGAAAGGGGAGTACATTTATTATTAAGTTTAAAAAGTAGTCAGAAGTCGGAAAGTCCGAGAGCTTTCCGACTTTCTGAATTTACCGACCACACATGGCAAAAACCAAAATACTCTATGTTGAAGACGAGCCTTTTCTGGGTAAGATCGTAAAAGAGAGTTTGGAGACTCGTCAGTTTGAAGTAAACATGGTAACTGATGGTAAAGAAGTGATGGCTGTATTTGCCAATTCAAAACCGGACATTGCTGTGCTGGATGTTATGTTGCCTCATAAAGATGGGTACACACTTGCAAAGGAAATCAGACAACTCAATGCAACAATTCCTATCATATTTGTTACGGCCAAAACGCTAACAGATGATTTGATCAAAGGCTTTGAGGTGGGTGGAAATGATTATTTGCGAAAGCCATTTAGTATGGAAGAGCTAATTGTTCGCATTAACAATCTGCTCCAACTCACACAAAAACAAACGAACGCGCCAAAAGAGGATATTATGATTGGCAAGTTTGAATTTGCGCCTCAACGCTATGAGCTTCGCAAGGACGGAAACATACGCAAGCTCTCTCATCGCGAGGCCATGTTGCTTCAAATTCTGGCGGAGAACCAGAACAGCAACATTGATCGCAAAACTATTTTGATGCGGGTATGGGGCGATGATTCTTTTTTTAACTCTAGAAACCTGGATGTCTATATTACGAAACTTCGTGAGTTTTTGAGAGACGATTCAACCATTGAAATCATAACGATTAAGGGAATTGGGTATCGATTTGTGGTAGGCTGAACTTACGTTTAACCCAGATTATGCAATGCTGACGGTACTGTCAGCATTGCATAATTGACGAATGAAAATCAACGATTTAGCCCCAAGTAAGAAAACCAAGTTGGTGATTTTTATTGTCAGGTCAGACGATAAATGTCTGACTCTGAC
>JADBYK010000035.1 GCA_020403045.1 Cytophagales bacterium
TCGGTCAGAGTCAGACATTTATCGTCTGACCTGACAATGAAAATCACCAACTTGGTTTTCTTACTTGGGGCTAAATCGTTGATTTTCATTCGTCAATTATGCAATGCTGACAGTACCGTCAGCATTGCATAATCTGGGATAAATAGGAACGTCTTAATAGGCCTAGTTTACAGCCGGAAGTCGATTTGCTAGTAAAGTACTCTGAACTTTATTGTGTTCTCAATCGCTCGCATCTCCTTGATCATTTCTTTGTTGTACTCTTTGTTGATGTCGGTAATTACGTAGCCTATTTGTTCATTGGTTTTCAAATATTGCCCCACAATGTTTACCCCATTGTCAGCTAAGATATGATTGATTTTTGCCAGAATACCCGGCACGTTGTTATGTATGTGGATCAGCCGATGTGCATTATCTAGAATAGGCAAGGTAAGATTAGGAAAGTTTACGCTATTGCTGGTACTGCCAGTATTGATGTAGTCCATCATTTTTCCGGGAACAAAGTTACCTATATTTTCCTGTGCTTCAGAGGTACTTCCGCCAATATGCGGTGTAAGGATCGTATTTGGAAGACCTCTCAATTCAGACATAAACTCTTCATCATTGCTAATCGGTTCATAGGGGAAAACATCCACGGAGCAGCCTGCAACGGTACCATTTAAAATACTTTCTCTTAACGCCTTCACATCAACAACATGTCCTCGACTTAGGTTCAAGAAGATTACTCCCTTTTTCATGGCTTTGAATTCAGCCGACCCGATTAGGTTTGCGTTGGATTCTTTACCATCTACGTGAAGGGTTATTACGTCAGCCAATGCCAGCAGCTCTTTCAAAGTCTTACACTTGGTTGCATTTCCTAGCGCTAATTTCTCTTCTTTGTCGTAGTAGTAAATCTTCATGCCCAGATTCTCAGCAATGACAGACAACTGTGCACCAATATTTCCGTAACCAATAATGCCTAGTTTTTTTCCACGGATTTCAAAACTGCCCTTTGCCGACTTATCCCACTTCCCTTCGTGCATTTTTTTGGATTTGTCAATGATGCCACGCATCAATAGAATCATTTCAGCAATAGCTAATTCGACCACCGATCTGGTATTGCTAAACGGTGCATTAAATACAGCCACCCCTTTTCTGGTTGCTGCTTTCAGGTCTATTTGATTGGTGCCAATGCAGAACGCGCCAATGACCATTAGCCGGTTAGCGTTTTCCAGGACCTTAGTCGTAACCTGGGTTTTTGATCGAATGCCCAACACGGAAACGTTTTTTATTTTCTCGCATAGCTCGTCTTCATCCAACCCGGCCGGGTAGGTTTCTACATTAAAGCCTTCGGCTTTCATCAGTTCAAGTGCTACCGGATGAACGTTCTCCAACAGGAGTACATTGATCCGGTTTTTTGGATAAGAAATGGTCGTATTCAATTTATTTAAATATAAAAATTCGTCAAGGCTAGGGGTGATGTGGTCGGCTTTACTAAGAACACTTTCTCGCTCAATATTCTCAGTAAAAGCAAAGAATTTATTTGCCAGTCCGGCATTTTTTATCTCATAGTCGGTATAGCCATCGCCAATTACATAAACGTCTCCATTTAAATTCAGTCGCTTAAGTTGTTCTACTTTTCCATTATTGGCTGATAATGGATTATTGAGATCGAACCCAATTACTTTTTCCAGCTCGTCAAATATGAATTCGTTGGCCAAAATATTGTCTGGCTTAATACCAAATTCCGTGACCACGGGTTCTATGAATTCGCGGAAACCGTTGGAGATGATGTAAATATTATCAGCGTAAGTAGCGAAAAATTCTTTGTTGCGTTTGAATGATTCTGATACTACGAGTTTCAGTTGTTTGATCAAAGGCGTCAGGTGCCTTTTTTCGGGCTGCAAAATGTCAAGACGTTTTTCGATAGACTCACGCAAGGAAATTTTCCCCTCCATTCCCAAGTTTGTGATTTCAAAAATCTGCCTCTTTATGTCCTCACTATTGGGGTGCTCTCTTACAATGATTTCTGCTAACACGTCAAATGCTTCCACTTTTGTGAAGGTGCTGTCAAAATCAATTACGAAGTACTTATTGATAGTCATCTGTTAATGTCTAAATGTAAAACGAATCAACGGTAGGTAAAGAACCTTGAAAATAGCATATTGAGGGTAGGTGTTTTGCACCGTTGATGGCGTAGCCGTACATGGTAAAAAAACAAGTGTGCAATTTAGTGAGATTCAATGATCGGACGGCAACATTGATCAATTTCACAGTATTTTAAATTTCTGTAAATTTGCCCCTACCCTGAAAACAAAGAGGTTAAGAAAGATGAATCTATTGGAGTTTGAAAAACCTATCGCTGAATTGGAAAGTAAATTGGCAGACATGAAGCAACTCTCAGATGATAGCGATGAAAACGTTACCAAAGCCATACAAGCGTTAGACAATAAGATAACTGAATTGAAGAAGGAAACCTTTGAAAACCTAACCGGTTGGCAGCGAGTTCAGCTATCACGCCATCCTGATCGCCCTTATACTCAAGACTATATCTACGAGATCACCACGGATTTCATTGAGCTCCATGGTGACCGAAATGTTGGTGATGATAAGGCAATGGTTGGAGGCCTGGGGACAATACAAGGTCAGACCTTTATGATCATTGGCCAGCAGAAAGGTAGGAACACGAAACAACGCCAAATGCGTAACTTTGGCATGGCTAACCCGGAAGGCTACCGTAAGGCACTTCGCTTGATGAAAATCGCAGAGAAGTTCAATAAGCCAATTGTCACTTTTATTGACACCCCAGGTGCATTTCCAGGTTTAGAGGCGGAGGAGAGGGGTCAGGGCGAAGCAATTGCGCGCAATCTCAAAGAGATGTTCATGTTAAAGGTTCCAGTGATTTGCATCATTATCGGTGAGGGGGCCTCCGGAGGCGCGTTGGGCATAGCCATTGGAGATCGTGTTCTCATGTTGGAGAACACCTGGTACTCGGTGATTTCTCCCGAATCCTGTTCATCCATTTTGTGGCGTAGTTGGGATTATAAAGAACAAGCCGCTGAAGTACTCAAACTAACGGCCAAAGACATGCTGCATAATAAATTGATAGACGGTATAGTGAAGGAGCCTTTAGGAGGAGCACATACCGATGTCAAGGCGATGGCATCAGAGATCAAGAGAATTATCATCGAGAACTTTAAAGAGCTTTCTAAGTTTACGGCACAAGAACGAATTAACCAGCGCATTGATAAGTTCTGCGCGATGGGAGTTGTGAAAGAGTAATATCCTTTTATTTTTTGCTGTTTACTATAAGAAAGAGTCTTCTCAAATCACTCTCCTTATTTAAATTGATCCTCTCTTTTTTGATTAGTGACTCTACGTCAATAGATGAGTCGTACTGTTGAATGGCATCAAGCGAGGCCTTCTTTTTGATTTGATTTAGTTTATTATTGATCGCATAGAAGTATTCTGACTTTTTAATGATTTTAGTGTCCTTGCTACCCACATTTAAAGCCGGGCTGAAATTTGGACGAAGTATTTCAAGGTAAACTTTCTTTAAAAGCTGAATGTTCCCTTCCTGAAGCACCTCAAAAAAACCGTCAAAGGGTGTTACACTTGCAGTGTACTCAAGGGCATTGTTCATTACTCTTGATTGTTTTGTCAACGAGTCGATCCAAACAATATTTTTGACCTTTACTCCAGAAAGTACCTTTACGCCACCTTTTAATCGGAATTCGAATTCGTTGTTTTGAATATCATATCTTGTTAGGTAGTCGTTGATCAGTGTTTCATTGTCAAAAAGAAGAAGTGAGGATTGACTCCAACGAGCGTCAAGGTACACGTCTCCGATTGTTTGACTTTTTTCACTTGAAGGTAATGTGAGGTAAGCTTGCCCAAGGCTTCCTCCATAGGAGGATAGTTGGTTTAACAGGTTGGCAGACCGAACATTTTTATTAATGGTACCTGGCGTTTGCGCAAAAACCTGCGTCTCAATGATAAATAGAATAGCAATAGCAAACAGCACTTTCATATAGTTACTTTTTCGAAATTTAACATGAATTTCTAAAATATCTGAAATATATTAACTGCAAAAAGTGTAACGTCCCTGAATTGACTTTGGTTTTACATCAAAAAACGCGAACTTCGAAATTGGTACAAGCAAATGAAACTACATACCATAGATACCGGATTTTTCAAACTTGATGGAGGCGCCATGTTTGGTGTTGTGCCGAAGTCAATCTGGAATAAGTTGAATCCATCGGATAGCAACAATATGTGCAATTGGGCGATGCGTTGTCTGCTCATTGAAGACGGCAATCAACTGATTTTGATTGATAACGGACTGGGTACTAAACAAGACGATAAGTTTTTCAGCTATTATTTTTTGAATGGAGATGATAGCTTGAGCAACTCATTGTACAAAGCAGGGTTTAGCGAAACCGATGTGACAGATATGTTTTTGACTCACTTGCATTTTGATCATTGTGGAGGTGGTGTCAGCCGAGTGGGGGAAAAGCTGAAACTTACATTCCCCAACGCGCACTATTGGAGTAACGAAGATCATTGGCGATGGGCTACTCAACCCAATGCGCGTGAAAAAGCAAGTTTTTTGAAGGAAAATATTCTTCCCATGCAGGAGAGCGGGCAGCTGAAATTTGTCGATGAAAAAGAGGTATCTCCTTTTCCACAGATGGACATCTTCCTTGCCTCCGGCCATACCGATCGGATGATGATTCCCAAGATAAAATACAAAGACAAGACCATTTGTTTTATGGCTGATTTACTCCCTTCGTCACACCATGTGCCTTTGCCTTATGTAATGGGATATGATACAAGGCCGCTTTTGACGATGCAGGAGAAGGAATTATTTCTGAATGAGGCAGCGGCAAACAATTACATTTTGTTTTTAGAGCACGATCCGATCCATGAATGTTGTACCGTTAAGCAAACCGACAAAGGCGTGAGGCTGGATCGGGTGTTTCCTTTGGCAGAAATAAACTGAAACCGAACTATCAAATTAAAAAAATAATAGCATAGCGCGGTTTCAGTTTTTGCTTGGGCTCTAGTCTAAATGTACCGATTTGTAATTTTTCCAAGGATCAACAAATATTTTTTTCCAAATGGATTTTGAGCGTTCGATGCCCAGAGCTTCCAAGCGCATATTGATTAATATGGGGTAATAAACTAACGGGATTAATAGTGCTAGTGCAAAAAACAGCTGTACAGAAATTATTTTATAAATGAACAAAGGCCCTATTATTCCAGTTGGCAATGTCAATAAATAGTAAAACCATTTTGATGCCAAAAGTGAAACTATTTTTTTTCTCATAGATTACATTGCATAGATCACATTGTATAGACTACATCATAGCCGCCCTAATGCTGCAAGCCCCGGCTACCACAACATAGTACCATCCTCCGGTAGCAGCACCTGCTGCTAGATCAAAAGCTAAATTTGCCCACCCATTACTAAATGGTTGCATTACTGTTGAAATACAATCTCCAGAGTCTTGCCACCAGCCTGAAGCTCGGCCTCCTTTGAAATCAATAGGAAATTCTGTAATAGTTTTATTTTTATGGTCAGCCAAGAAATGCTTTCGTAAATTACCATCTAAATCAAAGACTTTAACTTCAAAACCTATGGAAGATTTTACGGTTTCAGAAATTGATACCCCTTTCACGTTTTTATTTTCATCAAAATTGATAATCATGACCAATGCGGGGTTTGTTGAACTTTGAATCCCAAATTGCGATGCTACTTTACCATTTAAAGATAGTTTTAATTCTGATAAATTTGATGAGTCGAAATTACTAATGTCAAATTTTGAATCTCTAGACTCGGAGAATGATGTACTTTTGATTTCTTTCGAAAATGACACGAAATTACTTACAAAATTGGCCGATGCTTTTACAATCTGAACGGAGTTTTGCGGTTGCAACCCTTTTTCCTGTGTACAAGAAAATACTAAAAGGGAAATTGCGAAGAATAAAATTTTTGTTTTCATAATTTTGTTTTGGGTTGTTTTTTCAAAAAAAAAAATAGAAGAATCAAAAGCAAGCATTTAAACGAAAAAAAATAGAAAAAATGAAATTAGGTCTTGTTTTATCAGGAGGTGGTGCACGGGGAGTAGCTCATTTGGGAATTTTAAAAGCCTTAGAAGAAATGGGTGTTCACTTTTCATTGGTTTCCGGCACCAGCGCTGGTTCAATCGTGGGTGCATTGTATGCCTACGGTTATAAGCCAGACGAAATATTTTCGATGATCAAAACGTTGAGTGTTTTTAAGTCGGTACGCCCTGCCTGGACGTGGGCGGGGTTGCTTCGTATGGATGGCCTACGCGATCTTTTGCTTAAACATTTGCCCGAGAATGACTTCTCAAGCCTTAAATTACCATTGACTATAGCGGCTACTGAAATCAGAAAAGGAAGAGTTGAGTATTTTGATAAAGGCGAGTTAGTTCCTGCAATTCTTAGCTCTTGCAGTATTCCCGCTGTATTCAATCCGATGAACTTTAATGGTGGTTTGTATGTAGATGGAGGACTTTTTGACAATCTGCCCGTGCGCCCAATCAGAGACAAATGCGATAAAATTGTGGGGCTTCATTGCAATCATATCAGCCAGGATTTTGACCCCAATAGCCTTCGAACCGTTATTGAGCGTAGCTTATTAATGGCTATCAACGCAAATACACTTATCAGCAAAGGGCTTTGTGATGTATTTATCGAGCCTCCGCATCTGTCCAGATTTGGTAGCTTTGACATCGGCAAGGCTCAAGAAATTTTTGATATTAGCTATCGGTTCACAAAAGCAAATTTTCTGCCGCACCATTTTGGCGTAGGTATGATCGATATCGAAAAACCTGCCAGTTAATGTTCTATTTGGTATAAAAAAATGACAACCACTGAAACTTTCAAAGATCAAATCCTACAGGGTATACCCGATGAACTGCCGGTGGCAAGTGAGTTCGACTATGGGGTGAGTCATGCTCCAAGGCGAAAAGACATTCTTACGCAAGAGGAAAAAAAGCTGGCTATCAGCAACGCACTTCGCTACTTTCATCCTCGCCATCACGCAGTTTTAGCACCTGAATTTTACACGGAGTTGCAAAAATTTGGGCGGATTTATATGTATCGTTTTCGTCCAACGTATGAAATGAAGGCGAGGGCAATAGACGACTATCCCAACCAATGTATTCAAGGTGCTGCCATTCAGCTAATGATTCAAAACAATTTGGATCCCCGGGTAGCGCAACATCCTCATGAGTTAATTACGTATGGCGGCAACGGTGCTGTTTTTCAAAATTGGGCGCAGTACTTACTTACCATGAAGTATTTGGCCACAATGAATGAAGACCAAACGTTGCACATTTATTCGGGTCATCCGATGGGTTTGTTTCCTTCTTCAAAAGAAGCGCCACGAGTTGTTGTTACCAACGGAATGATGATTCCAAATTATTCGAAACCAGATGATTGGGAAAAATTTAATGCGTTGGGTGTAACACAGTACGGACAGATGACTGCAGGCAGTTATATGTACATCGGTCCACAAGGAATTGTGCATGGCACGAACATTACCATACTGAACGCTGGTCGCAAGATCTCAAAAAAAGGAGAAGGGCTAGCCGGCAAACTTTTTTTAACCTCAGGCCTTGGCGGAATGAGTGGCGCCCAACCTAAAGCAGGAAACATTGCTGGTTGCATCACGGTAGTAGCCGAAATAAACGAAGCTGCAACCCAGAAAAGATTTCAGCAAGGATGGGTCGATGAGGTGGTTAGTGATCTATATGCTTTATGTCAACGCATTCGGAATGCGAAATCAAAAAAGGAAATTGTTTCGATTGCGTTTCAGGGCAATATTGTTGATGTGTGGCAAAAGCTTGCAGACGAAAACATATTTGTCGACCTCGGCTCTGACCAGACATCTTTGCACAATCCTTGGGCAGGAGGATACTATCCCGCAGGAATGAGTTTTGAAGAATCTAATCGGTTGATGGTTGAAAACCCCGAGTTATTTACACGTAAAGTTCAAGATTCACTTCGGAAGCAAGCACAGGCAATTAACACCCACGCATCTCGCGGCACTTATTTTTTCGATTACGGAAATGCATTTCTTTTGGAAGCATCCAGAGCGGGAGCAGACGTAATGGCAAGCAATGGGGTTGACTTTAAGTACCCGTCTTATGTACAGGATATTATGGGCCCCATGTGTTTTGATTATGGCTTTGGGCCTTTTCGTTGGGTTTGTGCTTCAGGTAAGCAAGAAGATTTAGATTATACTGATGCATTGGCAGCAGAGGTTCTTTCTAAAATTGTTCTTTCGGCTCCCGATGAGATTCAATCACAACTAAAAGATAACATTGATTGGATACGTTTTGCGAAAGCGAACAACCTGGTGGTTGGGTCAAAAGCCAGAATTTTGTATGCCGATGCCGAGGGGCGAATAGAAATTGCGGCTGCCTTCAATGAAGCTGTTGCGCAAGGCAAAATTGGCCCTGTGATTTTGGGTCGCGATCATCACGATGTGTCGGGTACAGATAGTCCCTATCGCGAGACATCCAATATTTACGATGGCTCTCGTTTCACGGCAGATATGGCGATACACAATGTGATTGGCGATTCGTTCCGAGGAGCTACTTGGGTTTCCATACACAATGGTGGTGGTGTCGGCTGGGGCGAGGTGATCAACGGAGGGTTTGGAATGTTGTTGGATGGTTCCGCCATGGCGGATCGAAAGTTGAAAAACATGTTGCATTTTGACGTGAACAATGGAATTGCGCGAAGAGCGTGGGCACGAAATACCGGGGCATTAACAAGTATCGAACGCGCACAGCAGCAAAATCCAAGTTTGCAAGTGACTTCTACCTATTTGGCTGATGAAGCTGTTTTGAATAAATTGTTTTGACATGCGATGGTTGCTTGTGCTGGTTTTTAAGTGGATGGGTTGGAAAACTCAAGGAGACGTTCCTCAAAACATCAACAAATATATTGTTGCCGTAGCGCCACATACCAGCAACTGGGATTTTGTGATCGGTATCTTAGCGCGAAGTGTGCTAAAAATTCAAAACGCAAAATTTATTGGGAAAGATTCACTCTTCAGACCACCATTTGGATGGTTTTTCAGGGCAGTAGGAGGGTATCCCGTTGACCGATCTGGCCATAAAGATATGACGGATCAAATCGCTCATATTTTCGACCAACACGAAAAATTTATTTTGGGTTTGGCCCCCGAAGGCACTCGGAAGAAAGTGGACAAGCTAAGGACAGGTTTCTACTACATCGCAAAGAAAGCTAAAGTGCCAATTGTTCCTGTTGGCTTCGATTTTGCCACAAAAACGGTAGTAGTAGAAAAACCATTTTACCCAACAGATGATTTTGAACAAGATATGGATTACCTGACCCGTTTTTATTCGCAAATTAAAGGCAGGAATCCGGAGTTGGGAATTGGGCAATAGGTATTAAATTGCAGAAAAAAATAAGATATGAGAGTATTAAAACCTGTATTAGTTGTTGTGTTGGCTTTTATTACTACCAGTACTTTTGCTCAAGTGAGATTTGATCTTGGCTTGAAAGGTGGATTGAACTTTGCCAGTGTAGACGCAAGTTCCTCTTTTGCAAAAAACTATGAGGGAAGGACAGGGTATCATTTGGGAGCCTATGCCATGTTGAAGTTAACGAAGATCGCTATCCAGCCAGAGGTAATTTTTTCTCGTCAAGGACAAGGCTTTTCAACCCAGTCCTTTAGTGATTTGGAAGCCAGTTTCGACTATATTAACATTCCGATCATGATTAAATTTTACCTAGTAGCTGGTCTTAATCTTCAAGCAGGTCCACAATTTGGTTTTCTCTCCAGTTCCAAAGGAGATTTAGTAAATACTGCGGCCAACACTGTTAGTAAAGGACAAGATCTTTCTGGGTTTGTTCAAACGTCTGATATTTCGCTCGGTGTTGGCGCTGGATGGGATTTTCCTTTTGGGTTAAATATCACCGCGAGGTACAACATCGGGTTATCGGACATAAACAAGTTTACAAACAATAGTCTGCCTTCATCGCTCACTTCCTCCTTGGGCAGCGCGACAGCAAAGAACCAAGTTTTTCAGTTTTCTCTTGGTTATCGATTATTCAAGTTGGGCAAATAAAATTTAAGGGCAAGTTGAAGCCATCAACAGCAGTTGGTGGCTTTTTTTTTAACTCCCGTATGACCTATTCTCAGGCTTTAGAGTATCTATACCAGGCACTACCTATTTTTCAGCGAGTCGGTGCCTCCGCCTATAAAGCTGATTTGAGCAATACGATACTTCTTTGCCAGGCACTTGGCAATCCTCAGCACAAATTCAAAAGCATACACGTAGCAGGAACCAACGGAAAGGGAAGCAGTTCTCACATGCTGGCGGCTATTTTGCAAATGGCCGGTTACAAAACCGGGTTGTACACTTCACCTCATCTCAAAGAGTTTACCGAACGAATCAAAATCAATGGAACTGAAATCGACAAAGCTTTCATCACTGATTTTGTGATACGCATCGAGCCAAAAATCGAAGAAATTAAGCCTTCTTTTTTTGAGATCACCGTGGCGATGGCTTTTGAATACTTTGCACAGCAGCAAGTTGACGTAGCGGTGATCGAAGTAGGGCTTGGCGGAAGGCTGGATTCGACAAATGTGATTACTCCGATGGTTTCGTTGATTACCAATATAAGTTGGGATCACCAGGATTTACTCGGTGACACGCTGCCAAAAATTGCTTTTGAAAAGGCAGGCATCATCAAGGAACATATTCCTGTCGTCATCAGCGAAAGAAATGCTTTGGTGGACGATGTGTTCTGCGAAAAATCTCTGGCAACTAAAAGTTCAATACACTTTGCGACTGATGATTGGAAAGTAAGCCAAGTCAAGGACTGCTATAGCGTGATGCATAAAGGCAAAACTGAAGACTATGTGTTGGATTTGAAAGGCGACTACCAGCGAAATAATTTGGCCGGAGTATTGGCCACTGTCGAGGTGTTGCAGCGTAAGGGGTTTCATATTGAAGCCGGTCATGTGCGTCAAGCGCTGAAAAGTGTTATCAACTTGACAGGATTGAAAGGAAGATGGCAGTTGTTGGGAACCAAGCCTACCATCATTTGCGATACCGGACATAACGAAGGAGGTGTGAGGGAGGTTGTAACCCAACTCGGTAAACAAGATTATGCTAAGCTTTTTATAGTTTGGGGAAGTGTAAAAGACAAAGACATCAGTGCGATTCTTTCGTTGTTGCCAAAGGAAGCGTACTATTTTTTTTGCGAAGCCAAGATTCCGAGAGCCATGAATGCAGGCGAATTGTTCCGACAGGCCGCTGCGCATCAATTGAAGGGCGAAGTTATATCTGACGTAAATGAAGCGATCCAGTTGGCGAAAAGAATGAGTAGTGAAAATGATCTTATCTTTATTGGAGGTAGCACTTTTGTGGTTGCTGAAATTGAAGGGTTATGAAGAGCAAGTTGAAGCGATTTGAAATTATTGCCGGGCGGCAAAATGTAATTGAACCGGGCAAAGAGCTGTTTAATACTATCAAGGGAAAATGGAGTGACGTTTTTTTTAAAAATCAACACCCCATTACTATTGAATTGGCTTGTGGGCGAGGAGAGTATTCTGTTAATCTGGCGCGGCAATTTCCCGATAGGAATTACATTGGCGTTGATAAAAAGGGAGATCGCCTTTGGAAAGGCAGTACATGGGCAGTAGAAGATAACTTACAGAATGTTGCTTTCTTGCGAACAGGTATTTTATTCATTGAAAGTTTCTTTGAAGTGGGTGAGGTGAACGAGATATGGCTCACTTTTCCTGATCCACTCCCTCGAAAAAGGGACACTAAAAGGAGATTATCGAGCACGCGATATTTAGATATGTATAAAAAAATACTGGCACCAGATGGCTACTTCCGGTTTAAAACAGATAACACCGATCTGTTCAACTTTACTTTAGAAGAACTGGGCTATCGCAATGATCTGGTGGATTTTGAATATACACATGACCTTTATCAGTCTGTGCTTAGACCTGAGTGTTTTGATATCAAGACTAAATACGAAGAGATGTTCTCCGCGCAAGGCGAAGTAATCAAGTATTTGCGTTTTCGCTTTGCTCACTAAAAAAAGAGGAAACATTGAGTTAACATTTTGGTAATTTGGTATTTTAACAACAGCGATCACGAAGTTGTAATTTTGTGTACCAAAACCTCCGATGGGAAAAAGAAAGCGCGATGTTGAACTAGTGATTATATCGGATGTTCATCTAGGTACTTACGGGTGCCACTCAGAAGAGCTTCTTCGTTACTTAAAGTCCATCAAGCCCAAGCGCATTATCCTTAACGGAGATATTATCGATATGTGGCAGTTTAGCAAACGCTACTGGCCCAAATCGCACATGCAAGTGGTGAAGCACATTACCAGCCTGATCGCTAAAGGAACCAAGATTACCTACTTGACCGGTAACCACGATGAGATGTTGAGAAAGTTCGCGGGTTTCAGATTGGGTTCTTTTCAAATTGACAATAAAAAAATCCTCTCGTTGAATGGCCAATCTGCATGGGTTTTTCATGGAGATGTTTTTGACGTGACGATGAAATACTCGAAGTGGCTAGCCAAATTAGGCGCGATTGGTTACGATACGTTGATACTCATCAATTCGTTTGTCAATTTTGTTTTGAAAGCTTTTGGACGCGGAAAAATTTCTTTGTCAAAGCGTGTGAAAGACAGCGTGAAGCAAGCGGTCAAGTTTATTAATGACTTTGAGCAAACAGCGGCTGACATCGCCATCTCAAACGGCTATCAATTTGTCATTTGCGGGCATATACATCAACCAGAAATGAAAAAGATAACTACAGAGAAAGGGGAGGTGATGTACTTGAATTCAGGCGATTGGGTGGAGAATCTTACTGCGCTAGAGTACAACCAAGGAGCTTGGAAGATCTACCGATACAGTGAAGATTTGCATGCTCAAAAAATCAAGCTCTCAAAACACGCCCGCAATACGTTAGATAATGACGAGATTTTTAAAGACCTTGTCAATGAATTTCTTTCCACGAAAAAATGAAGATTCTTTATGCCATTCAAGGCACCGGCAATGGTCACCTGAGCCGTGCTGTTGACATTATCCCTGAGCTTAGAAAACACGGTGAACTTGACCTATTTGTAAGTGGCGCCCAAGCTGAGATTGTGTTGCCTTATCCCGTCAAGTACAAATCAAAAGGGCTTAGCTTTTACTTTGGTAAAAGTGGGGGAATCAATTTTTTAAAGACCTTCCAGAAGAACAGCTCAAAAGACGTTATTAAAGAAATCAAGAGCTTTCCGGTTGAAAACTACGACCTGGTAGTAAACGATTTTGAACCGATATCTGCCTGGGCCTGCAAGAAAAAAGAAGTGAGATGCATTTCATTGAGCCATCAGGCAGCGTTGCTCTCTAAAAAATCGCCTCGGCCAAAAATAGTTGACCCTTTCGGGGAATGGATGATTCGCAACTATGCGCCTGTCAAAAAGTATGTTGGTTTTCATTTTGAGGAATACGATAAAAATATTTTCACGCCTGTAATTCGGAGAGCTATCCGCGAAGCGCGGACGAGAGATTTAGGTCATTATACTGTCTACCTTCCAGCTTACGATGATAAGAAGTTGGTTCAGCGCTTGCTCAAGATTTCTAAAGTAAAATGGCATATCTTTTCGAAGCATACAAAGAGTGCTTACCATGTGGGGCGCATCTCGGTGTACCCGATTAGTGGTGTTGATTTTGTGGAAAGTGTGGTCTCTAGTTCGGGTGTGGTGTGTGGGGCAGGCTTTGAAACGCCCGCTGAAGTACTGCATCTGCACAAGAAACTGTTGGTGGTGCCAATGAAAACACAATACGAACAGCATTGCAATGCAGCGGCACTCAAAAAGTTAGGGGTGCCCGTGCTAAAAAAAGTAAAGAAGAAGACGATCAAACGTATCGAACAATGGATCGAAGAAAGTAAACCATTAGATATCGAGTTTCCTGATATCGCTGGGGAGGCGGTAGAACATCTTATTTCGAAATACGGAACGAGCTCCTGAGAAAATTAGTAATCTTCCACTTCCAGCTCTTCCAATACAGAAGACAAGTGGTCATAATTTTTTAAGCCTGGCGCGGTTTCTGTTTCGCCCGTCAATAAGATACCAGCAATCGGCAAGTCGAGTATCTCAGTGAGTTGAATGGAATTTTTCTTGTCGACTGACACAATTATTTTATACTTCAATGCACTTAACTTGTCTATTTCGTTTTTGGAGGCTTCATCAATGATCACAAACTGAATCCGTTCGAAGTACTTGGCAAGCTGGTCAAGATTCAGCAGATCATCTGCATTGAGTCTTACCATGAATGGCAAGGGGCTTTTATTTGCCGCTGCTGAAAGCTGGTTGGAATTCACTAAAATAAAATCAGCCTCATACGCGTTTAGATCAGGGTGCTCCGCTGATTCACTTATGTCTACCACCATTTCTGGCCCCTGTACCCATCCTTTGATGGCCAAAAACATAGTTGGATCAACTTGGCCGGCAGGGCAGGCCAGAAATTGAACGCCCATGCCTGAACAGTACCGTGCCTCACTTAGATTAAAAATGTTTTCAACCAGTACGTTCGTTTTGAGAGTCATGCCCAAATATCAAAAAGAAAAAATAACTTTGAGCTTAAAGTGCGTAAAAATTGTGCGGCCAAAGTTTGCGGATATCATTCGGTATGGGATTGTGATGGCGTTTCTAGGTCCTTTCGGCATCAGCTGTGATTCGGACAGAGTGGAGAAAAGTGTCAATTATTTTCCGCTTCGAGTGGGTCAAACCTGGCTTTATGATATCGAAGAGACAAATATCACTCGGGCAGCTTGCACAGACAATGGCACGACAACAATTAACTTTCAGTTATTGGTGGAAGTGGTGGATTCAATTCCTGCTGATCAAGGGTTCACTTATCGATTCAAACGTTCTAAGAGGACAAATGCCGCTGATCCATGGCTTGATTTCGAGACCTGGACGGCCCAGCGGATTGGCAATAGAATAGTGGTCAGCGAAGGCAATATTTCTTACGTCAAGTTGCTCACTCCTATGGTAAATGACTTGGTTTGGAATGGGAATCTATACAACAATCGCCAAGAGTTAAATGGAAAGAACGAGGACGACTATAAGAGTACACTTGTCAATCAGCAATACGTGGTTGGGTCCACCGGTTTGAGTTTTGGTAATTCAGTTTCAGTGGTACAAAATGATGAACAAAGTAATATTATCTATCGGGATTCAAGATTGGAAGTATATGCAGATCAGGTGGGGTTGGTTTACAAAGAGAGTTACCTCCTAAACTACTTTGCCAATTCTCAGTTGCCCTGCTTTGCACAAAAGCGAACCCAAACAGGTATTATTTACAAGCAGAGTTTAAGGGAATTTAGTAAATGAATCGCGGTGAGATGAGAAAACTCCTGACATGGGTGTTGATTTGTGGGTCGTTGCCGGTTGTTTCTCAATCCAACCGCTATTTTGTTTTCTTTAAAGACAAGAGCAATTCTGTTTTTTCGATAAGCGACCCAATCAAGTTCTTAACCCAAAGAAGTATCGATCGGAGAACAAAGGGCGGTATCGCAATTGGGCCTGATGACTTGCCTGTTAACGTAAATTACGTTAATCAGATCAAGTTGTTGGGAGTGAAGACATTTTTCACGTCCAAATGGTGGAATGGTGTATTGATACAGGCAGATCAATCGATTATTCCAACGATTAACGCACTTCCGTTTGTTGCAAAAACAGAGTTCGTGGCGCCTGGCGCGATTCTACAAGGTGGAAGAACGGGGACACGCGACAAATCAAATCAGCCTGACGCGGTTGCTCAACAAAGCGATTTCCAGCTACAACAACTAGCCATGGATAAAATGCAGCAGGAGGGATATCGGGGAGAGGGAATTACCATCGCGCAATTTGATAGTGGTTGGCAAGGAGTAAACTTGACTGCGCCTTTTCAACCTCTGTTTTTGGAAGGTAGGATAAAGGGCGTTTTTAATTTCGTTAGGAATACCAACAATGTCTATTCTGACGATGATCACGGAACAAGCGTATTGTCCGTAATGGCTGCTTATGTCCCTGGTACTTTTGCGGGTGGAACGTACAAAGCCAACTACTACCTTTTTGAAACAGAAGATGATGCCACAGAGTATAGGATTGAAGAATACAACTGGGCATTTGCTGCCGAAAAAGCAGATAGCTTGGGGGTAGATGTGATCAACTCTTCGCTTGGCTATAGCACCTTCGATGACCCTTCTATGAACTACACTATTTTTGATTTGACGGGAAAGAAGGCAGTTATCAGTATTGCGGCCCGCAAAGCAGTTGAGAAAGGAATGGTGGTGGTCTGCAGTGCAGGAAACGAGGGCAATAATAATTTTTGGAAGTTTGTTGCCACTCCTGCCGATGCAGATGGTGTATTGGCCGTGGGTTCTATTACATCTATTGGCAATAAGAGTTCTTTTAGTTCAATTGGGCCAACGGCCGACCAGCGGCTAAAACCTGATGTAGTTGCATTGGGTTCGGGCACTGCAGTGATTTCCGCCACTGGTTCTTTGAGCTCTGCCAGTGGAACTTCTTTGGCGAGCCCGCTGGTTGCCTCTTTGGCGGCAGGGTTGATCCAGGCGTTCCCCAACAAATCGGCCAGTGAAATCACGCAAGCTATCATCCAATCAGGGAGCCTCTTCTCCACTCCCAATAATTCATTAGGTCATGGTATTCCCAACTTTGAGATCGCGAAAAGCTATTTGAAGTATGGCGTTTTGGAAGAAGATATTTCTGTGTTTCCTAACCCCGTCTCAAGATCGCTAAATATTCTGTTGAAGGCACCTTCCAACGGATTGATTTCCGTATCAATTTACAATTTGTTGGGTCAGCAGATTTTTCAGCAGGCGAATTCAGTTAGCTGGGAAACGAATCCAATACGATACGACCTATCACTTCTGTCCAATGGAATTTATTTATTGGAGGTGAAAAGCGACAAAGCAACGCTGGTTAAAAAGATTGCAAAAACAGATTGATAAGTAAGCTGCTATTTTGCACTTCGCTCCACTTCGCGAAGATTCTCCAGTTTTTTGTTGCGTAAAAATCCGTTGATATCTTCAAAGTGTTCTTTGATTCGCTTGTTCCCGAATTCAAAAACTTTGGTAGCCAATCCGTCCAGGAAATCGCGATCGTGTGAAACTAAAATCAACGTACCATCAAATGCTTTTAACGCATCCTTTAAGATCTCTTTTGTCTTTATATCCAAGTGGTTTGTAGGCTCATCGAGAATCAACAGATTGACAGGTTGCAACAACAATTTGATCATCGCCAGTCGTGTCTTTTCTCCTCCTGAAAGCATCTTCACTTTTTTGTCGATGGCTTCGCCACTGAACATAAACGCGCCCAGGATATTTTTTATTTGAGTACGCACATCTCCAAACGCGATTTGATCAATGGTTTGGAAGACGGTCAAATCTTCATCGAGCAATGAAGCTTGGTTTTGCGCAAAGTACCCGATCATGCTATTATGACCCAATTGAAGTTTCCCGTCATACTCGATTTCGCCCATAATGGCTTTTACCAGTGTGGATTTCCCCTCACCATTTTTCCCCACCAATGCTACCCGCTCACCACGAGCAATCGTAATAGACGCATCTTTGAAAACGACATGGTCTCCGTATTTTTTAGTAACCCCCTCCATGATCACCGGATAATTTCCCGAGCGTGGGGCCGGAGGGAACTTTAGGTTCAAGGCTGATGAATCCACTTCATCTACTTCAATGATTTCGATTTTCTCCAACATCTTCACGCGCGACTGCACCTGCAACGTTTTAGAATAGGTGCCTTTGAACCGATCGATGAATTGTTGAATATCCGCAATCTGCTTTGCCTGATCATCAAACTGCTTTTGCTGCTGCTCACGCCTCTCTTTGCGCAGTTGCAGGTAATGGGTATAGTTGGTTTTATAGTCGTAGATTCGACCCATCGTTACTTCGATAGTTCGATTGGTGAGGTTATCAACAAACATTTTATCGTGACTGATCACAATCACTGCTTTCGCACTTGTTTTTAGAAACTCCTCCAGCCACTGCACCGATTCGATATCCAAATGGTTGGTCGGCTCATCAAGCAAAATCAAATCAGGCTTTTGCAAAAGGATCTTAGCAAGCTCGATTCGCATACGCCATCCACCGCTAAACTCGGTGGTAGGCCTGTTAAAATCTGTACGCAAGAAGCCAAGACCCATCAACGTCTTTTCCACTTCAGCATCGAAATTGATCTCTTCAATCGAATAGTATTTTTCACTGAGTTCTGATACTTGTTCAATAATTTTTGAATACTCATCGGATTCGTAATCGGTACGCGTTTCCAGTTGACTGTTCAGGTAGTCCATCTGCTTTTTCATGGCTAGGATTTTACCAAACGCTTTAGAAGCTTCCTCGAAGACGGTGGCATTATCTTCTGTGAGCAGATGTTGAGGGAGATAGGCAATAATCGCCTCTTTGGGCGCTGTTACCTTGCCTCGCGTGGCTTTACTCACGCCTGCAATAATCTTTAACAGGGTTGATTTACCAGCGCCATTCTTGCCCATGAGGGCAATACGGTCATTCTCATTGATGTTGAAGGTGATATCGCTAAAAAGCGCAGAACCGTTAAACTCTACGGTAAGGTTGTCGACAGAGATCATGCATTAGAAAAATAAGCCTGCCAGCCAGTTGACAGGGGCCGCAAAGATATTACTATTTTGCCTTCTAAGCCACTTGATCCGTGGTCAGATTTACATCTTTGGCAGTTGGTAACGCCCTGCTACATTTCAACTATGCTTATAATCCTTTTCACTGCCCAACACTAAAATGGGAACTTCCTCGTGGTTTACCAGATCCTCAGCTACGCTGTGTGAAAGAATAAATCCAGTTTTATCATATTTTGTAATCGCGATCATCTCGGCATCTGTCTTTTCCAAAAATTGATGAACGCCCCATTCTTCATCATTCACTTCAATACTACTTTGGGTAGTCGATACATCAGGGTAGGGTAGGGTCAGTTCTTTTACCACTTTGTCGATTAGTGCCTGATCTCCCGGTTTTTCCAAGAAATTGATAACGAGAATATGCACTGTAGCTTTCCACAACCTGGCAAGGCCGGCTACTATGTCAAATGCGTCAAGCACATTGCCTTGAAGTGTAGTGGCGAAAACGATACCTTTCACCGAAAACGATTTTGTTGGCAAGTTCTTAATTACCAGCACAGGAACTGAGGATTTGCGAACAACCTGTTGAGTATTACTTCCAATTACCAACTCCCGAATTCCGGTTGCACCATGCGAGCCCATTACGACAAAGTCAATGTTCAGAGGTTTGATGTACTGTTCGATTTGTTCATTCCCTTTATCAAAAACCAAGAGGGGAGTAGCCATGATGCCTGCTTTGGAGGCCGCAACTACTAACGCATTGAGCTTGTCTTGCACATGCCCCTTTTGCACATTGTTGCCGTTCACCTTAGCAATGTTCGGCACATGAAGGGATTCATCGGGACTTGGCATGATATGTAAAAAATGTATGCTCGCCTTCACCTGCGAAGCGATTTGCAATGCCGCTGTCGTTGCGTTTTGAGCGCATTCAGAAAAATCCGTTGGCACTAAAATGTTTTTCATAAAGTAACTGAGTTACTGGTGAATACTACTTTTTCGATTTTATGGTGTATGTCCAAACCGGGCACTTTACATGATTGACAACACTTTCGGTAATGCTGCCGGAAACGAAGTGAGAAAGCCCTTTGCGGCCATGGGTGGCCATGGCTAACATATCGGCCTTCACTTCATTTGTAAACGCGATGATTCCGTCAGGCTCATAGCGATCGTTGCGGATGTTGAGCGTATAGTTGCGAAATTCAAAATGTTTCGCATAGTCTTTCAATTCATTGTCGCGCACAAAGTTGAAAGGTGTATTTAAGAACAGGATATGCAGTTTGGCTTTGAAGAACGCCTGCACGACCATCAGTTTCTTGATAAAATCGGTTTGATTTAGTTCTAAAGAGGTAGGGAATACGATATTCTTAATCTTTGAAACCGGAATGGCTTTGCGGATAGCGAATACGGGGACTTTTGAGAATCGAACGATCTTTTCAGTATTGGATCCGACAAAAAACTCTTGCAGCCCGGAGGCACCATGTGTTCCCATGACCACTAAGTCTGGTTTCTTCTCTTCAATGAAGTCGCGGATCATCATAGAGGCTGGACCGTGGACCACAAAAAATTTTACACGTTTATATCCTCTGCCAAATTTCTGTTGCAGTTTTTTAAAACTCTTCTTGGCATCGTCTTCCAATTCCTTGCTCATACCCAGGTTAAACGCATAGGACGGCATGGCAAATGATGCTTCATACGCTATCGGTATGTCAATCACCTTCAATACCAATACGGATCCCTTACTTTTTATCGCAAGGTCAATGGCGAATTTAAAGGCCTCAATAGCGGGCTCCGAAAAATCGCAGGGCACTATTATTTTTTTCATA
Organism: Cytophagales bacterium; assembly: GCA_020403045.1. Taxonomy (GTDB): domain Bacteria; phylum Bacteroidota; class Bacteroidia; order Cytophagales; family Cyclobacteriaceae; genus ELB16-189. The sequence goes on from JADBYK010000035.1 coordinate 20,500, forward strand.
TCGTGGTTTGTTTATAGGTGTTAATGGTTCGATCAAATTAAATGTCAACGGCTAAATTGATACTACAACTTATTTATTGCGTTTTTTAAACTTTTGTAGTTGCTGCTTATTTCTGTTTTGATATCATCATAGGCTTCGGCTGGCAACGCTTTTAACTTCTTTGCATTCTTTCGAAAAGATTCGATAGACTTTCTCACGGTAGCCATTTCCGACCGGAAACCTTCTTTGATTTCAAACTTCTTGATTCCAAATTTCAAGCGCAGGATCTCTAGTTTGAGTAAGAATTTTTCGATCTCATGACCAAAATATCCCTTCACTTCCATTTTGTGCAACAGCGACCTTATTTCTTCCTCCAAGGCAATAGTGGCAACGATCAATAGCTTTATCTGTGAATCAAATGACTCCTTTGATTGCACCTTGCCAACTTGAAGTTGTAATTCCACCGCCTCAAATTTCATTTTCAGTGCCAGTGGAATCGGTTGATCCAAAGCAGATTGAAGGGATTTTTTCAAGGTGTTTATTCCCTTGATAAATTCCTTTTTTACCTCTTCCAATTTTTCTTTGGCTTCTGATTTGCCCAGCGATAGTTGAAGAGCCAGTTCATCAATCTCTTGCTGCGCTTGCAGTAATCCCTCCGCCATTTTTTCCAGAAGGGGTGTTTTGATTTTGGTTTCTATGGTTTTCATAAACAATGTCATTTGATTTGATACCGTGATTCGTCAATCACAAAACTCAACACGGGTAATTTGGAATGGAAAAGAACACTTTCTGTAACTCCTACAAGATAGCCCGCTTTTTGCTTTCTTAGATGAGTAGCCATCGAAATTATTTGAGCATTCCTTTTCTTCGCACAAGCCAATATTCCTTCATCTTTCTCGGCACTGTTTTGTATTACATGGTGAAACTTGACTCGCTTTTGAACTATCGTAAACTGTTTCATTCTTGCTTCCATCGTGTTGTCATCGACAAAGTGGTGGGGCGTGTTGACGTAGGCCAGATCGATATTTGCACCAACGTCAGTAGCTAAATTTTTAATTGTATTTATTATTGGGTTCACGTTTTCGTCAAAGTTCGAGGCAAAAAGAATTTTTTTGATAGGGCCAAAGGTGAAATTCTTTTTGACTCCCAGTACAGGACAGTGCGCCATTCGAATCACTTTTTGCGCGGTCGAGCCAATGTACTTGAGCTCGGTGTCTCCGGCTCCATGAACTCCCATTACGATTAGATCAATTTTGTTTTTTTTGGCGAATAGTACAATTTGTTCAAAGGGCACCCCACCGTAAACATGTGTAAATACGTTGCGATCTTTAAATACTGCCTGTTTGGAAAACTTCTCCAACTTTATTCTCGCATCTACCAGCGCCACTTCCAATGCTGGATACTTTTGTTGTGTCGAAACAGCTAATTTGTGCCACCCTACCGGAATCTTGGCCAAATGTAAGAGATGAATATTGCCACCCGTTTTTCTGGCAATCGCTACTGCTGCTTTGGCTGCGCTGAGGGAGTAAGGCGAAAAGTCGATCGGAACAAGAATGTTTTTCATAGCTATTAAATTTAAATGGTTTTTACTTCGTTTCAATCTGTTTTGTTGACTCTTTTGCTGTGGCTAAGTTAACCTCTTCTAGCGGCCTGAGAAACCTCGGTCATCATTACTCCGCATGATTTTCATCATCAGCTTTCGCGGTCTTATATTGAAGAAACAGGACAAGAATCTGTCCTGCATTTGATCTTGGTCATGTGAAAGCATCCGATTATTCTACTATCTTTCCTAGGTGATCAGGCCTCAGGTTGGGTTTCGAAATCATGAAAAAGTTAAGTTCTTACGCTAGCAAACACTTTAAAGGCCTCACCAATAGCTTACAAAGTTATCATCAAATTGATGACCCGGAGGTGCTTCATTCTATAAGGGTTGAACTGAAGAAAATCAAATCAATCCTCAATCTAATGCAATTCGGGTTGCCTAATCTTAAAGGCCATAAACGTTATATTCCTTTTCGAACTATTTTTAGAAGAGCCGGAGAGATTCGTCAACCAGAAGTTATCTACAAGCTACTTTTGCAACATCAAATTGGAGGGATTACAGATTCACAAATTCCAAATGCCGACCAGGAAGAACGCTTAATCTCGGCATTTAAGAAGGACGTTCCAATGTTTATAGCAATAGTGACTGCTAAAAGAAGTAAATTGAAAGAGTACTTAGAAAATCTTACTGAAAAAAAGGCCAGAAAATACTTAGCAAAAAGAAGGCAACAGGTAAAACGTCTGCTTTTCCCTGTTTTCGAACCAGATGCACTTCATAAGACGCGAAAAATCATCAAAGAGATTATTTTTCTCGACTGGGTAGATAAAGACAAGCCTTCTGTTACTTTTTTTAAGAAGATAGAGAGTAGAATTGGTCAATGGCACGATAAACAAGTCTTGTTGAAGATTTTGAACAGTGCTCAATATAAAGATCAATCTGCTATTCTGATCGCCAGTTGCCAGGCAGATTTAGTGAATCTAAAAGTAGCTATTCAAGCGCACTTTGGCGATGGAAAATAGTTCTCTCAAAAAAGTAAATTGAAAACTTAGTTTTACCAGAATGGATTCATTCACTCATATTGCGTTGGGCGGATTGCTTGGAGAAGCGCTATTAGGAAAGAAATTAGGAAAACGTGCGTTGGTTTTGGGCGCTATTGCACAATCGTTACCCGATATTGATTTTATAGCATCACTCTGGTTGGATGCATCAGATAATCTGCTTGCCCATCGAGGGTTCACGCACTCGTTCGTGTTTGCGACTGCTGTTACACCGCTTCTCGCTTTTTTGGCAACGGTTTGGCATCCCCACGCTGGTGTTAGTTTTCGAAACTGGTCTGCCTTTTTTGGAATTCAAATTGTTGTACATCTTTTGATTGATTCTTTGAATGCGTATGGGGTAGGTTGGCTAGTGCCGTTTTCTGCCCAACGGTTTTCTTTTAACGTGCTTTTTGTAGCGGATCCATTTTATTCGATTTGGCTTGGTATTGCGTTACTCGCTTTGATCGTAGTGCCTGCTAAAAGCAGAAATCGAGTCAAATGGACTGTTGCCGGATTGGTCTTATCGTCAACCTACCTTGTCTACACCATAGCAAACAAATACGAAATCAATAACGATGTGCAACGAATTATCAAACAACAACATGTGGCTTTTATCCGCTATTTTTCAACACCTACGCCTTTGAATAATTGGTTGTGGTATGTAGTAGTTGAAGAGAAAAATGGATACCAAATAGGTTATCGATCGGTATTTGATCAAAAGGATTCTATCTTATTTCATTACTTTCCCAAAAATGATTTGTTACTGGAGTCCGTTCGCTCGCGCAAAGACGTGAGGCAATTACAACAGTTTTCCCAAGGTTACTATTCCATTAGTCAGCGTTCGGATGCGTTGGTATTTAGTGAACTCCGTTTTGGACAGCAAGCAGGTTGGTATGACCCACAAGCAAACTTTGTATTTCAGTATGACCTAACTCACCCGAGTAAAAATCAATTGGCAGTACAGCGTGGCCGTTTTGCCGGGTGGAATTCGGCTAGTGTAAAAGCACTGCTCAAGCGCATCAAAGGAGATTGAAAAGCACAAAATAGTTTTCTAAAATGTGCAAGCAATCTGGACGAGCTTTCCGGATCTTTTATTTTTTCTGGAAATGAACTACTCTCTTTGTTTAAAATAAAAAGTAAAGAGGTAGAAAACAGATCGATAAATGACATAGGCGCACCACTGAAGAAATCTTTTCAGTAAGCCGGCATGTCGGATTTGATTCTCTGTAATTCGAACGCAATCATTTTGCATAATTGCATGTAGTGTGTTTTCCACTTTTACAGCAAAATCATGATCTAACACAGCCAGGTTCAATTCAATACTTGCATAGGCACTGACCGTATTTACGTTGTAGGAACCTACTGTGGCCCACAGGCTATCATATACAGCCAGTTTTCCATGCAGTATGCTTTTTTGGTACTCGTAGATTTCAATATTCTTGGTAAAAAGCCATCGGTATAGATAACGTTCGGCATACTTTGCAAGGGCAATATCAGATGGTCCGGCTAAGATCAATTTTACCTTCACACCCCGTTGAGCTGCTTTTCTCAGTTCGTTTCTAAATTGGTCATTGGGTAAAAAGTAGGCTGACATGATCATAATCGTATCTGCCGCTTGACGAAACATGTTGAGGTAGCTGTTGGTAATTTCTCTTTTACCTCGCACCCAGTCATTGATGTTGACGGAAACCGGACTATTGATGAATTGTTCACGGTAGTTCGGGCTTCTTCCCAGCATGCGTTTTAGTGAACCGGGTTTTACTCGTTGTTGGCAAATATTGGTTAGCCAAAGCGCAACTTCTCCTTTTGCGTAAATGGCCCAGTCAAGCCAGGCAGGTTGATCAGGCATGTCATTATAGCGGTTGCTGATATTCATTCCGCCCACCAAAGCGTGGATACAATCAACCGTTACAACTTTGTGATGTAGCCTTCTACCTAAATAGAAATACTTGCTTTTTAATAACGGGTCAAACATTCGAAACCCAATCCCCACTTTTTTTAAACCGCTGATAAAGGAGTGTGATAGGTGGCCGGAGGCATATCCATCGACTAGCAAAAATACTTTCACTCCTCGTTGAGCCGCAGCTTTCAATTCATTAGCGATATCAGTACCTGTTTGATCTTCATCAAAAATGTAAGTCTGTATATAGATTGATTCTTTTGCCTGGCCGATCAGGCTTTTTAATAAGCTAAAATATTCTTTGCCCCCATGAACGAGACTGACCTCGCGCGAAGTAGACCTACTCATTTGAGTTTGTGAGGGTTGAAGAGCACGGTGAGAAATTAAATCCTGGTTGGGTTGAACGAAAGGGAGTGGCATATCTAAAACAGTATGCAATGGTGTCCACGTTTATGATCTGCATTCGCGAAGTTACTCATGAAAAACGTAAATAGGATAGTCGGCTGTGGCACTTAGTTGCTTGATAACACTTTTGTGAAATAGCGTTTCAATCAATCCCATTCCATGGTGGATAGAGCAAAGTGCCAGGGCATCTATATCATTTTTCACGAGGTATTGATGGATCCCAAAACCAATATCGTCTGCGTAAATAGTTTCGAAATTGATGCCCGTCATATTGTCAATAACTTTTAATCCGTCTCGGATTTCTTGCGATTCCGTTTCTTCGTTACGCACGTACTTCTTTTTTACTTGTAGGATCGTGATCGTTGATTCAAGCAAACTAGTAAATTTTCTTAACTGTGTAAGCGGAAGTTCATGGGATTCTTGGTAATCAAAAGCAAACACCATGGTAGAAATGTCCTTGTAACCACAGCCCGTGGGCAACAACAGCACCGGAGTATTGGATTTTTTAACCACCTGATAGGAGCGGCTACCAAAGAAGAATTCGTAAAGATCATCTGCGCCATTCGTTCCCATTACTACCAAGTCATACGAACTTGCCTTTGCAGCAATTACGTCACTCAATCGGCTGTTTGACGGTTCGACCTCCGATAGGCAGGTAATTTTAAACACCTTCATAACTTCATAACTGCGATCGTCTAATTGCTCAGCAATTGATTTAGTAGCAAGGTATTTTCCTTTGATTACTTCCTTCGGGGGTAATGAAAAGATGGACTGGACGTTTAATAAGGTCAATTCAGCGCCTATTTTTTTGCATAGTTTAGCAGCATAGGCAATGGCCTGATCCGCTGTTTCTGAGAAGTCAGTAGGACAAAGTATTTTTTTCATAAAATTCTATTTTATCTTTTTTACCGATGAAATATTCTTTTGGTAGTTTGATTTGCAAATCCGTCTGCCATGAGATAAAACTTGTTTTTTTCTTTTCTACTTGTCAAGGATAATGTGCTAAATTTAGCTGGCATTGCATTTTTTACCCATGAATATTGTTGGGTAACATGGTGATCTTTGTCACTTGAAAAATGACTGATCTAGCCGAGATGTTCTTGCTATTGTTTAATAATTCTCCCGTCTTCCATCTCAATGGTACGGTGTGTGTTTTGGGCGAACTCCTGATCATGGGTAACTACCAGCAAGGTTTGTTTGTTTTCTTCTGCGAGTTTCTTAAAAATATCAAAAACGATTAAGCTGTTTTTCTTGTCCAAATTGCCGGTGGGTTCATCACACATGACTATACTGGGACTATTGATCAGGGCACGTGCAATTGCTACGCGTTGCTTTTCTCCGCCAGAGAGTTGGTTGGCTTTTTTGGCTGCCAGCGACTGGATGCCTAAGGTATTCAACCTATCCATAGCGAGATCCTTAACTTCAACTTCTGAATGAATCCCTAGCTTGAGACCGGGAAGCATTACATTTTCTAATACAGTGAATTCATTTAGTAAATAGTGAAACTGAAAAACAAAACCAATACTCTCATTGCGTACTCTGGCCAGTTGCTTTTCGGTTCTTCCCCTCATTGCCTGTCCACCAATGTACAAATCGCCCTCATAGTCGGTATCCATGGTAGAAAGTATATAGAGCAAGGTAGATTTGCCACATCCTGACTTACCGGTAACTGAAACAAACTCACCCTTTTTAATGGTGAGGGAAACATCTTTTAGCACCGGAATGGTGACCGGGTCATGAAAACTCTTGTTGACGTGTTCGGCTTGTAGTACAATCCTTTCATCCATACTATTTGCCACGAATGATTATAACAGGATCTACTTTACTGGCTTTACGAGAAGGTGCCCAGCCAGCCAGATAGGTTGTCACCAAAGAAAAAATAGAAGCAATCAGATAAAAAGCAGGATTGTAATTGATAGGATAAGTTCTAATGGTAGGTAGGGAAGGAGTATTGAACGGAATTTGATCGATCAACATTGAAAGCAGGAAGCCAAAGAATAGCCCTAATAGTCCGCCAAAAAAGCCAATGCTAAGGGCGATCACCAGAAAGATTCTATTTACATCCAGACCGGAGAAGCCGGTGGCTTTTAGGATGGCGATGGAATCCATCTTTTCATAGATCATCATATTCAGAATATTATAAATTCCAAAACCGGCTACAATCAACAACACAATTCCAACGGAGTAGGAGATCAAAGATCGCACCGATGAGCCGGTTTCAAATTGCGAGTTGGCCGTCTGAATATCTTCCGCATCTGCGTTGAATAATTTCGCAAACTCTTTAGCAACAGGGGGTGCTTGATTAACATCAACCATTTTTAGTTGAATATCAGTAATGTAGTCGCTTGGTTTACCTAGTATTTTTTGAGTAGTACCGATGGATGCATAACTCTGCACTTTATCTAACTCCTGCAACCCTGATTGAAAAAAGCCAACTACTTTAAGTGAAAATTGTTGTTGTTTGGCAGTTGTAACCAGTACCACATCGCCTATGTTAGCTAGCAACTTGGCGGCCAGCCCTTTTCCTAAAATAATGCTGTTGGACACATTTTGTATGTCCAGCGGATTTCCTTGCGTGACATAATCACTGAAATGAAACAAGCTGCTTTCTTCCCGTGCATCAATGCCATTGATTACACCGGTAATGTCGATGGAACCATCATTAAAGAAAACTTGTGCGGTGATTTTAGGTGCCACACCAGTTACGCGATTGTCTTTTCGCAAGGCCTGCATAATTGCCTGGCTATTGTATATTTCTTGGCGGCTGTTGCCTGATTTGATGGATCGGATAAAATTATAGGAGCCTTGATAGTCCTTTGATTGGTTAATGGGTTGATCCAGATTAGGTTTGATCTCATTAAACAATCGGATGTGAGCTGTACGATTTAAGATGAGCCCATCGAGCAAGTCATTTAAACCTGTCATGAAACTGAGCAAAGTGATAAACATGGTGATACTAAAGGTCACACCGATAGCAGCAACTAATGTTTGCTTCCAGCGTGCCAAGAGTAATGCTTTGGCGATGCGTATGATTAAACGAACGTTCATGGATTAGGCTTATAGATGACTTCGGACGCGGATAATCCACTTAGGATTTCCACTTTCTGGTAGTCCCTTAAGCCAATGGTGACACTGCGCTTTTCGTCTTTGTTAACCAATACCACCGAATCTCCAATCAGGTAATTTCTCGGAATGGTGAGGGCTCTTTCCTTTGTATTAATAACAATATTAGCTTCAGCAGATAGGTTGGGGTAAAGTACCGCTGGCTTAGATTTGAATTGCGCGTTCACAGTAAATGAGCGCGACTGTTCATTCATAAGTGGCTCAATCTTAGTTACGATTGCCTCAAATACTTGTCCTTTGTAGCTGTCCATTGTATAAAGTACCTTTTGCCCCTCTCGCAAACGCACAATATCAAACTCATCGACTTTCATTTCCAAAATGAATTCGGAAGCATCTCCGAGAATAGCTACCGGATTTAGGGTGTTCACCAATTCTCCTTTCTCTTTTAAAATTTTGTACACTTTTCCATCGGCATTTGCTTTGATGGTATAATCTCCCGCAAGAGCATTGCTAATCTTTAAATTATTTTTGGCTTGACTGGAAGCAAATTCCAATTGCCTTTTTAAATCGTGATAGGTCAGGAGTGATACCTCATAGTTGGTAACTGAGTTTTTATACGCCAACTCGCGTTGTTCGAGTTCAACCACACTGCCAACACCTTGCTTTTTTAGATTTGCCTGCCTCACAAATAACAACGAATCATTTTTGAGTTTACTGTAAGCAAGTTCACTGTTCACCTTGGCTGTTTTTAGTTTATCGGCATTTGCCTTTAGGTCAGCGTAATCGGAAGCCAAGCGGGCATTAGACGTATTTAATTTGGAAGGCTCGTTCAACACGCTGAGTAGAGGAGCACCTTTTTTTACCAAGTCTCCTTCTGTTACCAGTATTTCCTGAATAAGACCATTTACAGTAGAGTAGACCTGATATTGATTTTTGCTTTTGACAATACCGGAGGCATATACCGATTCAGAGATATTGACGACTGTAGGAGAAGTTACTTCTGTCTTTTTTTTGCAGGACATTGCCACCAAAAGAAAGAAAGCGAACAAGAGATACTTCATGAAGAGATACTGTTAAGAATCACTAAAATAGTGAAATTACTTGTGCTTTGGTGGAAACTCGGTTAGGATTTCGTAGACAGATTCGGCAATTTCCTTTTCGGTAAGTTCGGGCACTTCGTTGTTCAAAACCTCGGTGGCCCATCCCCTCCAAATGAGATTGTTGTTTTTGGCGTCCATCAAATCGATGATCAGCGTGCCCTCTTGATATTGATAAACATACATTTGGCTGCGCATCCAATACGGACTGTAGTAGTAGCCATAGGGGGATGGCTGTACAGACGAGCGATTTTCAACGATGATGTGATAATGGACGCGAAAATCGGGATTTTCTTCATCGAGCGGTATACCCTTCGCCTGAAACTGCAACTCTACTGCTCTTCTGATCCTCTTGTCAGTAAGCTCATTGTAAAGCAATGGATTATTTTTCGATTCAATTTCTCTGTAAGGAAGCCAAGCATATTTTTTATATACCGACAAGTTAACATCTCGGTCATAGTCCGAGCGCACCCTGATTTGATTGCTGCAGTTATTCAGAAGTAACAAAATGCATATGGTTACCAATAATGAGATAAGTTTTGTTTTCATAACATTGTGCCAAGATGATCAGTGAAAAGCTCGTATCGGCAGGCTCTCACTAACGGACTTGGAGATTTGATTATCAACCCAAAAGTAATGGCTAGGTAGCCGGTAGATACTGAGCGATATGTTTCATAAAGATGATTTTCATCATTTAATGAAAATCCACGCATACCTATTTTTAAATCAGAACATGGCGTTGCGAAGAAGCTGCCAGGTTAGCTATGGGTAATAATGCACCATCGCTTAACCGGGCATGGCATCGGACGAATTGGATGCCTAAGAATGTTTCGTTGGAACATCGAATAGCATGGCATTTGGAACATATTAAAAACTGTGGGTGCCGGGACATTCCAGAAAAGCTGCGAAAAGAAATCAGAAAACGAGGACACAGACAGCCAGCTAAGTGTTTGCTGCACAACAACAAGAAGAAATAGCTCCTAACCCAGTGAATTAATCATGAAAGCAAAATCAAGAATTGGTAATTTATCACGAATTGCTGCCTTATCATTCTGTTGTTTCGTGTTCGGATTTTACCTCATTGACAAAGTGGTTTGGGGATTTGTATTTCTGGCTCTGGGGATAGGGCTGGCGATAGTCGATATCATTCCAAGAAGAAAGGGGGATAACTTTTAACACTCAAATCGATTGTAAAGAACTATTTCTAAAAACCATTCTCATTTTACACTTGGTTTTAGATTTTCGATTTCAATATGCTGCTGCTTTTCCCAATGAATGAAGTTGTTTAATTCTTGCTTAGCATTTTTATAAACCCAGGTTAGTACTGCCAGGTCGTCCATTAATCCGATACCCAATATCGCATCGGGCACCAAGTCAAACGGATTTAGAAAATATAATAAAGCGGCTACCACGGTGAGTAGCGCCTTTAACGGAATAATACGATAACGTCCCTGAGCATAAGCGACTATCAACCTCCCCAAAATACGTAGTCGTTCCTTGAGCTCGATTGCAAAAATATTTTTGCGATCCATTCGCACAAGTTGATGGGCTAAACGCGCAACCAATTGTAATAAACGTCCCGGCTTTCCTGCCAGTCGCATCGCTTGAGTAAGGGCTACTTTAAAAAATAAATTTTTCATTGTTTGTAGAACAGAGAATGGGTTGGATTTAGTTCCGGTCCATAATCATCAATTCAGGGCAATGCCAATCATAAAACCGACCCAGGGTTTGTTATCATAGATCCAAATACTGCGATCTGAGTTTGCGAGGTAATCATATCCGGTAGCTAAACCGAAGCTGGCAAAATTGGTCTCGAGAAAAACGGCAATCCCATATTCAAAGATCAATGCATTGTATTCTTTGCTGGTGCCGTTGTTGGTGGTCGAGGGGCCGATAAAAGTCGTTCCAGGGCCGGCTATAACTCCAAAATCAAACCCCCGCTTGATAATTTTGTATTGATTTATTCCCATTGGATCTTTTCTTCCAACTATCCAATAGTAATCATGTCTCCATCCTGCATAGAGTGCTACATTTAGGTCAGTATTTAATTGCGGCTGTAGGTTATCGGTGGCTGGCCGATATTTTAGTAAGACCGAAGTGATATCAATATCAAGACTTGTTTTGCTAAACCGCGAGGGAATAACATAAAGACTATCAGCTTCGCCAATAGGAAGAGTCATGGTAAGTTTGCGGGGTTTACTTTCTTCCAACCCATATACAGCCACATCCTTATCTGTGATTTTGAGGTACACCTTTTCAGTTTTTTTGCTTTTGAGGGAATGTTTGTAATAGCCGCTTTCAAAACCGTGCCTCGAAGCTTTTTCAATGGTACTACAGGAGCAAAATAATGCTAGACTGTTTATGAATAAGAGGGAGATAATTTTGAGTTTGCTCATAATCCATTTTATTTTAACCAATGAAGATAGCGAAGTGGAGAATCTTACCTGTTAATTAAATATTTTCAATTGGTGAGAAATGTCATTTTCAAACTCACTTGTCGACTGTAAATTCGTGAAGTAAAAAACCGGAGTTAATATGAAGTCGAAATCAAAAATCAATAATTTGTCGCGGTTAGCAGCACTGTCCTTTATTTGCTTTATGGTCGGACTATACCTCATTAACGAAATGATTTGGGGGTATGGTTTTTTACTAGTGGGTCTTGTGTTGGCTGTCATTGATGTTGTACTAAAGAGAAAACGAGATAACAACTCACAAGCACATCAGCACTAATTACTTTTCGCAAATAAACTGTTCAAATCTCTACCTTTTCAATTGCCTTCACAGGTACCGTACACCCGCCTCTTAGCTCCACAAACTCGTTGGCTATTGCGATAAAGTTGGAGAACACCTCAGCTGTTCTTCCATCTTCGAGCCGTATCCAAAGTCCAATTTCATCGTGGTCTTGTTGGGTCTCGCGTGCCGCAGATTCAAGTAAGTACTCGCGCTCTGCTCTTTTTTTATCATCTGACAATACATCTTTTGTATAGAAATGCTTGTCCGCAAGTTGTTCCACGGTCATTTGCACCATCTTACGAGATACCTGCCAAGCCTTTAGTTCGCAATAAAATCATTCTTTTGCGCTGGGAGTCCATTTATAATTCTGAAAAAGATAGTCAATAGTGTTTTGCTCTGAAGGAGTAATTCTATTACCTTCCTAAATCAACCCCATGAGAAGATTGGCATCCGTAATCGAAATACGACCATCACCCTGATGCTTGGTTAAGAGACTTGCTTTATCAATGATCGCTGCATCCATCTTTTTTCCGTTGATCGTTCTGTAGTAGCTCATATTGATTTTTTTTTGCGCTGTAAATGTCAAAAAAGCAATGTCAGTTTGCTATGAGAGATACCCTATAAAACGATGAGATTTGTTAGCTTGCAAATAAAAGGATTGCGTATTCTGTTGCACTGGACACATAACGGCAATTTATGGTCGCTGTTAACTTCTTTACTCTAACAGATTGCGTTGACTGAGAAAGGTTGCCTCTTGAATGATTTCCTCAATACTTTCAGCTGAGACGCCAATTTCTTTGAGCAGTTTCTTATTAAAGGTTACATCGCGGCATAAAACAAGTCCTGCTTCCATCATGGGCACCTTCTCTTTTTGAGAGAGTGATTGTAGGCAGGTAATCGGATAAAGCCCGGCCTGATCGATCATTTCCCGAAGACCTTTATTCTCTGGATAATCCCATCCCAGTAAATTCAATTTTGAACATAAGGCATAGGCAATTGCATCTGTTGAAAATCGGGTGTTGGTAGCAATCCAACCTTCGCTTACCTTGTTTTCTAGATTAGCATGGATATCATTAAATCTGGAATGAACGTACAATGGAATTTTAACATCACAGATTGTTCCCTGCAAATTGTGGTATTTACATTCAAATACTTTTTGAATTCCATCTCTTTCTGCTAGAATATCTATTTCATGATTCACGCATAGGCCTTTTAGATTTTGGTTAAGTTTTACTTTATGTCCTTGGTACTTCAAAATCTCGCTCACATACTTTTCAAACGGATAGCCGGAGGGTCCTAATTCCATAATCGCCTTTTTTAATTTATATTTCGATGCGGCCGGTTGGTGCTTTTTCTTTAAGATGTTAAAGGCTAATTGATAGATCTTTTTGGTGGTCATCCCCTCCTGCAAATGATCCTGTACTTCCTGTATCACTGCTTCAATGATTGCTTCGCTGGCACCCGATCGCTGTAATGATTTTCGCAGTTTGACAGACGAAAACCACGCCTTTTCACCAGATGCTTTGATAATTTGAATTTTTGTTTTCAATGAGATGTAGTTTGGTTCCTTTTTACGTCCACAATTTAGCAATAAAATGATGGACATGTACTTAAAAAAAGTAGTTGTGAGAACTATCAGATTTTTAGATGATATCTGTCATCAATATTTTCAAGCATAATTACCAACTTACCTTTATAATTAAAACCGAATCATATGAAAAAAATATTGTGTCCGGTTGATTTTACCGATGTTTCTGCCAATGGAATGGAGTATGCTTCGCACTTAGCAAAGGCACTCCATGCCAGACTTACGTTACTTTATGTACGCACTTCGATTTGGCCTGAAGCCGTGCAGTTAAAGAACGAATCGAGCAAAAGCAATGAGGAAATTCAGTCTAGCCTTACTCTTTTTAAGGGGGAAGTTCAAAAGGAGTTTGGCATTGATTGCGACTATCACATTGAGACGACCACCGATACCTTTGAGAATACTGTTGCTTCTTTTGCCAAGCAGTATGACTTAGTGGTAATGGGTACCAACGGAGCTGATAACACGTATCAGTATGTTTTTGGAACTAATACCTTTCAGGTGATAGAGCAATCCAAGTGCCCGATTATTGTAGTGCCACAGGGTTGTGCTTATCAACCGATCGACAAGATTATTTATGCCTATGATCCGGATACCAATCCTATTTTCTTAATCGATCAGCTAAAGGAATTATCTAGTTCATTGGACACCCAAATCAGGGTTGTGCATATCGCGGAAGCCAAGCCGTCCGATGAAGTAGCGCACAAGATGGAGATATTGCGTGATGCGGTTAAAGCTCGCGCGTCAAGGAGCTTTGACTGGAGTTTTGATTTTCAATATTCCAAAGACGTGTGGTGGGCGTTGGATCAGTACATGGTGGCTAACAAGGGAAGCATGTTGGCGCTTTCGTTTCATCACCGGTCTTTGATCGAAAAACTCTTCAACGAAGATGTTATTGAGAAAGTGACGATGGTTGCAGATTATCCCGTTTATGTTTTCTGGCGATAGTAACAAGTAGGTGTAATGGATTTCGTTGATTACTATAAAATACTGGAGGTAACAAAAGGCGCTTCGGATGCTGACATTAAAAAGGCATACCGCAAGCTTGCCAGGAAGTATCATCCCGACTTGAATCCCAATGATGCGGCTGCTAAATTGAAGTTCCAACAGGTGAACGAAGCGAATGAAGTATTAAGTGATCCGGATAAACGAAAAAAATACGATGAGTTTGGTAAGGATTGGAAGTATGCAGACGAAGCGAAGCAATATCAGGAAAAAGCTAGCCGGAATAGACCGAGAGACAGAAGACCTGATCAGGGATTTTCTGGTGATTTCTCGGGTGGTGATTTTTCTGATTTTTTTGAATCCATGTTTGGCGGTCAGTCGAGCCGAAGAGGGACTCAGGTAAAATTCAGAGGTCAGGATATTACGGCTGAGCTTCAGCTGACTTTAAAAGATGTTTATACTTCGCAAAAGCACACGTTAACGGTAAACGGCAAAAATATTCGATTGACAATACCTGCAGGTGTAGAAAATGGGCAGACCATTAAGATTGCCGGTTATGGTGGGGAAGGAGTGAACGGTGGTCCATCGGGAGATTTATACATCAGTTTCTCCATAGAGAATACGACTAAATTCAAACGTGATGGCAACAACCTTCATACGGAAGTGGAAATTGACCTGTATACGGCTTTGCTGGGTGGCGAGGTGACGATCGATACATTTGATGGCCAGGCAAAACTGGTCGTGAAACCAGAAACCCCAAACGGCCAAAAGGTCAAACTCAAGGGAAAAGGTTTTCCTGTTTACAAAAAGGACAACGAATTTGGTGATCTTTTTGTCACCTGGCAGATCAAAATCCCATCTGGCCTCACTGAAAATGAAAAAGAGTTATTCCGGCAACTTCAGAAACTGAGAGCCAATGGAAAATAGACAGTTAATTCCCGTAGCAGACTTCTGTGATTATTATCACATAGAGTTTTCGTTTGTTCGCTCATTGCAT
The DNA here is from genome assembly GCA_020403045.1 of Cytophagales bacterium. GTDB lineage: Bacteria > Bacteroidota > Bacteroidia > Cytophagales > Cyclobacteriaceae > ELB16-189. The sequence goes on from JADBYK010000035.1 coordinate 35,784, forward strand.
GACTATGGCTTGCTGGAATTTACGACCGTAAAAGAGGTGCACTACCTGAGAGCCGAGGACCTTAGTGAATTGGAAAAAATGGTGCGCCTGTATTACGAACTGGACATTAACCTGGAGGGAATAGACGCCATCAGGCACATTCTTCAGCGAATGGACAAGTTGCAAGAAGAGCTAAATTCCCTAAAAAACAGACTTGATTTCTATGAAAGTTGAGACGTAGCTGTTGCTCACCTGCTTCTTTTTCTCCTGAATAAAATCTTTTCAATTTCTACGGCAAAGAACACAAAAGACGAGATTGTTCCAACGATCAGAAATTCTATTAATGTCAGTGCTTCGGTGTGAAATACGGGTTGCAATACCGGAGTAAAAGTAATAATCATCTGAAGCAGTAAGACAATTACTACAGACCCAACTAACGGTTTGTTTGAGAATGCTCCTGCGACAAACATAGATTGGGTTTCGGAACGAATGGCAAGGACATGGCCCATCTGGCTCAGACATAAAACATTAAAAACGATTGTTTGCCAATGTAGTCCGTGGTTAATAGCCCAACTTTGCGCTGACAAAGCGATACCGGCCATTAGCATACCAACCCACAACATGTGGATACCTCTTCCGTTCCCAAAAACGCTTTGCTGCTGTGGGCGAGGAGGCCTGTTCATAATGTTGCTTTCTGCTTTTTCAAACGACAATGAAATAGCCGGCAAGCCATCTGAAACTAAGTTTATCCAAAGTATGTGGATTGGTAAAAGAGCAATAGGCAAACCAATAATGGGTCCTATTAACAAAGTCCATAATTCACTGGAGTTCGTTGTCATCATGTACTTAATGAACTTTAGAATATTGTCATAGATTTTTCGCCCTTCTTTTACGGCTTTTACAATCGTTGAAAAATTGTCGTCCATCAGAATCATATGAGCGGCCTCTTTAGAAACATCGGTTCCCGTTATGCCCATAGCAATTCCAATATTTGCTCTTTTCAAAGAAGGCGCATCATTTACACCATCTCCAGTCATTGCCACACAATGTCCTCTTTGTTGCAACGTTTTTACGATCAAGAGTTTTTGCTCGGGTGACACACGTGCATAAACTTTTATCCTTTCTATTTTAGCGAGCAATTCATCCCCACTTAATGCGGCCAGATCCTGCCCCGCTATTGCTATATCACTTTCATTGTTTAGAATGCCAATGCGTTTTGCAATGCTCATTGCGGTAAGAAGATGATCCCCCGTTATCATGACCGGTACAATGCCTGCTGTTTTACATTGTGCCACCGCTTCAAACACTTCTTCCCGTGGAGGGTCAATGATACCCGTTAAACCCAAGAACTGTAAACCAGATTCGTGTATCTCACTCGTGGGATTCTCGGGCAAAGAGTCCCAGTAACGATAAGCAAATCCCAAAACCCGATGCCCTTTTGCAGCCATGTTTTCCACTTGTTTTTGCATGGCAGGTAAGTCAATATTTACACATCGAAGCAGTAGAATGTCAGGCGCTCCCTTGGTGAAAGAAATTATTTTATCGCCAACACGGTGAAACGTAGTCATCAGTTTCCGACCCGAATCAAATGGTATTTCGGCCAGACGAGGAAAAAGATCCGCTTGAATGTTATGTTCTCTTGATGCTTCCATTAAAGCGACTTCCGTTCCGTCTCCCTTTATTATCTTTTCAGCATCTACCACTGCATCGTTGTTCAATGTAAACGCCTTCAACAACAGCGCCACTTCCGCTTGTTTATTAATGGAAGATAAGTTTTTTCGCTCGTTCAACTCACCATTCACAAACACCTCCTCCACATACATTTTATTTTTTGTAAGCGTACCTGTTTTATCGGTGCAGATATAGGTGACTGAGCCCAAGGTTTCGACTGCCGGCAATTTTCTGATAAGGCAGTTAAAACGAATCATTCGTTTTGCAGCCAAAGCCAGCGAAATAGTAATAACAGCGGGTAATGCTTCCGGTATGGCAGCCACAGCTAGTGAAATACTGGTAAGTACCATTTTCACAATATCTTCTCCCCGCAACCAACTGGCAATAAAAAACACGATGCATAGGAACAAAACCAATACGGAAAGTTTTTTTCCGAAAGAAGCCAAACGTAGCTGCAAGGGAGTAAGTGGCTCATCTTCTTTTAACATCTGAGCAATTCGGCCTAATTCCGTTTGCATACCAGTCGCAATTACTATTGCTGATCCCCGTCCGTAGGTAACGAAGGTGCCTCTAAATGCCATATTGCTTCTATCTCCAATCGGTAAGTCGTCAACTTCAAGGGCGTACGTTATTTTATCAACGGAATGGGATTCACCCGTGAGCGCTGCTTCTTCAACTTTCAAATTGATTGATTCAATGACCCTCATGTCTGCAGGTATTGCATTGCCGGCTTCTAACAATACAACATCACCTGGCACTAATGCTGTCGCTGGTAATAAAACGATTTCACCATCTCGAAAAACTCTAGCTTGAGTAACGGCCATTTGCTTTAAAGCCCGCATCGCTTTTTCCGCACGGTATTCCTGCAGAAAGCCAACTACCGCATTCAAAATAACAATGAAAAGAATAACGAGGGTATCAGTAAAGTCGCCAATTATACCTGAGACAATAGCAGCGCCCAGTAAGATTAGGATCATTACATCTTTAAACTGAGCAAATAAAATCCTGGCAACGCTTTTCTTCTCGCCTTCCTCTAATTCATTCGGACCGATTTCCAGAAACTTTTCCTCTGCAGAAAGAGAGCTTAACCCACGTTGGCCTGAACCTAGCAACTCAAAAACTTCGATTGTACTCAATCTATGCCAGTTCATATTTGAAGCTATTTCTTTTGGATTTGCTTAGCCAAATTAAATATAGGATTTAAACAGTTAGGATTTTACTATTGCCATTGCGGTGGGTTTGCATGCCTGCTGTTAGGGCTGTGGCATGTGCTAAATGGGTGTGCAAATCGAAAGACAAACTTCTTAAAAGCAAAAAGTGCCTCTAAATGATCTACATAGTTAGATTTGCAATTCTATTCATTGTCGTCACCCTCCAGATGTTGATCGACTGTGGTGGTCGTTTTATGGTGGAGTTTTGCTTTTTGTTTTTTGATTTGACTTTCTAAACTCCTACAAACCATTTCTGCGGCAACTTCAAAGCTTTCTGCGAGTTCTTTTGCAAACAGATCATTGCCTGGGATGACCAGGGTAGCCTCTACCAGAAAATTGTCGCGCTTGGCGTTCTTTTCCTTTTTTAACAAAATATTACAACGCTCAATACGATCAAATTGGCGCTCCAGTCGTTCAAATTTTTCTTCTATTAACTTTTGTGTTTCCGGATTCAACTTGTGAATATGCGGAGATTGAATGTGGAATTTCATGATTGCGATAGTTTAAGGATTTTTGAGGACTCACCATTTAGAACAAAGCATCAATGCTTAACAAAATAGTTTTTTACATACGCATGCTGTTGCTTTTCAGTCATTTTCTCGGCTGGCTGCATTTTTATTGTAATATGTTTCAGTTGCTGATTTTTAAGTAGCGAATTATACAGTTCTACTTTTGCATCGGTGGGGCCAAAGATTACTACATCGCTGTATTCTTTGATTACATCACCCAATTGGTGATAATAGTCTGATTGCAGAGCTTGTTCTTTGCTGTGCATGTGATCTTCCCCTTTTCGCATGATCAACTCCCTTACGGCTGGAGTAAATTTCGAAGCAATCGTCTTTGTCGATATAGGATCGGGCGTAAACTCCATCAAGTGGGCACTTGCATGATCCATCCAAATACCAAGTTTTTTAGCGGTTTTCATAATTCATGTGTTTATAAGTTGACTAACCGAATTCTCATAAGGGCTTATCGCGAATAATTGTTTTGCTTTTGTAAGTCTGCCTTTAAATGGCCTGATTTCAATAGGAGAACTAAGCGCTAGGGCAAAATCTGAGCCTACATTAACCCCGCCTCTTGGTATTGTCTCCACAACAGCATCTTGATCTTGTCCTTTATACCTGATCAATTTTTCCGCTAGTAGGTGCGTGGTATGTTTTCGATCGTGATACATAACGTTTTTGTTCAGGTAAAATAAAGAGCTATCAGACGATTAAACTATGATAGGTGTAGTTCATTATTATGATAAATATCAAGATCTCATCATTTTATTTTTTTAAATGTCATTGCCATAGAATCTTCCCTGGCTTTTTTTAGTTCTTTCTCCTGCTTTTTAAAATACCCCCGGAAAAGGAAATTGTGCTTCATCGCTTCCATATTTTCATTAAAACGATCGCTGGCAATTTCAATATTTTTCATAGTCCTTTTTAAATCTTTTGCAAAAGCAGTGTCACTCAATAACACACCCGTAGCACCTTTACCAGTTTTCATTTTTTCAGTTACGGCTTTAATATCGCTTGTCACTTCAAGTGCCCTATTGGTCACTTGCTGCAGTTGTTGAATGCTTTTTTGGAGGCGTATGGTCGAAGCCGTATCACGCAATAAAATACCAGCAACGCCCTTCCCATTTTTCATATCTTGAATTAAAAAGTTGAGGTCATTGGTAAATGCAGTTGTGTTTTTGGTTGTAGCACGAATACTCGCAATAGAGTGTTTCACGTTTTGAGCTACCGAAGTATCAAGAAGAAGGCTCCAGAGTGAATTGCTGTTGTTTAATTTTTGCGTGACTCGTTTTAGGTCTGTTGTTATTTGGAAGAGATTTTGGTTGGTCAAGTCCAGGGTTCTAAGCATCGCATCAGTTTCCACTGGCTTAGTGGATGCCAGCATATCTCCTTCTTCTACTGTTTCGCCAGATCCACTTGAAGGGTTAGAAATATTGACAAGTTTGTTACCCATGAGCCCGTCTGTTCCTACTGTAGCGATCGAGCCTTTTTTGATAAATGAGTGAACATCATTTTTAATCACCATAGTAACTTTCACAGTGGTATCGCTGACGATCTCCACTTTCTTGATGGTACCCACATCTATTCCCGAGAATCGGACATTGTTGCCTTTCATCAGGCCATTGACATTGTGAAAAGTAGCCTTTACTTCAAATGTTTGGTCAAAAAGATTTTGGTTGCTGCCAATGAGATAAAGTGTACCGAGTAACAGCACGAATCCTATCATGACAAACATTCCTAATTGCACATTGCTGGAGGTGGTATTCTTCATGGCTCAATTGTTAATCAAAGAATAATTTTACTTTTGGGTCTTGACTTTTCTTTAACTGAGGGTACGTCCCTGTCGCATAGCAAATCCCATCGATGAGCATGGCGACCCTATCAGCGGCCATGCTTACACACTGTAAATCATGCGAGATAATGACCGAAGAAGTCTGATACTTTTTTTGAATATCTATCATCAATTGAATAATTTCCTTTGCGGTGATCGGGTCTAGCCCTGTGGTGGGTTCGTCATATAATATTATTTCCGGCTTTAGTATGAGTGTTCGCGCAAGGGCTATTCGTTTGCGCATCCCGCCCGAAAGTTCTACAGGCATCATATTGATCGTGTGTTCTAATCCCACGTTATACAGTGCCTCCAATACGAGCTCATCGGTCTTGTCCTTATTCAGTTCTTTTTTGAGCCAATGCCTGCGCAGCGGAAATACCAAATTTTCTCGGACGGTCATAGAATCGTACAATGCATTACTTTGAAAGAGAAAACCAATTTTCATTCGTAAGCGATCAAGGTCTTCATGCTCTAGGGTGAGAACATCCTGACCAAAAATGGTAATTGAGCCATCTTCCGGCTTCATTAATCCAATGATGCATTTGATCAGTACCGATTTTCCTGAACCTGACTTTCCTAATACCACAAGATTTTCACCTTTGTATAAGTCCAAATTGAAATGATCGAGCACCTTATTCGTTCCAAACGATTTGCATAAGTCCTTAATGACTAAAACGGCCTCATGTACTACGGCATTTTCCATACCCAACTAGGTTAAACCCAAGAGATCTGTTATTTGGACAGCGATTAAATCAATTACGAAAATGGTTAGTGAAGACACGACCACAGCTGAGTTGGCTGAGTTGCCTACACCTTCCGTTCCCTTTTTAGAATTGTAACCTTTATAGCAGCCGATCACCCCAATAGCAAAACCAAAAAAGAAAGTTTTAATCAAAGAGGGAATAAAGTCGCTGTAACTGATTGCCTGAAAGACTTGAGACCAGTATAAACTCCAACTCACTATACCTTTAATGTTCGCTCCCAAATAGGCACCGTAGAGTGCAATGGCATTCGACCAAAGAGATAAAATAGGCAACATTAGCGTAGCGGCCAATATTCGTGTTACAACCAGAAACTTGAATGGATTAGTCCCGGAAACCTCCATGGCATCTATCTGCTCTGTGACTTTCATTGAACCGAGTTCAGCGCCAATGCTGGAGCCAATTTTTCCGGCAGCGATTAGTGCGGTAATCATGGGTGCAATTTCCCGAACTAATGATACAGACACCATACCTGGCAGCCACGATTCAGCTCCAAATTCTACCAGGGTTGGTCGAGATTGGATTGTTAGTACTAAGCCCATAATGAAGGCGGTGATTCCAACAAGTGGCAAAGACTTGTAACCAATGAAAAAAGCTTGTCTGACCAGTTCGCCAAATTCATAACGTGGTTTAAATCCTTCTTTGAAAAAACGAGCAGCAAAGCGACTGATATCACCCGTCTCCTCAAAAAATTGCTGTAGATAGCTTGGCGTTTTCATTGTGTGATCAATTAAGCAATATTATCTTTAAGCCGAAACCATTGAGTTCTTTTAGTCAACAAAAAAACATCTTTTTTAATCAAATCTTACAAAAACGAGTCTGTGAAATAATGACTATCATCATTGTATTTTTTGACAGTTGTCAGTAGGGAAGGATGACATGAATTTGAGTCGCCAGGGGTCCTGACCCGATCCATTGTGTAAAACACCTTGTCCTTTCCTGATTTTATCCTTATTTTTTCATCCAATCCATTAAACCAAACCTATGGTAAGAGTCATTCCCTTCCTTTTGCTACTATCCCTCGGGGCAACCGCTCAATCAGTGCCCTCCAATTATTATCAAGACCTTCACTATCGTCTCATTGGACCTTTTCGTGCAGGTCGCACCGTAGGCGCAGTAGGGATACCAACACAGCCCAACGTGTTTTACATGGGTGTGAATAATGGAGGGGTTTGGAAGACAGATGATTTTGGCCGTACATGGAAACCTATTTTCGATAAAGAGTCAACCGGATCAGTAGGGGACATTGCAGTTTCTCCCTCTCAACCAAATGTGGTCTATGTAGGAAGTGGTGAAGGCCTCCATCGTCCTGACTTAGCTACGGGTGATGGGATGTTTAAATCAATGGACGGTGGAAAAACATGGAAACATATTGGATTAAATGATGCCCAGCAAATAGGTCGTGTAGTAGTGCATCCAACCAATCCTGAAATAGTTTTCGCGGCAGTCTTAGGTCATCCCTATGGCGCGAATGAAATGCGTGGTGTATTTAGAACCAAAGATGGTGGGGCTAGTTGGGAAAGGGTTTTGTATATCAATCATAATACGGGAGCTATCCAAGTTGAGTTTGACCCGACCAATCCTGAAATTTTATTTGCCGATCTATGGGAACATCGCGAAGGCCCCTGGGAGAATGCCTCTTTCTCAGGAACAAACAGTGGTCTGCATAAATCAACGGATGGAGGAACAACCTGGCGAAAGCTGACAGTTGGCTTGCCCACTGCGGCTCAAGGTTTAGGCAGAATTGGCTTTGGAATTTCCAATAGCAACCCGAAAAGAATGTTTGCCACTGTCGATGCACGAGAGCAAGGCGGAGTGTATAGAAGTGACGATGCCGGTGAAAGCTGGAAATTGGTAAGCACCGAACGCAGAGTGTGGGGACGTGGAAGTGATTTTGCGGAGATTCGCGTGCATCCGAAAAATCCTGATGTAGTATATGCTGCCAATACTGCATCTTATCGTTCTACAGATGGAGGAATCACCTGGACGTCATTCAAAGGCGCACCTGGCGGTGATGACTACCACCGCATCTGGATCAATCCATTGCAACCCGATATTATGATTTTCGCTGCCGACCAAGGTGCAACTATCACGGTGAATGGGGGTAAGACTTGGAGCTCATGGTACAACCAACCCACTGCACAATTGTACCATGTGTCAACAGACAATCAATTTCCCTACTGGGTGTATGGCGGTCAGCAAGAGAGTGGCGCTATAGGAACAGCGAGCCGTGGAAATGGCGGGCAAATTTCTTTTCGCGATTGGATGGGTGCAGGTGCCGATGAGTATGCTTACGTTGCGCCTGATCCTAAAAATCCAGATATTATTTATGGTGGAAGAGTAACACGCTTCAACAAGAAGACAGGGCAGACACAAAATGTGGCACCAGAAGCGTTGCGTTCAGGTCAATACAGAATGCTTCGCACCTTGCCGTTACTTTTTCATCCGGCTGACCCAACGATGTTGCTGTTCGCAACCAATGTATTATGGAAAACACATTCAGGTGGAGATCAATGGGAAATTATTAGTCCTGATCTGACAAGAAAACAACCAGAAGTACCGGCTAGCATTGGCGATTTCAGAACAGAAAGTTTGAGTACGATGAAGCAGCGAGCTGTTATTTATTCCGTTTCAGGATCACCGCTGGTTAAAAATATCATTTGGGCCGGAACAGATGATGGCTTGGCACACGTAACGCTGGATGGAGGCAAGAATTGGAAAGATGTAACACCGTCTTCACTTACATCGTGGGATAAGATTTCTCAATTCGATGCGAGTCATTTCGATACGAAGACGGCTTTCTTTTCAGTGAACGCATTTCGCAAAGATGATTTGCGGCCGCACATTTATAAAACTAACGATGGAGGCACGACCTGGAAAGAAATTGTAAATGGAATCCCAGCTAACGGATCTGTCAACGTAGTACGCGAAGACCCCAAGCAAAAAGGATTACTTTTTGCGGGCACTGAGCGAGAAGTGTTTTTCTCCATCGATGAAGGAGAAAATTGGCAATCGCTCAGAAAAAATATGCCGGCTACTTCCATTCGTGATTTAGTAATTCATGAAGATGATTTGGTGATTGGCACACACGGACGATCAATTTGGATTTTGGATAACATCAATCCGCTCCGAAATCTCGCCAATGCTTTTGCAGCTAAGAACGCCTATTTATTTCCTCCGGCTCAGGCCACCCGAGTTCGCAACAACATGTTTTCTGATACACCGCTTCCACCGGAAGAACCTGCCGGACAAAATCCGCCTGATGGTGCTACGATTGATTACTGGCTCTCAGCCAACGCTGGTGTGGTACGAATTGAAATTGCTGGGTTAGATGGTGCAGTCATGAGAGCACTTTCGAGTAAAGATCAGCCAGAGCCAATAGATACGCTTTCGGTTCCTCATCCCACGTATTGGATAAGACCTAACCAAACAATTTCCGCTCAACCCGGTCATCATCGAATCGTTTGGGATTTACGTCATGATCCACCAAAAGGAGCAGATCGACAATTTGCAATAGCCGCTGTATACCACAATACGCCAAGCGGTCCGGTGGGACCTTACTTTTTACCTGGCAAATATAAAATTCGATTGGTGGTTGATGGTACAGTTACCCAAGAGCAAGAAATACTGGTAAGGCTTGATCCAAGAGTAACGACCTCAAATGATGATTTATTTTTGCAGTCTGTTCATTCAATGATGTGTTATAAATCTTATAATGAGTTGCTGGCGTTGAGAAATGAGATTGATCTGAAATTGAGTAATCCAAAAGCGAAATGGGGGAAAGGGAAGAAAGAGCTTCTTATTGCACTTCGCGGAGAAGGCCGCCCTGAAAATCCAGATGTTATGTATGGAAGTATTTCTGACTCATCCATTGAGAAAGAGACGATCGTGGCGCTTCAGGAAAAACTTTTGTATTTGATGTCTGTTTTACAAAGCACAGAGGCTAAACCAACGGCTGCACAGGTTCAAGCGGTTGTAAAGCTCACAACAAATGCCTTAGAACTAAAAAACAGAAGTAACACCATTTCTAAATAGAACAAAATCTGTTTGAATAGTAACGATTTTGTCAAAGAAAAACGGCATCTATTATGAACACTCTTTTTTCTTGTACTGTGAAGTTACATAAACCTAAAAAATGGATTTCGAAACAGACTCCCATTGCTTATTTGCTGATTTTGTTTTTAGTGGCGTTAATCTCCGGCAGTTGTAGGCAGGGCCAATCCAGTGTTATTGATAAACTGCCTGATGAGCTTCCTATTAAAGAAGAACATGAGTTATCTGGGAACTCTCTGATTGAGAGACTATCTTATGTTACTCAATTGGACAATTTAAGTTCAACCGGCTGGGACGAATATCGATGTAGTGCATCAGCAGCCATCAATTGTTATTTGTATATGGGGGGCAGTTGGCAGAATTTGGTTTCTACATTGGAACTTCCCGAGTCGAATCTGACCTACGCTAACGTTCATCATGCGCAGGAAAAATTATACGTTTTGTCGGGAGGTGATTCAACTGGGATGCTTGGTCAGTACTATGCGAAATGGGACAATCGTGGCAACCTAACTGGTTATAATGTAAAAAAGGATAACCTTCTCACATTTGTCTTTGAGAACTTGAATATGTACGCAAAACCAATCCTCCCGTTGAAATTAACGGATGCCAAAGGAATGCAACAGGCTATCAACGAGATGTATCACAAGCCTATCTTACCCATTCATCCGGAAGATCTTAGAAACAAGAAAAAGCAAGTTGAAGGCTATTTTAGAAAGAATCCACAAGGTGCTATCTTTATGGGCGTCAATGAAAACTCTAAAACCGGTGAGACATTGCCCGCTATTGACGAGCGAATTTCGTCTCAAAACCACTATGTGATGTGTGTGAAAATCGATGGGCACTATTATGAGCTAGATACCTGGAGAAGGCCCGGACAAAAAACGTTAACAAAACTGACCGACAAACAGGTAGATGAGTTGCTATTCAATACACATAACATGCTGCTTGAAATGTATTTTAAATAGAGTTTACTATTGACGTCTTAAGAATCTGTTTTTAAAACCAATATCGACTACATTCACATTTAAAAAACAACAACATGCCAACCTATCAGCTTAAAATCAACGGCAAGAATCTCCAGGCAGAAGTGGATTCTGATACACCTCTTTTATGGGTGTTGCGAGATAACCTGGGTTTAGTAGGAACAAAATACGGTTGTGGCATCGCGCAATGTGGTGCTTGCACTGTTCACTTAAATGGAGTGGCTGTTCGTTCCTGTTCATTGCCTATTTCAGCAGTGGGTAGCAAAGCGGTAACAACCATTGAAGGGCTCTCTGAAAAAGGTGATCACCCTGTACAACAAGCATGGAATGAAGTTGATGTGGCACAATGTGGCTATTGCCAGGCCGGACAAATCATGACAGCTGCAGCCTTGCTTGGCAAGAAATCAAAGCCAACAGATCAGGAAATTGAAACAGCGATGAACGGAAATATTTGCCGTTGCGGTACCTATCACCGCATTCATGAAGCAGTGGTGCTAGCCTCAACTAAAATCTCAAAATAATCACGATATGGAAACAATAACTAAAACCAACAGACGTGATTTTTTAAAATTAGGACTTGCCACTGGAGGTGGATTGATACTCGGATTCCACTGGAATACCTCTTCAGCGTCTTCCTTCGAAGTAGTAAACCCTGATCTTCTAGATACCATTAATTTCAATAGTTATCTCTCTATTTCTTCGGATGATGTAATAACCATTTTTTCTCCCAATCCTGAACTTGGTCAAAATATCAAAACGTCCTTTCCGATGATAGTAGCGGAGGAGTTGGATGCCGATTGGACAAAAGTGAAAGTAGTGCAGGCAGTGTTGGACACAAAAAAATACGAGCGTCAACTGACGGGTGGGAGCGGAGCTATTCCGCATTCTTGGGAAAGATTGCGCAAAGCAGGCGCCACAGCGCGGCAGATGTTAATGGAAGCGGCAGCAAAAAAATGGAACGTTTCTTCGGCATCGATCACGACAGACACTGGATTTGTCATTCACGCGGAAAGCGGAAAGAAAGTTACGTATGGCTCTCTTGCTACCGAAGCTGCTACCATCCCTGTACCTGCGGAGGTAAAACTGAAAGACAAAAAGGATTTTAAAATTATCGGCCAACCGATTCGCAATGTCGACAACCAAGACATGATCACCGGTAAATCGCTGTACGGAATTGATTTTTATCGTGAGGGAATGCTGATCGCAATGATCCAGCGCCCCAAGTCTTTTGGGATGAAAATAAAATCAGTCGATGCTAGTGCAGCCAAATCAAGTGCCGGAATTATCGATGTCGTTACATTCAAGAATAACGTGGCAGTAGTTGGCAAATCAACCTGGCAAGTAAATAAAGCGCGCAAGCTGTTGAAGATTGAATATGAGGTTGACGGAAAAATTGAAAGTACAGAAGATCATGACAAGCTCTTCAAAGAATTATTGGAAAGCAAAGAGACAACAGTAAGACGGAAAGATGGAGATGTGGATGCGGCCTTTGCGGGCGCAGCAAAAGTAATCTATCGTGAGTATCAGTGTCCGTTCCTTCCCCACAATCCGATGGAGCCAATGAATTTCTTTGCTCATGTGCGGCCCGATGGAGTAGAATTAGTGGGGCCTTCACAAACACCGGATATGGCACGCAATGAAGTGGCTAAACTATTAAGCATTTCTCCCGATAAAATTACGTTGGAGTTAACTCGACTAGGCGGAGGCTTCGGAAGGCGATTAAAGGCAGATTATGTATTGGAAGCTGCAGAGCTGTCGAGTATCATGAAAGCTCCTGTGAAAGTAATCTGGACGCGTGAAGACGACATGGGTGGTGGAAGCTATCGCCCGGCTGTTCGTTATCGTTTTCAAGCAGCATTGGATGTGAACGGAAATCTGATTGGATACAAACTTCGTGGTGTGGGCATTAATTCAGGTAACTCAACTCGTGAAGACAATTTCCCTGCCGGTGCGGTTGACAATTTATTGATTGATTCTGTAGAACATAAATCAGCAATTACTACTGGTGCGTGGCGTGCACCTATTACAAATTTTCTTGCTTTTGCGGAACAATCATTTCTGGATGAAGTTGCAACTGAAGCAAAACAAGATCCCATTCAGTTTCGATTGAATTTGTTGGAGAAAGCCAAGAAAGCACCAGTAGGGGCAATTAAGTACGACATTGACAGAACGAAAGTAGTGATTGAGTTAGCTGCCGAAAAATCGGGTTGGGGAAAAAAGAAAAATGTTGCGCAAGGATTTAGTGTATACTTTTCTCATCGTTCGTATGTAGCTCAAGTCGCAGAAGTTGAAATGGTAAAAGGCAAACCGGTTGTCAAGAAAATCTTCGCTGCTGCTGATTGTGGAGTCGTGGTCAATTTAAGTGGAGCTAACCAACAGGTTCGCGGTGGAATCGTAGATGGTATGGGGCATGCTTTTTTTGGCAACCTAACGTTTAAAGATGGTGCTGCCGAGCAGGTGAATTTTAATAACTACAAGCTAATCAGATACAATGAAGTGCCAGAAATAGATGTTCATTTTGTGAATAATGGAATTGATCCAACCGGACTAGGTGAGCCCGCACTTCCACCAACCGGTGGAGCCATAGCGAACGCACTTTACAGTGCAACTGGTAAGCGTTTATACAATCAGCCATTTAGTAAACAGGAAGCTTTGACTGGAGTAAACTTGAATCCGAAGGGATAATATCGGATGGATTTGTTACATGTAAAAGCAGTTAGCAAGCAAAGCGAGCATCGGTTTTTGCTAAAAAATATTACTTTTTCTCAATCTCGACTCCAACGAATAGCGATTGCCGGTGAAACGGGAAGTGGGAAGACTACACTATTAAAAATTATCGCTGGGTTAGAGCAGCCAAATAGTGGCGAGGTAATTTTTCAAAGTAAGAAGGTGGAAGGTCCGGAAGAGACGCTTGTGGCAGGTCACCCATCTATTGCTTTCTTGCCACAGTATTTCGAGTTGCCCAAGTTTCTACGAGTAGAACAAGTTCTTTCTTATGCGAGTCACGTTAGCTCTGGAGAAGCAAATCGATTGTTCAGGCTATGTCAAATCGAAAAGCTGTTACTAAGAAAAACCAACGAATTGTCAGGAGGGGAGAGGCAGCGAATTGCGTTGTGTCGATTGCTAATCGGACAACCCTCTTTGTTGCTCCTCGATGAACCTTTCTCCAACCTCGATATGCCGTTGAAGAGTAAATTGAAAGATGTTATTCAGAACATCTCGACAAAACTAAAAATCACTTGCCTTCTTGTTTCGCATGATCCTGATGACATGCTTTCTTGGGCCGAAGAGATCATTGTGTTGAAAGAAGGAAAAGTGGTGCAAAAAGGAACACCAGAAGAAATTTATCGTGAGCCGGTGAACACTTACGTGGCTGGGCTATTTGGGAGGTTTCTTCGATTAACCGATCAACAACAAAAATCACTTGGTTATCGGAAGAGAAGCATTGTCAGGCCAGAAGATTTTAAGTTTGTTAAAAAGAATAGGTACAGTTTGGGAGGAACTGTGCAAGAGATAGTTTTTTTGGGGAATAGTTTTGAAGTGAAAGTATTGATAGGAAAGAATTTGGTAAGTATAAAAACAACGAGAAAGTTAAAAATCACCCAACCTGTTTTTATCGGGTTAAAAGGTAGGCTCTAGAACTTCCCCAAATAAGGCCATTTCTTGACTACTCGTTTGTGCTACGCTCAAGCACTTATTAGGTAATGGGCTCTAATTTGATTAGCTTGCCGTGTTTTTTAGGGAAAATTATTCTGATTCTTTGCTGTGGTAGTACTACTTCAGTAACCTCTTCTAATCATTTGAACTGAAAATACATTATTTCAGACAACTTTGTTCTGAAAATACGTGTTATACTCTTATAAAACAGAAGTGTAGACGTAAAAAGTAAATAAAGAGAATATGCAAAAAGCAACATTCGATCGGAGTCAAAATTCATTTTTTATCGCCTTGAAGGCGAAGGTAGATCGTTATTTTTCTGAGAATAAACTGGATCAGGCTGGCAATAACCGATTATACATTAAAGGGGCGATTCAAGTATTATCTGCCATAGGTCTTTATGTGACCGTTGTATTTTTCAATCTTCCACTTTTCGTATCAATTGCGGTAGCAATATTGTTGGGTTTAAACATGGCATTGCTTGGTTTTAACATCATGCACGAGGGAGGGCATCAAAGCTTTTCAAAATATAAATGGATAAATAGCGTTGCGGCCTATTTTCTTAACTTGCTGGGTGGAAGCATTTACTTTTGGAAGGTAAAACACAATGTGAATCACCACACGTTTACGAATATTGAGGGTGTAGATTCGGATATTAGTGTTGAGCCATTTATGCGGTTGCATCCAAGTCAACCCTTGCGAAAAATGCATCGTTATCAGCACATCTATTGGTTTATTTTGTACGGGGCTTCCTACATGGCTTGGATTTTTTATGATGACTTTGTAAAATACTTTACTCGCAAGATTGCGGTGCATATGGAGGCTAAATCCCTGTCAACGAAAGAGCAAATAATTTTTTGGGCAACAAAACTATCTTACGTAGGTATTTACCTGGTGTTACCCATTATTATGCTCGGATGGATGAAGGCGCTGGTAGGATTCTTTATTGTGACGTTTGTTTGCGGCTTGTTTATAGCCATCGTATTTCAGTTGGCGCACGTGGTCGAAAGTACGGCCTATCCTGAGCACAAAGAAATAGAAAAGGAATGGGCAGTTCATCAAGTGAGTACTACTTCCAACTTCGCGACAAAGAGTGGCTTTCTTTTTTGGCTGTTGGGAGGATTGAATTTTCAGGTCGAACACCATTTGTTTCCCCGCATCAGCCATATTCACTATCCCCAAATCAGTAAGCTGGTGAAAGAAACTTGTGAAGAGTTTAATATAACCTATAACGAATACACATCCATGTCGAAAGCGTTTTTATCGCACCTGTTGCATTTGCGCAGGATGGGCATGGCTTACTAAATTTTCAATTTCAATCATTACATGAGACAATTAAAGATTGTTAAGCAAATTACCAATCGCGAAAATCAATCGCTGGATAAGTACTTGACAGAAATCGCCAAAGTAGATTTAATAACAGCAGAGCAAGAGGTGGATTTGGCACGAAGAATTCGGGCAGGAGATCAGATGGCACTTGAAAAATTGGCGAAAGCGAATTTGCGTTTTGTTGTTTCTGTTGCCAAGCAGTATCAAAACAATGGCATGTCGCTGGGTGATTTGATTAATGAAGGCAACGTAGGCCTAATTAAAGCTGCGGGCCGTTTTGATGAGACACGTGGATTTAAGTTTATTTCCTATGCGGTATGGTGGATTCGTCAGTCCATTATGCAGGCGCTGGCAGAGCAATCGCGAATTGTCCGTTTGCCTTTAAATCGAGTGTCTTCGCTAAACAAGATATCAAGAGCGTTTTCGGAGTTAGAGCAGAAGTTTCAGCGCGAGCCTACACACGAAGAGTTGTCAACAAAACTGGACATTGGTATAGAAGAAATAGAGATTAACCAACGAATTTCAGGCAGGCAGGTATCGATGAACGCGCCTTTTGTACAAGGAGAAGACAATAGTCTTTTGGATGTACTCGAGAACGATGGCGAAGACAAACCAGATCAGGGGTTAATGGCGGGGTCGTTGATCAAGGAAGTGCAACGGGCACTATCAACACTTTCAGATCGAGAAGCAGATGTGATTTCTCTTTATTTCGGACTGAATGGAAAACATCCTTTGACATTAGAGGAGATTGGACAAACGTTCAGTCTTACGCCAGAGCGTGTTCGCCAGATTAAAGAGAAAGCAACAGTAAAACTCCGCCAAAATGGACGCAGCAGGTTGCTAAAGTCTTACCTAGGTTAATAAACGCTAGTTTGACTCTTCTGAGGCAGTTGGTGCTATTGGTGTTTTACGAACAACCTTTAAGAGGAAGTTTTTGTCGAGGCTAAGTTCGTAGGTGGCCTCCTTCATCAACTGCATTGCCTTTGTCGACTGTTGTAAAATTTGCAAAAGGTCATGAGCAATAATGGAACCCTTGATGTTATTAACTGCCTTACCGTTGGCTGCCTCTAATACAAAACTGTAGCCTGATTTTACTTTTTGTCCCATCGCCTTGAATTCGTGGCCATACAACTTGTATTGTTGTGGCTCCTGTTCAGCCGCACTCATTAACTTTAAAATGACAGGTCTGTACTTGTTCCAAATGGGCGAGTAGGGGTTGTAATCCACGGTAAGTTATTAATTGGTAATAATTCGACAAAGATAGTCAATTCTGTCGGAAGCCGATCTAAACGTTTTCAGCCAAAATGGTCTACTCAAACCAACTCGACCTTTTTCTTATCGAGATAGTCCCATACTAAGCTGCTCGCACCTAAAATGGGAGCGGCTTGGTTTTGCATGGCGGATGGAAGCACTTTGATTTTTCCGCGAAAGAGTGGCATAAGGTTAGCCTCCATATGCCGGATGGTTGGCTTAAAGATTAAATCGCCTGCCTGTGAAAGGCCTCCGAACAAAAAGATAGCCTCCGGATCTGTGTGAACGACAGTCTCTGCCAACTTCATTCCTAAGATTCGTCCGGTATATTCGTATGCTTCTTTCGCAACAATATCTCCTCGAAGTGCTGCCTCAGAGATCATTTTAGTATTCAGGTGATCAAAACTAATACCACGCAGCTCGCTTGGCTCCAGGTGGTCAGCAAGTAATTTATACACGGTTCGCTTAATGCCAGTTGCAGATACATATGTTTCCAGGCATCCGCGTTTTCCGCAGTTACAGTACCTTCCATTTGGGTTTACAGAAGTATGACCGACTTCACCGGCTATTCCGTGATGACCGTTTAGTAAAATTCCTCCACAAACAAATCCACTTCCAAGTCCGGTTCCCAGCGTGATGACCACAAAGTCTTTCATGTTCTTAGCGTTTCCATAGATCATTTCGCCCACGGCAGCCGCATTGGCATCATTGGTAAGAATGCAGGGTATTCCAAATTCATCTGTAAAAAGCTTTGCCAAAGGAAGAACGCCTTTCCATTTTAAATTAGTAGCACGTTCGATATTTCCTGTATAGTAATTTCCATTGGCAGCACCTACGCCAATACCAACAATCCTAGTATCAGAAGGTATTGACGTCATACCTTCGCGAAGCGCATCAGCCATACCTCTAAAATAGTCCTGAAATTCTTCATATTGAGTGGTGGGTATATTTCCCTGAAAGTGAACGTGACCCGCTCGATCAACAATTCCATACTTCGTATTTGTTCCACCGATGTCAATTCCTACGGTAAGTTCTCTCATTTCCTTATCATTAAATGGAAAGTATTTTAGCAATACGCAAGGATTCCTGATCGATTTCGTGGTGGTGACTCATAATCAGGTCAAAATTGTTGTAAACCATCACACCATTTTTTACTCCTACCATCACATCGTATTTTCCATCCAATAACCCTTCCACTGCAGCCACTCCCATTTTGCTAGCTAAAACTCTATCGAAATACGTGGGAGTACCTCCTCGCTGAAGATGACCAAGGATGGTCACTTTAATATCGAAATAATTGTTACGCTCTGAAAACTTCTTGGCTAGTTCAATGGCGCCACCGATTTTACTTCCTTCAGCGACCACAATAAGGCTTGACTTCTTATTCGTCTTTCCGCCTTCATCCAATATGTTAAACAGGTCATCGATAGACATCGATTCCTCTGGAAGAATCGTGACAACGGCACCTCCCGCAATACCACAGTTTATGGCGATATAACCAGAATTTCGTCCCATCACTTCAATAAAAAACAATCGGTTATGGGAGATGGCTGTATCTCTGATCTTATCAATCGCCTCTACGGCCGTGTTAGTGGCAGTATCGAATCCAATAGTATAATCGGTTCCGGCAAGATCGTTGTCAATCGTACCTGGAATGCAAATGGATGGTATTTGGTATTCTTCGTAAAATTTGTGTAGCCCAGTAAATGTACCATCTCCACCAATAGCAACAAGTGAGTCGATGCCGTTCTTTTTCAGGTTTAGATACGCTTTTTCACGCCCCTCTTTAGTACGAAATTCTTGACTGCGAGCGGTCTTCAAAATCGTTCCACCCCGCTGAATGATGTTTCCAACTGACCGAGCACCAAGTTTGACAATATCTCCGCTTATCATGCCTTCGTATCCTTGCATAATGCCGTAGACTTCCTTTTTGTAATAAATAGAAGCCCGAACTACTGCACGAATGGCCGCGTTCATTCCGGGTGCATCGCCACCGGACGTAAACACACCTATTTTTGAAATTTTATTCTCCATTGATCTATTTGAGAAATCAAAAATAGTAGATGAAGCCCAGTTTACAAGAAGGTTATTTTTGTGTGGTATTTATTGTGCTTTCAATCGTTTGAAATAGTTTATCAGTCCGTTGGTAGATGAATCATGGGAAGAAATGGCCTCTTTTGATTGCAATTCGGGTAGAATTTTTTTCGCCAGCACTTTTCCAAGTTCCACGCCCCACTGGTCAAAACTGTAAATGTTCCATAGCACACCTTGTACAAATATTTTGTGTTCATACATAGCAATCAATGACCCCAATGTTTTTGGCGTAAGCCTCTCAAACAGGATTGAATTAGTTGGTTTGCTTCCTGCGAAGACGCGGTACGGCAAATGGAATTCTATTTCCTCTTGCGACATACCTGATGCCTTTAGTTCGGCTTTAACTTCTTCCTCTGCCTTACCCATCAAAAGTGCTTCTGTCTGGGCAAAAAAGTTAGATAGTAACTTATCGTGATGATCGCTCAGCGGATTGTGACTTACTGCCGGAGCGATAAAATCACAGGGAATGATTTTTGTACCCTGGTGAATCAGCTGGTAAAACGCATGTTGACCATTCGTTCCGGGTTCTCCCCAGATCACAGGTCCTGTTTGGTAGTTGATAAGTTTCCCCGTGCGGTCTATCGACTTGCCATTACTTTCCATATTTCCTTGTTGGAAATAGGCTGCGAATCGGTGCAGGTATTGGTCATAAGGCAAAATGGCCTCAGAGGAAGTGTCGAAAAAATCAACGTACCAGATTCCAATCAAAGCCAAAATCACCGGGATGTTTTTGTCAAGAGGCGCTGTTTTAAAATGGTTGTCCATTTCATGCGCGCCTGTTAACAAAGCCTCAAAATTTTCAAACCCAATTGTGCACGCAATGGATAAACCAATGGAAGACCACAACGAATAGCGACCACCCACCCAGTCCCAAAACACAAACATATTTTCAGGGGCAATACCAAATTCAGTCACTGATTTTGTATTGGTAGATACGGCAACGAAATGTTTGGCAACGTCTCCTTGTTGATTTGAACTGGAGAGAAACCATTGCTTAGCAGACTCAGCATTCGTCATTGTTTCCTGCGTGGTGAACGTCTTAGAAGCAATGATGAAAAGTGTAGTCTCCGGGTTAAGGTTTTTAACCGTTTCAGCTAGGTGAGTTCCGTCTACATTTGATACAAAATGTGGCTTGATGTTTTTATGATAAGGCTTCAACGCTTCGCATACCATTAGCGGTCCAAGATCGGATCCACCGATACCGATATTCACAATGTCTGTGATCGCCTTACCCGAATACCCTTTCCATTGTCCACTTAGTAGTTTTGTGGAGAAGTCGCGCATTTGAGCGAGTACTTTATTTATTTCTGGCATCACGTCCGAGCCATCTACCAGCACGGGTGTGTTTGATCTATTTCTAAGTGCGGTATGAAGCACCGCTCGACCTTCTGTCTTGTTGATCTTATCGCCACGAAACATTGAGTCAATGGCATTTGGCAATTCAGCCTCGGTAGCCAACTCAACCAATAAGGCTAAGGTGTCTTGCGTGATATGATTTTTTGAGAAATCAACTAACATGTCATTGAATGTGAGATGAAATTCTTTGAATCGCTCAGGATCTTCCTCAAATAGCTCGCGCAGGTGAGTGGCTTGCATGGAGATAAAATGAGATGTCAGTTTAGACCAGGCATTGGTTTCGGTGGGATCGATAGATGAAAGCATATTGTTTTATTAAGTCGACAAAAATAGGGAAGAAAAACGGATGCGTTTCTGACTTTTTTGAATCGACAATAAGAGACTAAGCGAAGTAAAAAAAGGTTATCCTCCGATAACCTTTTTTAGGTTCGCCACCAGTCCTTCCCACAGATCTTGTAACTCTTCCTGATCATCAAAGTCGGAATAATCTGTCACTTTGAGAAAAGTGGTTTGAGTCAATTCATTTACTTCCAGACGAAGTTCGAAGTAGGAGGGATCATTTTCATCCTCTTTTGTTTCAGGCAGGTATTCGAATTTGGCAAAATGATTTGTCCGATGAGAACTGAGCCGTGCCTTGTGCTCCTCGTGATCCCATACAAACGTGAATACTTTTTCGGGGCTTATTCGCACGTCATCAGCAAACCATTCGGAGAGGCCACTGGCCGAATCGATATAGGGATACAACATTTTTACGGAGGAATGGATCTCGAAATCAGTTGTAAAAAGATTTTTTTTGGTTTTTGTACTCATACTTATTGTGATTGGATTTTAATTTAGCTCAATTTTTACTGTCCAACAAGGGCGGGGGTCATTGTTTGATAAATTCAAGAAGAAATCTAATAAGTTTTCGTTGGCGTGTCATTTGATACTGTTTAAATCTGAAAAGTTTATAAATTTGCGCTCCTTAAAATTAAATAGAGCGGTATCCTGTCTTCCTGGCATGCAGGTTCAGGTGGTTAGAGCGTTGGATTCATATCCGCCTCAGGCGGACGGGGGTTCAAAAGGCAAAGGAAGAATAGAAGAAAATTAGGCGCGGTAGCTCAGGTGGTTAGAGCGTTGGATTCATATCCGCCTCAGGCGGACGGGGGTTCGAAAGGAAAAAGGAAGAATAGAAGAAAATTAGGCGCGGTAGCTCAGGTGGTTAGAGCGTTGGACTCATATCCGCCTGAGGCGGACGGGAGTTCAAAAGGCAAAGGAAGAATAGAAGAAAATTAGGCGCGGTAGCTCAGGTGGTTAGAGCGTTGGATTCATATCCGCCTGAGGCGGACGGGAGTTCAAAAGGCAAAGGAAGAATAGAAGAAAATTAGGCGCGGTAGCTCAGGTGGTTAGAGCGTTGGATTCATATCCGCCTGAGGCGGACGGGGGTTCAAAAGGCAAAGGAAGAATAGAAGAAAATTAGGCGCGGTAGCTCAGGTGGTTAGAGCGTTGGATTCATATCCGCCTGAGGCTGACGGGGGTTTGAAAGGAAAAAGGAAGAATAGAAGAAAATTAGGCGCGGTAGCTCAGGTGGTTAGAGCGTTGGATTCATATCCGCCTGAGGCTGACGGGGGTTTGAA
>JADBYK010000036.1 GCA_020403045.1 Cytophagales bacterium
AAGAAAACCAAGTTGGTGATTTTCATTGTCAGGGTTTAACCTTGACAATACTGACGGTACCGTCAGTATTCGTCAACCCCCTGGGCAAACTATGCATTCCTAATGCATAGTTTGGGTTGAAGTATTTGCGTTCTCCAAACTCAGAGAAATTTAGAAGCAAGTTGCTACGCCTTTTAGGAAGCCCTGCCGGCTTACTCTTCATCCCTTCCTTTTTCATTTTGGTTACCCAGATTTTTTTGCGCCCCTACTTCCCGGAAGAAACACATGACCTTCTGAAAGACTGGGCGTACTTTACTTTCTATTTTCTATTTTTTGTGATGGGCATCACCTGTTATGCCATTCCACAACTCTGGCAAGCGATTGGCAACAACCGAAAACATTTGCTCATCGCTACCCTATTCTCACTTCTTCCATTTTACCTCTGCTACTTTCATTTTCGTGATTTGGTCACTCTTTCATGGACAGACGATCAAGTCGAAATGCTTTTTGATGTGGTGGCTATTTTTGTGAGCTGGTTTACGGTTATCACTATTATTTCGTTTGGTCAGCACTATCTGAATAGGCCGCATCCCTGGCTATCCAAAATCAGCGAAGGTTTATACCCGTTTTACATTTTGCATCAGTCTGTGATTATCGCGATCGGCTATTACGTCTGTCAGTGGAACTGGAGCATTGCCGCCAAGTACTGGACGATTTGTTTTCTCACGCTGGCAAGCTGCGTAGTGTTTTATCTTTTTTTGATTCGGCCATTTAACTTAACCAGGTTTCTGTTCGGGATGAAGAAAAAATCTGGTTGAGTTGATGTAATTTTAAATACAGTTTAGGCACCAATGGTAAAAATGTTTTAGTCCATGACATCAAAAAAGAAAAAATCAAAAATTGTCAGCCTTATCCTAATGACGATACTTGGTGGAATAATTGGCTTCTTCATCGGCAAACTGGGCTTTCAGGCGGGCAGAAGCCTTCCAGGGAGTGTAATGCTGATGTTGGCAATTGCATTCATCCCCGCTTTTTTTCTGGTCATTGGCTTCCACGAAGCGGGACAT
Organism: Cytophagales bacterium; assembly: GCA_020403045.1. Taxonomy (GTDB): domain Bacteria; phylum Bacteroidota; class Bacteroidia; order Cytophagales; family Cyclobacteriaceae; genus ELB16-189. The sequence continues at coordinate 1,047 of JADBYK010000036.1, forward strand.
GCCGTAGCGGGCGTGTGGCAGAAATTTGATTTTCGAATGTATGTGGTTGGGCCATTCATGTGGGATAAAGAGCAAGAGGGATGGAAATTCAAATGGAATAAAAATGTAAACACCGCAGGCGGAATGGTTATCTGTATGCCTACAGGCACTGAAAACTTAAAAAATCGATTTTCTATTTATGCAGCCGGTGGACCAGTCGCCAGTTTGATTTTAGCGGGACTGTGTTATCTATTCTATCTACTTCTCCCGACTGCTTCTTATATCGGATTTCTGTTTTTGCTAATCGCCTTTTTTTCTCTCTTAATTTTTGTGATCACTATCATTCCACTTCATATGGGTGGGTTTACTTCCGATGGCGGTCGCATCCTTAATTTACAAAGGGGCGGAGAGTCTGCCCGGTTTGAGGTATTGATGTTAAAAATTCTATCGCAGAGTTCGGGTGGTGTAAGGCCCAGTTTGTTAGACTGGAATGAGTTGGAGGAAGCAAGTCAGCTCGGGCAAAAATTGAATTCACCCTTTGCCGTTTACATCCAAAGTTTTTTTCATCAATCTGCGTGGGATAAAGGCAATCTTGATTTGGCCGAGCAGCATTTGCTTGCCTACATAGACGATATTGAAAGCATTCCGGATGGCATCCGAAGTATTGTGTGGCTCGATGCCGCATTCTTTTACGCAGCCGCAAAAAGTGATTTAGCAAAAGCGCTCGACTATTGGAGTCGGTTCAAGCCCTCTGCTATTATTCCAAAAGCACAAGTATTTTCTACTGAGGCAGCGATTTGCGCCCTGGAAAATAAGTCAGCGGAAGCCAATTCGAAAATTGATTTAGCGTTGGCGGAACTACCAAACATGATGGATCGTGGTACAGCGCTGGCATTGAAAGACAAACTCGTTTCATTAAGGGAACATCGATTGGATTAAAAAAGCATTTTTCCAGCATTTTACTTTTCACAACCGCTATCCTAACTGCCTAGCAATAACAAAAACCGAGTAATCTACCATACCTTTTTAACAAAATCGCATTCCTATTTCAAGAAAAACCAAACGTTTTACCTTTAAATTCCACAAAAGTTTTCTTTGCTAAAAAGAAAGAGTAAACTGTCTGTACTGTAAATTGTACAACAATCGGTAATGACAAATGTATCATGAGTCTACACATTGAAGCAAAAGAGGGAGAGATAGCAAAGACCATTCTGATCACAGGCGATCCACTTCGCGCAAAACATCATGCGGAAGCATGGCTTGAAAAGCCATTTTGCTATAATCAGATTCGGGGGATGTTTGGGTATACCGGTATGTATCACGGTAGACCGATTTCCATACAAGGAACCGGCATGGGCATACCGAGCACAGCGCTCTATTTGCATGAGCTGATTTGCGAGTATCGTGCAACTTGTATCATTCGCGTAGGAACGTGCGGAGCGATTCAAAAAAACATCCAGCTAGGTCAAGTGATCCTGGCAACGGAATCCGGCACCGACTCTGATGTTGTTAAGCAATACCTTTCACCATCCTTACGAAATGCGGTGGCTGATCCTTCACTCGTTTCAATAGCAAAAGAAGCAGCGCATAGGCAGAATGTTTCTCTTCTCACCGGAAGTGTTTTTAGCACAGATCTGTTTTATAGCGAAGACCCACATCGGTATGAACCGATTGTGAAGGAGGACGTACTGGCGGTAGATATGGAAACGAGTATGCTTTATGCGATGGCCAGTTACTTTAAGGTTCGCAGCATCTCGTTGTTGACTGTGAGCGATAATATTGTTACAGGTGAAGCCTTGTCCGCAAAGGATCGCGAGCGACACACAACGGATATGATTAACCTCGCTCTAAAAATAGCAAGTACGCTTTAAATGATTACGCCAGTAACGTGAGGAGAATTTGAACGAAAATAATTTTCGTTAAGGTAGCAATAGGAAAAACAGAAGAATAACCAATATTGGGTTGCTCACTTTTAGCTTGTTCGTTTACAAATGCCAATACTGCCGGTTGCGTTTGAAACCCGGCTAGCATTCCTGCTAAACGAGGGAAGGGAATTCTTAAAAACCGATGCCCCACAAAAAGAAACAAGAATCCTATAGCTATTGTAATCGCTGCTCCTATGAGAAAGAAATTGATCCCCTGATCGCTTTGTGTCATGGTTTCGCGAAAGGCATACCCTGATCGAGTACCAACACCGGCTAAAAACAACACAAGCCCAAGTTGCCGAATCGTATTGTTAGCACTATAAGGCATTACAAACACTAACTTCCCAATTCGATTGACGGAGCCTAACAGCAAAGCCACAATCAATGGACCACCAGCGATACCCAATTTTAAAATGATTCCCCCCGGTAGAGTTATAGGTATCATTCCAAGAAAAAAACCAGCTGCAACTCCCAAGCCCAGGGTAAGAATATCAATTTCACTTTGTGCTGCATAGCTATCGCCAAAAAACTTACTTGCCTGTGCGAGCTCATTTCGTCCTGTCAAAACACGCACGCGATCACCGAACTGTAGAGTGGTTTCAGCATTCGGCAAAATATCACTATCGCCTCTTCGAATGCGCGTGATAATGATGCCCATGGTATGTGGTAAATTAAGATCCTTAAGGGATTGACCTACCAGATCAAGATTAGAGACAAAAATTCTTCGCACATCTAATTGCTGGTGATCCATCTCCAAATTGTTCTCACTTCGTGTGCCTAACAAACTCAGTGCCTTTTCTATTTGTGGCGGTTTACCGACTATCGTCATCAAATCACCTCGCTCAAGCGACATGCTATCCAGTGCCAGAAATGAAATTGCTCCACGCTTAATTCTCCCAAACACAACGGTAAGTCCATATGCGGTTTTAAGTTCAGTAATGGTTGAACCTATTACTTTGTCATTCGAAACAACAACTGTTGCGTTCGTTAGCTTTTCAGCATCGGTTAGCTGAGCGTTCGCTTTTAAGGAGGTTTTGAAAATTTTCTGAAACAAGATAATGGCAAGAATCATCCCAATCACACCCATCGGGTAACAAACTGAATAAGCTACTACAGGCTCAGCCAATGCCGATTCAATCAGTGCAACAGGTGCAGAAGCTTTTATAAATTCCAACGAGGCAGCCAAAGAAGGGGTGTTGGTGAGACTGCCTGCAAAAATTCCTGCCAGGTAGGAGGACTTAATCGAAGACAGCGTTCCGATCAAAACAACCATCAGAAAAACTAAAATGATCGCGCCAAATGTCAACACATTCTCTTTCCAGCCTTTCTTTTTCAAGTTTCCAAAAAATTGTTCACCACTTGAAACTCCGATGCAATAAATGAAAAGCACTAATCCAATTTCGTAAACAATAGCAGGAAGCTTGATGTTGGGCGCCAAGGCGCCAAACGCCAGCCCTGTGAAAAGGATCGAGGCAATACCTAAGTTGACACCTGCAATTTTTATTTTACCAAGGGGCGCACCAACGGCCAACACCAAAAAGAGTAATAGTAAAGATGACTCGCTGAGTAGTTGAAGCATTTGAAGTAATCAGTCGTGAGGTCGAAAGTTAATGGTTTGAATTGAATCTGATAAGAATAAAAATGGTGGCATCGGAATAAGTTCTATCAAGAGTGTTCGAAAAAGGTTCTATCTATTAGGGGAAAAGAAAAATTAATCATAACCGCGTTTTCGATTCAATAAAATTGGTAGTTTCACTACAAAATTGCTCTTATGAAGTTTGTACTTCCGATCTTATTAGTTGCAAGTCTGTTCAGTTGTTCGCAAAAAGAATCGCCCAAAACCTGGCGTACAATAGAGAAATCGCTACAGACCCAACTGATTACCGCCACGGATGGTGATACTATACATCTGCCCGAGGGAAACTTCATGTTTTCCAAAAGCCTGACAATGGACGGAAAAAAGAATATTGTTATCAGGGGTAAAGGCATAGATAAAACCATTTTGAGCTGGAAAAATCAAACGGAGGGGGCAGAGGGCATTCATATCAGCAATGGTGTAAACATTGTACTGGAAGATTTTTCTGTGGAAGATGCAAAAGGGGATAACTTGAAAGTGAACGACACACGGGGCATTACTTTGCGAAAGATTCGATCGGCTTGGCCAGGTGGGCCGAAGACGGAAAATGGTGCTTATGCACTCTACCCCGTTCTATGCACAAATGTGTTGATTGAAGATTGCATTGCGATGGGCTCCTCCGATGCGGGAATCTATGTAGGTCAATCAGACTCAGTTATTATCCGTTACAACAAAGCGTATTGGAATGTGGCGGGCATCGAAGCAGAAAATTCAAAGTGGGTACAGATTTACGGCAATGAGGCCAATCACAATACAGGCGGACTATTAATTTTTGATTTGCCTGGGTTGACGAAGTATGGACATTCCACGAAGGCCTTTAAGAATCATATTCATGATAATAACCACGAAAATTTTGCACAAAAAGGAAATGTAGTGGCGAGCATTCCGCCTGGCACAGGGGTAATGATTTTGGCAACTCATCGAGTTGATCTTTTTGATAATGATATTTTAGACAACCGGACAGTCGGTGTCGGAATTGTCAGCTATGAAATGGTGGCAGCGCTGAATGAAGGCGAACAAGAACAAACGGGTGCCATTGGAGGTGTTCAATCTGTCAACAATCGCTTTCGGGAAGACACACTTTACAATGCTTTTCCCTACGATATTTCTATTTTCAACAACCGTTTTAAAAACAGCCACTGGTTCCCAACGTTGCAAAGTGACATTGGAAAACTATTGCTTACCAAATCATTTTTAAGCCCTCCCGACATCGTGTTCGATGGCATCGAAAACCCAAAACAAAAAGAAAGGTCTATTTGTGTTGATGAAAAAGGGCCGATCACCTTTATCAATCTGGATGCAGCAAATGATTTTAAATTGCTGTCAAAAGATATTGCGCCTTTCACTTGCAAAAAGAAATCCACCTCCCTTCAATGAAGCCGTATTTCGGATTAATTGGATTTTTGCTAGTGCTGGCTGGTTGCCAACAAAAAAAGCAGGATGTGGTGTTGTCCGAAGTGACTATTGTATCCCCGGTGACTTCATCTGAAAAACAAAAGCTTTCTGATTATTCATTTTTCACGGAGCCCTTAAAAAATCTTCAGCCATCAGCTGGCGTTGTTGCGTATTCGCTAAACTCTCCACTATTCAGTGACTATGCTTTCAAGAAAAGGTTTGTTAAGATCCCAAGCGGAAAGAAAGTAAACTATCACCCGACAGAGGTCTTAGCTTTCCCTGAGGGTACTATACTCATCAAAAATTTCTATTACCCGGCTGATTTCAGCCAGCCCGAAAAAAATATTCGGATACTGGAAACCAGATTGCTCTTGTTGGAAAAAAGTGAATGGAAACCTCTTTCATATATCTGGAATGAAGAACAGACGGATGCTTTTCTAGAAGTAGCCGGAAAAAGTATTGATGTCTCGTGGAGACATTTCGATGGAGCGTTAAAAAATTTAAGCTATTCAGTACCCAATCTAAATCAATGTAAATCTTGTCACCTCAAGGGAGACAAGGTGATGCCGATCGGGCCCTCCGCACGTCAATTAAACGGTGTATTGCCGGGCCAGAATAAAATTCAATTGATCAAATGGGGAGAGGCATCTCTACTGGAAAATCTTCCTTCTCTTGATGCCATTCCGCGCCTTGCCAATTATGAGAATGAACGGGAGGGCATCAACGTGCGGGCACGTGCGTGGTTGGAGATAAATTGTGCTCACTGTCATCGCAGAGATGGTTCTGCGAAAACAAGCGGCCTACACTTACTCGCCAGCATAAACGAATCAACTGTTCTGGGAATTGGCAAAGCGCCCGTGGCAGCAGGCAAAGGATCTGGTGGAAGGCTCTATGGTATCGTACCCGGAAAACCCGAGGAGTCCATTCTTCAGTATCGGATTGAATCAATTCACCCAGGCATCATGATGCCCGAAGTGGGAAGGAAATTGGTCCACACCGAAGGAGTAGAATTAGTACGAAATTGGATTGCCGAAATGAAATAGGTTCATCTACTGAGAGAAATCAACCACAAACGAATCTGGAAATTTCTTTTTCAATGCAACCATCAACCCTTCTGCTTTGTCGCGTTTACTGAATCCGACTATCATAATACTGTAGTATTTTACCCCGTTGACGATTTTTACCTGTACCGCCACCTTCTTTTTATAGCTACTCCGCAAGTTGTCCACTATTTTCATGACGTTGACCAACTCTTGATACGTCCCCAGCTGTAGTCCATAACCGGTTGGATTAACCCGTTTGATATCAAATTGATAGGTTTCTTTATCTTCTACCACCACATGATCTACCGCAACAGGTTGTGTTTCCTGCTTTCCATCTGTTGCGTCAACTATCTCCAGTTTTACCTCGGCCGTACCCTGATTAAAAAAACTCAAACGCTCAGCAGCTGATTTTGACACGTCAATAATCCTACCTTCTACAAACGGCCCCCGGTCATTGATCGTCACCACCACTGATTCGTTATTGGCCAAATTTGTTACACGCACTTTGGTACCAAAAGGCAGCGTCTTGTGTGCCGCAGTCAACCTAGACGCTCGATATTTTTCACCACTGGCAGTGGGACTGCCTTCAAATTTGTCGGCATAAAACGAGGCCTTCCCCACTTGCACCTGTGCCATGGCCGATGCAACACTCAAATACAATAGAATTGAAAGGAGGTTTTTCATGAGTTCGGATATATGTCTTCGTTAAAATCTAAGTCAATTTATCTTGCCACGAATAACACAAAATTACACGAATTTTATCTTGAATTTGTCGTTGTTTATTTGCGCATTCGTGAGTTGTTTCGATCAAAATCTGTACTGACGTAACTTGACCAATTTGTTTGTGCTTATTTGTGCATTCGTGGCTAAATTCTATACCATGCCTAAGGTTAGTTCAAGCTATTTTTCGCTGGGATTTCTCTTTCCCGACAATAATTTTTCAATTGCCTCTAGGAGCCTTTTTTGCTTTGTTTCAGGTTTTTTTGCCGACTCTAGCCAAACAACATACTCCTTCCGATTCGTAAATGACTGGTTCTGAAAGAAGACGCCAGCTTTTTTGTTTTTACTTAGAAGCCGCTGAAACGCATTTGGTAGCACAAGCATCCTCTCTTTGGTAGGTTTGGAAGGCTGCTGACCAATTGCGGTTTTGCGAGTCATCTTTTGTATTTGATCGATCGGCTTAAAGCGTAATGCCGACCAGGTTTCATTAATAGCAACCTGCGTAACGGGAACAAATTTATTTTTGGCCAATGGCGCCCAGCCCGAATCTCTACTGATATCTGTTTTAATTCCTGATGATTTCTTCGGATAGGCAAACCAAAGAACTCCCTTTGGAGCCAAAGTTGAAATTACCTGATCAACGGACATTAAAATGTCGTCTTTGCTCCTTACAAAAACTAAAAGTACATCTATCGGCCCATCTTTTCCGCGCTCGAAACGGCCAAGGACTGGAGGTGCGTTGATGACGGCAACCCGCTTCGCTTCGGTGATAAACAATTTTGTTTCAATTGCTTTGTCCATAATCTGGCTTTAAGTAAGCAAAAATATGTAGGCACTTTTTCTTGTTTCTACTCGGAGCAAAACACTGCATTTGAAAAATAAATTGCTGCCTTTTATTCTAATTGCTCAAATTTATTACGTAAGCTGAAGCATTTAACTTTGTTGTAGTATCTTACCAATCATGAGCTCAGAAACCTCAACTATTTATCCCATTCTTGAAAAACTCCCGGTAGCCGTTTTTGAATACACTTATTCTCCGGATGGTCGAAAGGATTTCACTTATATAAGCCCCTATTGTGAGGTTTTATTTGGCTTAACCAGTAAAACCATGCTGGAAGGATCTCTTTCCCTTTTCTCCTTTATACATCCCGAAGAGAGGCCGTCATTCGCTATAAAGTATAATCAATGGATTAGTAATGCGGAAAATTTTGACTGGGAAGGTCGTGTTTTGCAAGCAAACGGAAATGTGATTTGGGTAAATGCGCGTGCTAATGCAAGTAAGTTGGAGAACGGCAATGTGGTTTGGAGAGGCGTACTCACCGATGTGTCTGCACGCAAAAAAGCAGAACAAAACATGGCAGAGACGAATAAGCGGCTTGAGTTGGCAGCTCGTGGATCTGACCTTGGGATTTGGGATTATCACGTAAAAACCAACCAGACATTCATCAATGATCGATGGCCCGAGATAGTGGGTTATCCTAAGGCAGAACTGGAAGAAATGTTTAATCATTGCGAGGACTTCATTCATCCAGATGATAAACCGGGGTATGTGGCTTCCATTGAAAAACATTTGATAGGTAACTCAGAATACTATGAAACGGTGTATCGTTTCCAACTCAGCAATGGCGGCTGGAAATGGATATTGGAGCGCGGGCAAGTGATTGAGCGAGACTTGACCGGTAAAGTATTACGAACTGCCGGCACACTTCAAGATTTTGACCAGCGAAAAATTGAAGATCAAATTACCGTTGAAAAAGAGGGGCGATACAGAAATCTTCTAGAGTCACTTCCGTTGGGGGTAGGTATCCATCAGAATGGCATTTTAGTCTATGCCAATTCTCGTGCGGCAGCAATCATGGGCGCAAATTCGCCACAAGACCTTTTGGGCAAACCAGTCTTAGATCTTGTTCACCCCGACTACAAAGCACTCGTGATCGATCGAATGAACGGCCTCCTGAAAGGTGTACCCGCACCGATGATCCAAGAAAAGTATATCCGGCTAGATGGGAAAGAAATCCTGGTAGAAGCTTCAGCGGTTCCATTCTCCTACAAAAACAAGCCCGCCATACAAATTATTGTAAGAGACATTACCGAAGAGTATGAATCCAAACGAGCCATTCGAAAGTCGGAGACACTTTTTACTCAATTGTTTCATAATTCGCCATTTGGGAAAGTGATGCTAGACGACACCGGCAAAGTGTTGCTGGTGAATCAGGGCTTTGAAAAGATGTTTGGCTTTAGTCAAAATGAACTCACCGGAAAAAGCCTAAACGAGTTCATTGTACCCCTCGATCTAAAAGAAGAAGGAAATGATTTGGATTCGCTCATCTCTTCCAAGCAACTTGTGCGGCTAGAAAGTGCTAGAGTTAGAAAAGATGGACGGAAGTTATTTGTCATTATCTACGGTGTGCCCATTATGATGGAAGATAAGACCATCGGCATTTTTGGCTCATACGTTGATATCACCGAGCAAAAAGGTGTTGAAGAGGAACTAAAAGTGAGAAATGCAGAATTGGACAATTTTGTTTACAAGGTATCACATGATTTGCGTGCCCCTCTCTCTTCGGTGCTGGGACTGGTGAATCTCGCGTCATTGAAAGGAAATGATGACAATTTAGCGGACTACATTAAAATCATTGGCCAAAAAGTCAAGCAACTAGATAACTTCATCAGCGATGTACTCAGTCATTCAAAGAATCTGAAGCTAGATGTAAAAATCGAAAAAATCGATTTACGACAGTTGATTGAGAATTCATTTAAAGACCTTGACTACCTGAAGGGTGCAGATACGATCATTAAGAACCTCAACGTATCAAGCGAGGTATTCTATAGCGACAAATGGCGGATTGCCGAAATCTTCCGAAACCTGATTTCCAATTCCATAAAGTACCGCGATTTTGAAAAATTAAATGCCGAAATAAACATCAACGTTCAAATCAATGCGGAGCGCGCAGTCATTCTCTTTTCCGACAATGGCATCGGCATCAGCACGGCCGATCAAAGCAAAATATTCGATATGTTTTATCGGGCCAGTATTCAAAGTGACGGTTCGGGGCTTGGTTTGTACATCGTAAAAAATGCAGTTGAAAAACTAGGCGGATTGCTGAAAATAACGAGCCAATTAGGTAAGGGAACTACTTTTGAATTAAAGCTCCCCAATCATAACTTCGCGCAAGCAATACCCGATACCAAATGATGTGTACAGAAGTGCTGACCGCGGCCGACAAAAAAGACTTTCTGCTCTTTCCTTTATCCCTTTACAAAAATTTGCCGCAATGGATTCGCCCACTCGATAAAGATGTTGAGAATGTATTTAACCCTGAAAAAAACAAAACCTACCGACATGGTGAATGTATCCGTTGGGTGTTGAAGAATGATCAAGGAATAGTCATCGGCAGAGTGGCTGCTTTCATTGATCAAAAAACGCTCAACAAGGGAAATGACCAGCCGACAGGGGGAATGGGATTTTTCGAATGCATCAATGATCAGCATGTAGCATTTGCATTATTTGATCAATGTAAGAACTGGATTGAATCAAAAGGCGCTCAAGCGATGGATGGACCTATCAATTTTGGAAGTCGTGATCGGTGGTGGGGATTACTCATTGATGGCTACGAACGTGAACCCAATTATCAATGCAACTACAACCCTTCTTATTATAAAGATTTCTTCGAGGCATATGGATTTAAGGAGTATTTCAAACAGTTGACTTTTGCCCGAAAAATTATCGATCCGCTTTCGCCCAAACTAGCCTATAAAGCCGATTTGATTGCCAAAGATCCTGACTATGAATTTCGACATTTGCGCAAAGATGAAATCGGAAAATTGGGAGAGTACCTTCGCGCGGTGTACAATAAGGCGTGGGCCAATCGGGCCGAAAATCCGGAGATCAATTCGCAACAAGCGGCTCTCATTGTAAAGCAGATGAAGCCTATCTTGGATGAGAAACTTTTGTATTTCGGCTTCTACAAAGGCGAACCTATTTCTTTCTTCCTGTCACTCCCGGAAATCAACCAAATTTTTAAACATGTAAATGGAAAATTGGATTGGCTGGGTAAGTTGAAGTTTGTTTGGTACCAATTCCGAAAAATAAACACCAAGGCATTTGGTATTTTGTTTGGTGTTGTGCCCGAACATCAAGGGAAAGGAGCCGATGGCGCAATGATTCTGGCCGCTCGTAAAGTATTACAAGATGAATACAAACGATATGACGAATATGAGATGAATTGGATTGGTGACTTTAATCCAAAAATGATTACGGTGGTAGAACAAGTTGGCGGATTCGTTTCAAAGACGCATATTACCTACCGAAAACTATTTGACGATTCTAAGCCGTTTAAGCGGCACCCTATTTTAAACTAAGCATGGCGCCTCCAGAAGAACAAGAAGAAACCAGATCAAGTTTTCTGTTTCGTAACCTATTTAAAGGATTAGCTTGGTTTGCAGTAATCATCACGATTTTTGTTTTGATGGAAGGGTACATCCAACAGAATTTTAGAGAACACATAGATACCATTCGGGCCAACCCAGGTATACTGTACGGCATCTATACAGTATCTGAAATTGTATTTGGCATTCTTCCACCAGAAATTTTCATGATGATCTGGATCCTGGATAACATCGATTTGAGTGGGTTTGTAACCAACTTAGCGATTCTCACGGTTATCTCCTACGGAGCAGGAATCTTAGGCTACTACATTGGGAAAGTATTTTCTAAAACAAAATTCTATCAAGAGCGCATCCGCGAAAAATACTTGAAACAATACGAAGGAAAATTAAAAACCTATGGAGGCTATCTAGTCTTTGTGGGAGCGGTGACTCCCGTTCCTTTTTCCGCAACTTGTATGTTGGCAGGCTCAGTCAACCTGAGCATGAAACACTTTTTGTTGATTTGCATCACCCGCGTGCTCCGCTTTGCGGCTTACGGTGCGGTGGTCTGGAATGCACCTGAATGGTTTAGCGGACTAACGCAAGGGTTGTAAGAGAAATCTCTCCTTCGCTACTTTTTCAATTTTCTCTCTACTGTAATAGACCGGAAAGTGTTGATCATTTGCCCACATCTCAAAAAGATTCTCATAAAATAAACTTTCAACATCTCCACTTTGCCCTGGGGCGTTTGTAAACATCGTCCTATCCCAATCGGCCAAATCAGTGACAATTCTAAAGGTCGCTCCTGCATTTTGATTATCGTTGTTGGTGGTCATCCCCGGGGTTGAACTATTGCCTCCGCGTGGCAGAGGACCAACCTCCAATTTTTTTCGAGTGGCTTCATCTACCGCATTACTCATCGGATGTTTGATCAATACATGGTGATAGGCATTTTGTCCATATTGCCAATTCTTAATGTCTGCGCCTAGCTTTTTAATCAACTCAATCGTTGCTTGCTCCAAACTTTGTAAAAGAAAGGCATCCCGGCCCGCTACAGGATCTTGACCAAATTCCTTCCTGGCAGTCACTATCCACTGAATAACTTTTGACAATGGCAAACTCTTTACCAATTGTTTTCCGTTTTCCGGAATAAAAAGAGCAACGCAGTTTTCTAGTATCTTCTTTTCCCAGGCCGCATAAATTCCAGCGGCTTCCGATGAGCTCTCCATTTTGTAATTCCAATTCGACAGTAGCAATCTTGCTGATTCCGTTTTTTCATCTTGCGAATGAAGATTTTTCAGAAGTGGAACGAGGGACCTTGCCGGTATCGATAAATAGTCACTCTGCAATTTTGCCATATCGGCAGCATTGAATTTCTGTTCCGCGCCTAGCACTTCATTGATTCGATCGGCACGATATGAATCTGCCCATGTCCAACCTACTGCATTGCGATTGGGGTAGTTAAATGGAATCAGGTTTTCATTGGCAGTAGCCCAAAATCCCTTTTTTGGATTGAAGACAGATGGCAATGATTTAATAGGAAGATACCCGCTCCATTCAAATCGGCCATCACCAGGCACGGGCACCAATCCGTCCCAACCCTTGCGAATGGGCGCCACCCCAACCGCCTGCCAACCGATGTTTCCTTTCTTATCTGCCCAAATCATATTCTCGCCTGGTATATGACTATAGGCACAGCCTTCTCTAAACTCAGCCCAGTTTTTCGCTTGATCTATTCGTAAGCTAGCCATGTAGGGTGCTCCACCAATTTCCAGCCACCCACACCGGACGGCATAGGCAAGGTTGTTTTTCTCATCCATATACGTTACTGGGCCATGTCTTGTATAGCGATGCTCCACTATAATAGAAGGAGCACCTTTAACCTTTATCGTATCTCTCAGAATGCCCATCAACTCCCAACCATTTTTATACTTATACTCATTTTTATTTTGAAGATTGAGTTGATATACATACAAGTCTTCAGCATCTAAATCAAAAACAGTTAGGCCCCATGCCCCAAACTCATTGTGCCCTATGGATACGCCCGGGATAGTAGGTTCCCCTCCACCCACTACATTCCAACCCGGTGCATTTAGATGAACCATGTAACGAAGCGAGGGCGCAGATAAGGCGCGGTGCGGATCATTTGCCAATAATGGAAATCCACTTTGTGATTTTGACCCGCTCACTATCCAGTTGTTGCTACCAATTGAGTGGTTGGGCGAGGTTACCAAATCGAAATAAGCCTCTCCATCTATTTTTGCAAAACTTTTATACTGCTCCAAATTTTGATTGGAAGAAAGAGACAAGTCCTGAGGCGAAAATGCGACCGGCTTACGAAAAGCATCATAGAGTTCTGTTACCGGATCTGACAAACGAACCGGATCAATCGATGGGTCTAGGTGAAGATCAGGCTCCCCAGGCTCAAATGCATTTAGCTCTTTCACTTTTTCAGTCCCTAAAGCAGCTACCATTCTGGCAAAAGCAATTTCTTCAGTAAGATTTCCCAGAAGGCCTTGATGCCGGGAGATCACCAAATCAGGCGTCCAATACCCTGGTTTTACACCAAGCAACTTGAACTCAATTGTAAGCAATTGAGGATTTTGTTCTGTTTCTTTTATGTAGGCGTTCACCCCTTCGGTAAATGCTCTTATGATTTGTTCACCGCGTGGATGATAGTGATTCAATTCTTGTTTTAGATTTCCACGAAATTTGAAAAGACGCGCACCCTGATCACGCTTTATTTCTTTAGGCCCTAACCATTCGGCCAATGTACCTGTCGCTTGCCTTCGCCAAAGTTCGAATTGAAACAGCCTGTCCTTAGCTGCGCAATAACCCTGTGCAAAAAAAAGGTCATGTTCATTTCTTGCATAGATATGATTTACCCCGTACTCATCTCGAATTACTTCGACCTTTTCGAGCAGGTCTCGTAATCTTAACTCCGTGTTAATTTGGCTGTGAACGTTTTGGCCAATGAAGAAAAAATAATACAGGATTAGGTATCTCATAAGATGCAGGTTTTTCAATTTTCTAAAGTAAGAATAATAGACTTGTATTTTAAAGTGGTTTTTGACGAGCTTTTTGGAGAATGCCGCACAAAAACTGATCAAAACTAAAATTAGCTTCTTAACCAAGAACCCGCTAGTTTTGCCCCGCAAATAATCACTCGTAAATTATTTGCCATGGCCCACGATCCCTCCAAATTTCTTTTCGAAGCATTGACCTATGATGATGTGCTTCTGGTACCTGCTTACAGTGACGTTTTACCCCGTGAAACAAGCACAGTGGGCTATTTGACGAAGAACATCAAGCTCAATATTCCCCTTATTTCTGCCGCTATGGACACGGTAACCGAGGCTCAATTGGCCATCAGCATGGCGCTGGAAGGCGGCCTGGGGTTCATTCACAAAAACATGACCATTGCCGAGCAAGCCGAACAAGTGCGCAAGGTGAAGCGATCTCAAAGTGGGATGATCCTGGATCCGATCACGTTGAGAGTAAATTCTACCGTACGCGATGCCGAGAAAATTATGCGTGAAAATAAAATAGGCGGCATTCCGGTCATCGATGAAAATGGGAAATTGGTTGGCATCATCACCAATCGCGATTTGCGTTTTCAAAAAGATATGAGTAGGCCGATTGCTGAAATCATGACGAAAGACAACTTGATCACCGCACCGGAAGGAATTACGTTGGCTAAAGCAGAAATTCTCTTACAGAATTATAAAATTGAAAAACTACCTATCGTCAGCAAAAAGGGGAAGCTTACCGGACTTGTTACTTACAAAGACATTCTAAAAAAGAAAAACAAACCGAACGCGTGTCACGATGAGTTTGGAAGACTGCGAGTGGGTGGCGCAGTTGGGGTAACAGCAGATATTATGGAGCGCATCGAAGCGTTAAAAACTTCGGGGGTTGACGTGATTAGTATTGATACAGCACACGGACATTCTAAAGGCGTAATTGATGCCGCTAAACGAGTTAAACGAAAATACCCATCACTGGAATTGATCGTTGGAAACATTGCCACGGGTGCAGCTGCTAAGGCATTGGCCAAGGCAGGTGCAGATACTGTAAAAGTAGGCGTAGGCCCAGGCAGCATTTGTACTACTCGTATTGTCGCGGGCATCGGTCTACCTCAACTGTCTGCTGTGTATGAATCCGCAAAAGCATTGAGAGGGTCTGATGTAAAAGTGATTGCGGATGGTGGCATCCGTTTTTCCGGAGATATCGTAAAAGCGCTGGCAGCAGGTGCTGATAGCGTGATGATCGGATCTTTACTCGCTGGCACGGAAGAAGCCCCCGGAGAGATGATCATATATGAAGGACGAAAGTTCAAATCCTACCGAGGAATGGGCTCGATGGAGGCCATGGATGATGGATCAAAAGACCGTTACTTTCAGGATGCAGAAGATGATATCAAAAAACTCGTACCCGAAGGCATATCTGGTCGGGTCCCGTTCAAGGGTTCGGTGGCAGAGGTGCTGTATCAATTAGTTGGAGGATTAAAAGCCGGTATGGGCTATTGTGGCGCAAAGAATCTCGACAAGCTTAAATCGGCCAAGTTCGTAAAAATAACCGCAGCTGGAGTGCATGAGAGCCATCCGCATGATGTTACGATTACCAGAGAGGCACCGAATTATAGTAGGAAGTAAACTTTCAAACCTTAATAAATTCCGTGTTTTAGCGCGGATTTATTAATTATTATTGCAAGGCCAATCCCAATTGATTGGCTTTTTTTTAACCCAGAATGTTCAAAACAAAAGCCCTAACTCGCCTTACTTCTATGGGCGCCCTCATTTTTTGGGTGGTTTTGGCCTTTTCTGATATCACCGTTCTTTTTGCCGACATTAAGTCGCTACCCTCTGACGTACCCCAATGGCTCCCGCAAGTCATGCTAGATCTCTTTATCATTTCGCTTTTCTACTATTACAAATTCAAAATAGAGCGGGATGAAAGTCTCAATTTCACCGATTTGCTTTGGAAGGTTTTTGCCACTGGACTGATAGCCACCGTTATCTCACTGGCGGTTCGGCTTTTGCTGTTCTTGCTGGGCAGCACACCCCTGCCTACAAACATTCTTTTCATCGATCTGGTCTACCAAATTAATCTGGGTTTGTTCATCAATTTTTTGTTGGCTGCCTACACTTCCTGGAAGCGCTTAATCCTTTATCAAAAATCAAAATGGTTAATCAGGGCTTGGCTTGCTTTCGAATTACTCCTCTTTTGCATTTTGGTCTACGATAGTATTCACATTGTAGTTTCCTCAACCCTATCCAACACCGCTATCCTATTGGTGAGTGCGCTTGGGCTTATTCTATCGTTTAATATGAGATGGGTCGCTTATCTCAATTTTAAACAGAAGTGGACGAGTCTATTGCTACTGCTGCTATCTATTTTCTACCTGGTCTATTTCCTGTATTCAGTGACGATTTTGTCAGATACAGTTAGCCAACAGTCAACTGCATTTATCGATTTCCAGAGCCACGTCTTTAGCATTGCGCTGTTGGCGTTTGTAATTACCTATATCACCTTCTCCTTTTTGGTTGTCCTCTTCAACTTGCCTACGTCCTCCGTCTTTGAACAAAAATTGGAGGAGGTCGTGAGCTTTCAGCGGATCAGTCAATCCATACAAACAGAGCAAAATGAGGAAAGTGTTTACAATATTCTTTTAGAAAGTTCCGTAAGTGCCGTTTTCGCAGACGCGGCATGGTTAGAAATGAAGGCTACTGACAGCGAGCAGAAGTTGTACACCCATAAGATCAGTGCCCAAGAATCAAAGGACATCAGAGCACACCTGGAAAAAAATAAAATCAAAGGCGCGTTGGATCAAAGTAGCGATAAAACAAAAAATCTCTCCAGGCATTTGGGCTCTTTGAAGAATTCTCGCTTCCGTTCGTTGTTGGCATTCCCGATAAAAGTAAAAGAAGAAACCATTGGCACATTGGCGCTGCTCAAAGAATTGCCCGAAGGTTTTAACAAAGAAATGACCCGGATCGTGTCTGCCTTTGCCAACCAAGCAGGCATTTCTATTGAGAACTTCCGCCTGATGGAAGAGGCGTTTCAAAATGCGCGCTACAAAGAAGAACTAAAAATTGCTAAAACAGTCCAACAAAGCTTACTGCCCACCAAACTAGAAACAAATCTTGATTTTGAGATCTCGGCATTTTCCGCATCTGCCGATGAAGTGGGTGGCGACTATTACGATACGCTTCGGATCAACGAACACGAAGTAGCGTTGATCATTGCTGACGTGTCGGGCAAAGGAACTACCGCAGCCTTTCACATGTCGCAAATGAAAGGCATTTTTCATAGTCTGGCTCAACAAGGGCCATCGCCAAAAGATTTTATGACAAAGGCGAATAAAGCGCTCGTGTATTGCCTCGAACGGGGCTCATTTATTTCCGCTACTTATTTTGTCATCAACACTCAGACTAAAAAAGTGCACTATTCACGAGCTGGCCATTGCCCGGTACTCTATCACCAAGCCGCCAAAGATCAATCCGTTTTCCTGAAAGACAAGGGCACTGCATTGGGCATGGTGCGTAGTTTAGACTACAGTAATTTCGTAGAGAACCAAGAAATTGATTATCAGCCGGGCGATGTGATGGTCTTGTATACCGATGGCATCACGGAGGCTAAAAATGGAAAAGGCGAAGAATTTGGTGGCGAGCGTCTGGCCGCTGCACTACAAGACTCCGCACAAAAAAGTTCAAAAGAAATTGAAGAAAATCTAATTAAACGTCTGTATGAATTTTCAGGTACGGAAGATATCAATGACGATTATACATCCATGACAGTCAAATTCCAGTAAGCGAAAACAATATAAAACATAACCCGTTAGAATACTATGGTTCATATTAAGAGACTGCAAGAAGAAGGAGCTGATATCATTGTCATAATTGGCGAAATTGACGCTAGTTCTTCAATTGAACTTGACTTGGCAATTGCCAAAAGTGTGGGGGATGGCTATCGAAAGATTTTAGTGGACTGCAATGGCTTGGAGTATATTTCCTCTGCGGGTTTGGGTGTATTTATGTCCTATATCGAAGAATTAAAAGACAAGAAAGTGTATCTCGTGCTTTTTGGTTTGAAAGAGCGAGTGTTGAATACATTTAGCATTTTGGGGTTGGCCGATTTGCTGAATATACGTGAGACCAAATCAGACGCAAAAAAATTGGCAGATGAGTTATCAGTATAACATCGGCTGTAGCCTTAATAACCTGAAAGGTGTGCGCGAGTTTATTCGCAACTCGCTCAAGGGACAAGGTGTTTCCGAACTTGAGATGGGTGCCATAGTGCTGGCTCTTGATGAAATGTGTTCGAACTTGATGATCCATGCGCATCATTGTAATCCCGACCACAAGATTTCAATGAATATCCACATTCCAGGTCACCAACAGTTCGTGTTTGAAATAATCGATGATGGCTCTATGTTCGACATAAATCAATATCAAGAACAGGAACTGGATAGCCTGGTACACGAGAAGCGAAAAGGCGGACTGGGTATCCGACTGGTAAAATCAATTATGGACAAGGTTGAGTATTTGCGCGAAGACGGCAAAAATATTTGCCGACTCACGAAGACGATATAGAAATACCTTGCGTTTTCAGAATCCGCTAACTCCAAATTTTCCACTATTTTTGCAACTCTATTTTTCTTCCATGCGCAACGTATTGCTTATTCTCTTTTTTTGTTCTGCTTCATTGTCGGCCATTGGGCAAGCGCAAAAAAAAACAAAGCCAGAAGTGCTTTTTACGGTGAGTAAAACGCCTATTCTATCGGATGAATTTATTTATCTGTATAGGAAAAATCATCAAAATAAACCTGAAGATTTCACCGAGGTAAAAATCAATGAGTACTTAAATCTATTTATCAATTTCAAGCTAAAAGTTGCTGAAGCGAGGGCGCTGGGGATGGATACAACGGCTAAGTTTAGTAAAGAATTTAAGACCTACCGAGAAGACCTGAAGAAACCTTATCGCGCGGAGCCCGATGCACTCGAACGATTGACCAAAGAAGCCTACGATCATTTAACACAAGAAGTGAGAGCTTCTCATATCCTTATTAACCTTAAACCCGATGCATTTCCTTCCGACACACTAAATGCGTATGCGAAAATTGACATTATTAGAAAGCGAATTGATGCTGGCGAAGATTTTGAAAAGCTAGCTCGCGAACTTTCCGAAGACCCATCCGCCAAGTACAATGGTGGAGACCTCGGCTATTTTACCGCCATGCAAATGGTCTACCCCTTTGAGGAAGCCGCATACAAAACTGACAAAGGCAAAATATCCAACATCGTGCGTACACGTTTTGGATATCACCTGCTGAAAGTGATTGATAAAAAACCAGCTCGCGGTGAAGTTGAAGTAGCACACATTCTTTTGAGAAACGAAACGGCAGATGACACCCAAACAAAAAACAAAGCCTTTGAAATTTTTGATCAGTTGAAGGCTGGTAGGCCATGGGATGAGCTCTGCAAAGAGAATTCGCAAGATACAAACACGAAAGATACCGGTGGAAAACTAAGGGCTTTTGGAGTAGGCGCATTGGCTTCCGTACCTGAATTTGAAAGTACAGCCTTTGCACTCGTTAAACCAGGAGACATCTCAGATCCGTTTAAATCTTCGATCGGTTGGCACATCATCCGTTTAGACAAGAAAATACCGCTTCCGCCTTATGCTGAAATGGCAGAAGCACTAAAAAGAAAAGTAGCACGCGATGAGCGTTTGCAGATTTCGCAGCAGGCACTGGCGACCAAGAGAAGAAAGGATTTTGGCTTTACGGAGGCGGCAGAAAATAAGAAATTCATTTTTGATTTGGCTGACTCGATGCTGACAAAAGGAAAATGGACGTACAAAGGGGAAACCGCATCCCTAGCAAAACCGATTTTCAAAATTCAAACCAAGAATGTTTCGGTCGGTGATTTTGTGAACCATATAAAAACCAATCAAGCTCCATCTTCTATTATTCCGGCCGCTTACATCAACCAACTCTACAACTTTTTTGTTGACGAGGTCATCACAGAAGAAGAAGAAGCGAAGCTTATCAAAGAAAAACCCGAGTTTAAAAATCTTTTAACGGAATACCGAGAAGGTATACTGTTTTTTGAAATCATGGAAAAAGAAATCTGGAACAAAGCGTCCCAAGACACTTCAGGACAACGTGCCTTTTATGAAAGAAACAAAACAAAATACTTTGGCGGAAACCGCGTGGAAGCACGCATTTTTTCAACTCCCGATAAAAATCTAATCACCGATTTCAAAAAGAAAATCGAGAAAGGGGACACCATTCAAAATGCCGATATCAAAAAATTCAAATCCGTACAGGGATTTCGGAGTTATGAAAAAGGCGAAAGTAAAATTATCGATAACGTTACTTGGTCGTCCGGATTACATGAAACAGAAACAGATATGACATTCCACTTAGTAGAAGTAAATAGGCTTGTGGCGCCAGGTATCAAGAGCTTTGAAGAAGCGCGTGCAAGCATTATTTCAGACTTTCAAAACCAATTAGAGCAAAACTGGATAGCTTTGTTAAGAAAAAAATATCCGGTGGAAGTAAATCAAAAGGTGAAAAAGAGCGTTGTAACAGCACTTGTTAAAAAATGAAGATCCATCGCCTGCAAACGATCGCTTTTTGCTGCATTCTGGGAATGATCGCCTCTTCGTGCGATTTGATTCAAATGAAAAGAGAAAAAAAAGGTTCTGACGAATCAAGAAAGCCAGTTGCTCGAGTGAGTCAGTCCTTTTTATACCTGGACGAATTGAAAGGCATTGTACCCAAAGATGCTACCGCTGCTGACAGTGCCGCCAGAATCTCCTCGTACGTGACCAGTTGGATCCGCAAACAACTGCTCTTAAATGAGGCAGCGAAGAACATCGACATCAACGAAGCCGAAGTCGAACGGAGGGTGGAGGAATATCGATACAGCCTTATTGGCTACGAATTCCAAAATTTCTACATCAAAAAAAACCTAAACGACTCAGTGTCTTCCACTGAGATTGCCACTTATTACAAAACTCATCTTGATAACTTCGTTTTGAAACAAAACATTGTGCAGGGCACTTATATAAAAGTTCCAAAAACGGCACCGCGCATTCAGCGGATTAAACCGCTCGTTTTTTCAAACAAGCCCAAGGAAATGGAGGAATTAAAATCCTATTGCCTCAGTTTTTCTGCCGAGTATCAATTACCCGATTCATCCTGGATCGAACTTGATAAACTTGTGGCAAACTCTCCGATGGCGACCATTCCTGATAAAATTCAATTTTTGCGCAACTATCGCTATTACGAAACAAACGACCAGGATTTCCTTTATTTCCTGAAAATTGATGCCTTTAAAATTGTAGACAATGTGTCGCCTGTTGAATTCGTAGAGAGCGAGATCAAAAACATTATTTTAAACAAAAGAAAAGTAGAACTTGCCAAAAAATTGGAGGACGAGGTATATGAAAATGGTGTTAAACGAAAGGAATTTGAGGTTTTTAATCCTTAACCTATTCTTTCTGGCTGTCAGTCTGCAACTTTTCGCGCAGGAAAAGGAGAAAACAGGCTTCGTGGTGGATAAAATCATCGCCAAGGTTGACAACTATATTGTAATCAAATCTGAGTTGGAGTCCGCTTATCAGGGGTACCTCGCTGAGGGCAATCAACAATCAGAGCAGGCAAAATGTCAACTTTTCAACCGATTAATCATGAATAAGCTGATGGTAGCCAAAGCAGCCATTGACTCTGTATTGGTTACCGACTTCGAAGTTGATCAAAATACCAGTCAGCGTATGAATGCAATTCTACAAAACTCAGGTAACTCACCTGAGGAGCTCGAACGCAGATACGGTAAAAGTCTTGAACAAATCAGGGTAGAATTAAGAGACCAAATTCGCGAACAACTTTTGGCGCGTGAAATGACGGGGCGCATTACAAAAGACTTAAAAATAACGCCCGCAGAAGTAAAACGGTTTTATAATAAGATACCTCAAGACAGCTTGCCATTCTACTCATCAGATGTAGAAATCGGCCAGATTGTAAAAGTGGCAAAAATCAGTGATGCCCAGAAAGAGGAATCGAAATCGAGGTTGAGAGAGCTTCGTGAGCGCATTTTAAACGGAGAAGATTTCAATGCGTTGGCACAAAAATATTCGGAAGATCCTTCAGCGCGATCCAATGGTGGGGAAATGGGTTTTGTTGGTCGTGGAGCAATGGTGCCTCAGTTTGAGGCAATGGGCTTTAAGCTGCGCAAAGGAGAAATTTCTCAACCCTTTGAATCACCCTTTGGCATACACATTATGCAACTGATTGACAGACGAGGAAATGAATACAATTCCCGTCATATTCTACTGCTTGGCAATCCTTCAGACGAAGACATCAAAAAAGCAGAAAAATATCTCGATAGCCTGAGGCGAAAAATTGTAAAAGACAGCATCAAATTTGAATACGCTGCAAAAGAATACTCAGATGATACGCCCACTAAAGGGCGAGGTGGCTTTTTCACAGATGGAGACGGTGGCCTTCATGTCTCACTTCGCGAAATTGATCCAGTGGTTTACCTCGCCATCGACACCATGAAAGTGGGCTCTATTTCAAAACCACTCACCTATCGTACTGAAGAAGGAAAAGAGGCGGCTCGCATACTTTATTATAAAGCAAAACTCCCCCCGCACCAGGCAAATCTAAAAGATGACTGGCATCGGATTCAATCGGCCGCACTGGCTGAAAAGAAAGATAAAATAATCGAAAAGTGGTTTGTAAAATCCAGGCAAGATGTTTTTATCAACATTGATCCGGCCTATAACTATTGTAAAATCTTAGAATAAATTCAAGAATCAAAATTCAACAATCAAAATTCAACGTTCAATCTGTTTCAATAAATTTATGTTGAACATGGAATCTTGAATTTTTAATTTATCGAAAATGGCAAAACAGTTTACCAATGACGTTGAAGCAGCCGATGCGCTAGCTCAAACGTATATAAATCTCAAAAAAGAGATTGCCAAAATAGTAGTTGGGCAAGATGACGTTGTTCGTTTGATATTAACAGGCATTTTTTGTCAAGGACATTCGCTACTGATCGGAGTTCCCGGATTGGCGAAAACGTTACTCGTTCAAACCATTTCCACTTCGCTTGATCTGCAGTTTAAACGCATTCAATTTACACCGGATCTAATGCCTTCAGATATTGTAGGGGCGGAAACAATGGATAAAGAACGAAACTTTCAATTTGTGAAAGGGCCCATTTTTGCCAACATTATTTTGGCGGATGAAATCAACCGCACACCACCAAAAACCCAAGCTGCGTTGTTGGAGTCAATGCAGGAATATGCGGTAACCATCGCGGGAAGCAATTATCCCTTGCCGAGACCTTTCTTCGTGTTGGCTACACAAAATCCAATCGAACAAGAGGGAACCTATCCATTGCCTGAGGCACAACTGGATCGCTTTATGTTTAACATCTTCTTAGACTATCCAACTTACCAACAAGAAATAAGCATTGTAAAAAATACCACTGCTGACGTCAATCAACAGGTTTTTAAAACGCTAAACGCGGAAGAGATTACTGCCTTTCAGCACTTAGTCCGAAGAGTGCCCATTGCTGATAATGTAGTGGAGTATGCCGTCAAGCTGGTGCATTCCACCAGACCTGGACAAAATGGCTCAGCCATTGCAACTGACTTACTAGAGTGGGGTGCTGGGCCAAGAGCTTCACAGTTTTTAGTATTAGGCGCCAAATGCAATGCGTTGATCAATGGCAAGTATTCACCCGATATTGAAGATGTGCAGGCTGTTGCTAAGCCCGTTTTGCGTCACCGGCTGGTAAGAAACTTCAAAGCCGAAGCGGAGGGAATTACGGTGGATGGAATCATTGGGAAGCTGATGGCTTAGTCGGTTGCCAGGTAAAGTCAACTGACCGAGGAAAATCAATAAACACTTTTTGAATAAACTCATTTGGGTAGGCCAACTTTCGCTTGGTCATATCAATCCAGGCGCTATCCATGTTCAAAATAGCCGCTACTTGATGATCTTCTTTATAGATATGGTGCCGAATACTCCATCTGGAAAAATCGGCTGTTGCTTTTGTCACCACTAAATCAACTAACACGTTGTCCTCAAATTTTATCTCTCGCTTAAACCCAAACTATGCATTAGGAATGCATAGTTTGCCCAGGGGGTTGACGATCCGCCTGAGGCGGATGTCAAGGTTAAACCTCGTGACGCGTTCGGTCAGAGTCAGACATTTATCGTCTGACCTGACAATGAAAATCACCAACTTG
>JADBYK010000037.1 GCA_020403045.1 Cytophagales bacterium
TAGTTTGCCCAGGGGGTTGACGATCCGCCTGAGGCGGATGTCAAGGTTAAACCTCGTGACGCTTGCGGTCAGAGTCAGACATTTATCGTCTGACCTGAAAATGAAAATCACCAACTTGGTTTTCTTCCTTGGGGCTAAATCGTTGATTTTCATTCGTCAATTATGCAATGCTGACAGTACCGTCAGCATTGCATAATCTGGGTTCAAAGCAAAACAATTCTATCGAAAAGGGTTTCATCGCTGCAACAAGGAGTAACCATTTCTAAGCTCAAAGCAGCAGAACTAGTGTTGACAGGGTTCCACGCACTCCTCCAATATTTGAACCCAGATCATGCATTAAGAATTAAATTTTGACTCATTAAGCTGACGGATCCCTCCTTGCGGCAGGATTTCAAAAAGTCAGGCCAATTTCAAACAACAATTTTTAGTAAAAAAAAGCCCCGCTTTTGGCGAGGCTTATTTGTTGACAATTTTTGTTAGTTGCCGTCAGCGCCAACGGTAATGGTTTTTGTTACTCCATTTACGGTTACAGTGATTTCGTTATCACAATTACCAGTTCCATAGTCTACGGTATAAACTTTTCCGTCTACTGTAAACTTCTTAGTACCACTTACTGCAATAAACACTTTGTTGCTGATTGCGCACGCTCTCGAATAAACCAAGTCGGCAATAACCTCCATTGAATATGCCTTGCCGTTACGATTTGTTCCATTAGCCTTGCTACCAGCAGTAATCACCCACTTATCGGCATTTGGGCTTGAGGCACGCTGCCATTCACGTGTAAAGTTCTGCTCGCGAGTAATAGTCTTGCCATCACCAAAGGTAATTTTTCCTCCCGCGATCACAACCGTGAATTTAGGATTACTTGTGAGGGCGGTTTGAACGTTAGTTAACGTATGTGTTCCCTCAATCTTAACTTCATTTCTAAAATATCCGTCAAAAGTAGTAGTGATCTTTGACCCGGGAGAAAATCTACGACCAGAGTAGGCTACGTTTATTTTTCCTTTACGAACCACGCCTCTTGAATCTGTGCAGCCTGCTCCAAAGTCAATCAGTATTGAACCTGCCGGGGCATCCTTGTTTCCAGTTCTTGTGATTGTAACTGTTGCACATTTTAAACGGTCATCCAAATCTTTCAAGTTTGTAACTGGATCACCTTCTGTGCGCGCCCCATTATATTGTTGCTCACTAACTCCGCCAATCGATATGTTTGACATATCATTCGCTTCGTCCGAATAGGAATCAGAAACTGATTCAGAGTTTAAATTCTGGCTATCTGTGGCGTTAAAGACGGAGTCGTCTGTTTTACTACAAGAACCGAGTACCAATACAAAAGCAATCAAGAGCGTTGAAATGCTTTTTAATCCGATAAGGTTTTTCATTTTTTTCATGAGGTTTTACTGTTTGTTTTGTTGCTTAGAGGTTTACAGATTTGAAAGGTTTAACGAGTACAAATAAAATTTAAAGGAATGTCTCAATTTGCTCAAAACGCCCATTATTCTTACAAGATGAGAAGACTTATATGTATGGGTCTATTGGTGGCGTTGGTAACCTCGGGCGGCTTTGCGCAACTCAAGATCGCTAAGTTAAAGTATGGTGGTGGAGGTGACTGGTATGCTAATAAAACAGCTTTGCCCAACCTTATTCGGTTCTGCAACAGTGAGTTAGGAACGGCTATTGCCGAAGAGGAAGATGTAGTAGAGGTGGGAGGAGTGGGCATCTTCAACTACGCCTATGTTTACATGACCGGCCATGGCAACGTGGTTTTTTCTTCCGAAGAAGCCGGTAACCTTAGAAATTACCTGCTTGGAGGCGGATTTTTGCATATCGATGACAATTATGGGATGGATAAGTTTGTTCGACTTGAGCTGAAAAAGGTGTTTCCCGAGCTGGAACTGGTAGAAATTCCATTTAATCATGCCGTATACCATCAAAAATTCAAGTTTTCCAACGGTCTTCCCAAGATTCATGAACACGATGGTAAGCCAGCCCAAGGGTTTGGACTTTTTCATCAAGGAAGATTAGTCGTTTTCTATTCTTATGAGTGCGATCTAGGTAATGGATGGGAAGATCAACGCATCCACAATGACCCTGAAGAGAAGCGGCTGCAGGCGCTTAAAATGGGGGCGAATTTAATTTCGTATTGCTTCACCAATAATTAAGAGTACGAAGTACGATCTACTACTTACGATTCAGAATCTTCCAGGCAAACCGCCATTTTAATCCTATTCAGCCAGTCTGCACAAAAAAAATCAGAAATCATTTGCGCCATATAACTAAACTGTTAGTTTTACAACGTAATTGATAGTTCAAACAAGAAAAACTAAATTCAATAATGAAAGAACTGACAAAAGCCGAGGATCAAATCATGCAGATTTTATGGAAGCTTGAAAGAGCTTTTGTAAAGGACATTGTAGACAAACTGCCAAATCCGAAACCAGCTTACAACACCGTTTCAACCATCGTGCGCATTTTGGAAAAGAAAGGATTTGTGGGATACAAAGCGTATGGCAAAACACATGAATACTATCCGCTTATTGTGAAAGAGAAGTACACGCACTTCTACCTTAATAATATGGTGAAGGGATACTTCGGTGGATCATTTCAAAGCTTAGTCTCCTTTTTTGCCTCTGAAAACAAAATGGATGTGCAAGACATCGATCAGCTAGTGAAACAATTACAAGAACTAAAAAAACAAAAGCGATGAACGCAACGATCAACTATCTGCTCGAAGTAAATGTAGGACTACTTCTTTTCATGTTTGTTTACTGGGCGGGGCTGCGAGACGAGACTGAGTTTACGTTCAAACGTGCTTACTTGCTGTTTGCGCTGATAAGTTCTTTGACCTTTCCGTTATTTCATTTCAATGTTCCAGCGTCCACTCAGGCTATTGCATCCATTGGCCAATTGATTCCCACTTATTGGTTACCCGAAATAGTTATCAACAGCAATGGTTCGGCATCCACCGCGAAAGTAAGTTTGGGGCTTTCCATTTGGACAGTTACCGAATGGGTTTACTTGATTGCCATACTATTTCTTGTTGTTCTGTTTTTCTACCGTATTATTTCCATTGTTAAACTTTTTTCCAACAGCCACACCTACCGCTGGCGGAACTACTTTGTTTCTGAAACCAATGAAGCAAAACCAACTTTTTCTTTCTTTCAGCTCATTTTAATTGGACAAGCGAATCAACTGGACGAAAAAGAGAAGGAGGAAATCTTAATTCATGAATCGATACACATAAAAAAATGGCATTCATTGGATATTCTACTTGTGAACATGGTAGGCATCGTGTGCTGGTTTAATCCTATTATTAAAATTTACAAAAAAGAACTTGTTCAACTTCATGAGTTCGAAGCCGATGCGCGCTCGGTAGAAAACAAAGATGTTGAGATGTACTGTGGCCTCCTGGCGAAAGTCGCATTACAGTCGGCTGATTTTCCGCTCGCCAACCATTTTAATAATTCACTTACACTTAAACGCATCAACATGATGAAAACCATGAAACATAAAATCCAAAACTGGAAGATGGCAGCATTGATGGCTATTGTTCCTATTTTCTTTTTTGTGGCAGCCTGTCAAGATCAAGTTACGAGTCAAGGCGAATCAGCAGAAAACTCTTCTGGTGCGACAGCCGAGTACAAAAAAGCATTTGAGGAAATCCGCAGGCTTGAAAAGGAAAATCCAGATAAAACTTATGTATTGTTAGTGACAGATGCCAGTGGGAAACAATCCATTAGTGAACTGGAGAATGCCAGACTTATTGCCAAAATAAATACAGTGGCTGATGAGCAGGGTCATTTTTTTGCCATATTCGAAAAATACCCAGTTGATGTATTTACCATAGTAGAAGAAACTGCAACTCCAAAAGAAGGACTGACCGCCTTTTATGAATACGTTAAGAATAATCTGAGATATCCAGCTGAGGCGCGTAGAAAGGGTGTGGAGGGAAAAGTATTTGTTCAATTTGTAATCAACATTGATGGTAGTCTATCTGAGTTTAAAGTGGTAAAGGGAATTGGTAGTGGTTGCGATGAAGAAGCCGTTCGAATAATAAAGGAAAGCCCAGCGTGGAATCCTGGAAAACAAAGAGGGATACCCGTAAAACAACGCTATACAATGCCATTTTTGTTTAGGTTGAGTCCTCAAAGTTCAACGAGCCAGATCGGTGAGATTCAGTCGAATGACGAAACTATGTCAGTCGCAATCACAAAAGCATTTGACAATGGGAAATTGGTACTTACCGGACAAGTGTTGCGAAACAATGACGGGTTACCTCTTCCTGGAGTCAATTTGGTAATTAAAAATGGACAAGATGGTGCCGTTACAGATTCAGATGGTAGATTTAAGTTTCAGCCACCAATTCAGCAGGGAGCAATAGTTTTTTCTTTCGTTGGATTTAAAAGTCAAGAAATAAGTTTCTGAATTTTAGAGTGCACAAAGTCTATGGCAAAACACATGAATACTACCCGCTTATTGTGAAAGAGAAGTACACGCATTTCTATCTGAACAATATGGTGAAAGGATATTTTGGTGGATCATTTCAAAGCTTAGTCTCCTTTTTTGCCTCCGAAAATAAAATGGATGTACAAGACATCGATCAGCTAGTGAAACAATTGGAGGGACTTAAAAAACAAAAGCCATGAGTTTACTAACCTATTACTTGCAAGTAAATATCGGGCTGATCGCGGTGACCATTGGTTATCTTCTCTTGCTGAATAAAGAAATTCATTTTAATTACAACCGCACGTACTTATTGGTAGGAATCTTTTCTGCTTTGATATTCCCTCTGATTACAATCAAAAATGACGTTGTCTTTTTCCCATCTGGCGGAGAATCATTAACCACCTACTTGCTACCCGAATTTATTGTTGATGGAAATGTACGTCATACCGGAACTTGGATGAGCGTCCGCGCCTGGTCAATCATACAAGCACTCTATTTCACAGTAACCGCTGGCCTGTTGATTAATCTGATCTATAAAATTTATCAATTGCTAGTCCAGTCTAAAAAAGCAACTACTCTTACCCACCTATGGAACTTCAAAGTGATTCAGAGCTTGGAAGGGTTTAGAAGTTTTTCCTTTTTTCATCTTATCTTCATAGGTGATTCTTACACACCGGAAGAACGAGAGCAGGTGATCGCTCATGAAATGGTACATGCCCGAAATTTTCATTCCATCGATATACTTTTAGCGGAATTATTGAAGATCTTCTTTTGGTTCAATCCTGTGGTTTACCTTTTCAAAAGACTTTTTTCATCACTACACGAATTTCAGGCAGACAGAGCTGCTGTTGAAAAGTATAATGTTGAACAATATTGCAATCTTCTGGCGAGGGTTGCACTTCAGTCGGCCGACTATCCGATCGCCAATCACTTTAACAATTCACTAACCTTTAAACGAATTTCTATGATTAAAAATGCAACTGGAAGGCTGAACGGGTGGAGAGTTATCTCTTCTCTTGTGATTATCCTGGGCTTGTTCATCTTTGTTTCGTGCAAAGAAGAAAACAAATCTGCTGAAAAGATTTCTCCAAGCGATGAAGTTTTTAGTGTAGTTGATGAATCCGCTGCCCCGGCTGAAGGGTTGACTGAATTCTACGAATTCATTGCAGATCGACTGGTTTACCCAAAACAAGCTCGCGAAATGGGTGTGGAGGGTAAAGTATTTGTGGAATTTATCGTGAACAAAGACGGGAGTATTTCTGATGTCACAGTAAAAAAAGGGATTGGTGCCGGTTGTGACAAAGCCGCTATTGAGGCAGTCTCTGCGTCTCCAAAATGGAAGCCCGGAAAACAAGCGGGGTTAATCGTCAGGCAGAGGTTTACAGTGCCTATCCAATTTAAGCTAGGTTGAAGCAGTAAGAATAGAGGAAGTTACGGAACTTCCTCTATTTCTTTGTTATGGCATGCCCAATACTTCTTCTAATTTTTGTTCTAACGCTGCCCCTCTCAAATTCTTCGCAATGATCTTGCCTGTTTTGTCCAAAAGGATAGAAAAGGGTATCGCGTTGATGTTATAGTCTTTTGCCGCCTGGCAGTCAAAATATTTTAAGTCTGAGACGTGTGTCCAGGTGAGTCCATCTTCCGCTATTGCCTTGATCCAATCTTCTTTATTTCGATCCAACGAAACACCATATACCTCAAAACCTTTGCTCTTGAATCGATTGTAAGCTTTCACCACGTTGGGGTTTTCCCTACGGCATGGGCCACACCATTTTGCCCAAAAGTCAATCAACACATATTTTCCTTGAAGCGAAGAAAGCTTTACAATTTGTCCGGCAGGGTTCGCCAAAGCTATCTCGGGTGCTTGTTGACCGACCGCTGTGATCTTTAACTTCTCTGTCATCGCGCTTAGCTCTTTTGTAAATCGTGAGGTAGGCCAGTCTTTCTTAAATTTCTCAGTAGCCGTCAAAAACAGGTCTATATTTTTGTCTTTGTCAATTAAGTTGGGGTCTTGAAGTAAATTGAATAACGCCAGAGACGCTGGCTGTTGCCCTAAAAATGCGGCCAACGACTTGGCATTTCTTTCAATGATTTTCATGGCGCTAGCCTGTAGTTCTGCAACCTTGACATCGTTTTTTGCTGCTACCGCTTTTTCAAACTCTGATTGGAGTGCCATCATCTCAGCTCCGCTTTGTGATTCACCCATCATTCGCTGCACGGTGTTGATCAACTCATGATCAGGTGAACCCTTAATCTCTACAAACCCTTGTTGATTGTTTCCATCAACATTGAGTTCTACATTACTTCGATTCAACATTACGTTAACCGCCTGCCTTCCAAAAAAGTTAATATTGTAAAAGCCGGGTTCGGTCAAGCGCAGTGTTTTAGCGAAAGAATAATCTTTTCTCAAGGTAATGGTATCACGTCTGCCAGAGCCATTCTGCATGATCTCCTGTATGGAAATCGAGCCTTGTTGGGGAAACCCAACTTTGCCCGAAAGCACAATCGTCCATCCCGCATCGATAGCATCTGCCTTTTTCTCTGGGGCACAGTTTGTTAGAATTAACGCGAATAGGAAGTTAAACACTATCATAGTTTTTGTTTTCATTCTGTTATCTGGATACTTTATTTATTGAGCTCTTGAACAATCAAATCCGTTGCCAGTTTTGGGTCTGCCTTGCCTTTGCTCCTTTTCATCACCTCACCCATAAACATAGTGACTATGGCTTTCTTTCCCTTTTTATATTCGTCCACCTTTTGAGGAAATGCAGCAATAACGTCTCTAACGATGGGTAGGATGGAATCCATACTACTTTCCTGCAATAAATTTAGTTCCTCGGCAAGTTCAAAGGCCGGGCAATCAGCTCTTTCAATTAGAGCCGGAAACAATTTTTGAGCGGCTACAGCAAAACTTAACTTGCCGTCATCAATCAGCTGAATCACTTCAGCAACTTTGTTCGCCTCCAACGGAAACGCAGCTATTTCCAAATTCGTTTCGTTGAGGTAAGATTTTATTGGACCCATCAACCAATTGGAAGCCGCTTTGTAGTTCTTCGTGTGGCTACACATCTGTTCAAAATAGGAAGCCAACTCTTTGGTTTCTGTAATGACATGCGCATCGTAAGGTGGAAGGTGATAGTTTGCAATTAACTTTTGATACAACTCCTTTGGAAGAGCCGGCATTGTAGATTTAATGCGATCGAGCCATCCGTCTGATATTTCCAGCGGGCTGACATCTGGATCAGGGAAATAGCGATAGTCATTTAGCTCTTCTTTTGTCCGCATGCTATAGGTCTTTCCATCGGCAGCATTAAAGGTGCGCGTTTCTGAAATCACCACCTCACCTCGCTCCAGCAAAGCAGTCTGACGCTCTATCTCAAAATCAATTGCATGCTGCACGTTGCGAATTGAGTTCATGTTTTTAATCTCTACCTTTTTACCCAACACGGTTGCATCCTTCAGCATCATCGAAACATTCGCATCACAACGCAACGATCCCTCTTCCATGTTTCCATCACAAATTTCCAGGTACCGTACCAGCTTTCTGATTTCTGCCATTAACGCTCCCGCATCTTCCGATGATTCAATCACAGGCTCTGTCACAATTTCTATCAAAGCAGTACCGGCTCGGTTAAAGTCGAGCAGCGTATCTGTTTCAGCTTCTAAGTGAATTGACTTGCCTGCATCTTCTTCCAGATGAATTCGATTTAGAATAATATCTTTTTCAGTTCCGTCTTTTGTTGTGATCGTCACGAAACCACCAACACAAATAGGAGTTCGATCTTGTGTCAGCTGGTAGCCTTTTGGCAGATCTGGATAGAAATAATTCTTGCGATCGAAGATTTGAAATCTTGAAATTTGGGAATGACATGCCAAACCCATTTTAATGGCGTGCTCGACTGCTTTCTTGTTCAACTTGGGCAACGTGCCAGGGTGCGCCAACGTAATTACACCCACGTTTGTATTGGGCGCACTGCCATATTCAGCTAAATCTGAGTTAAAGATTTTGCTTTTCGTTAATAGTTGAGCATGGACTTCAAGACCGATGACTACTTTGTATTTATCAGGCGTAAAGCTCATTCAGAGTAAAAATCGAATACGTTCAACTCCTTTACCTTTCTAAAGTCGGAAATATTTCGAGTGATTAGGGTTGATTTAGTCACGATAGCAGTAGCTGCAATAATGGCGTCAGGCAATTGCAATCTATATGCTTTTCTAATTTGAATAGTCTTCTCTACTACCTCATCAGTAAGTCCAATAATGGAAGCTGAATTAATCCATTGTATTACTTTGTTTGAGATTTCAGAAAAAACAAGAAGTTCTATCTTGGTTACTATTGAAATTTGAGGATAGTCGTCAATGCAATTTTTTACTACGTCACGAATCTTTCCAGTTAATTTATGAGCTGAGAAATCTACAATCATATTGGTATCCATCAAATATCTCTTTCCCATTCCTTTCGCATTTTTTTCAGTTCAATATGCATTTTCTTTGCTTGGGAAGCCGTAATGCTTCCTTCCAATTTATCTGAAAGTTCTTGAGCTAATGGCTTCTTCTCTGTTTTCAAAAGCGTAATCAGTTTCAAATCGGCTAAATTTTCAATAAGCCGCATGGCTTTTGAATTATTGATCTCGATCGTAATCTGTTTCATACTTGTACTAATTTAATGGCTTTTTCAATAACTCTATCTAATCCGCTAATATCTTTCCCTCCGGCCGTAGCAAAAAAAGGTTGCCCTCCCCCACCGCCATCAATTCCCCTGGCCAGTTCTTTTACCATATTTCCAGCATGATACTTTTTTGTTGCCTCCAATTTTTCACCGATCATCACAGCCACCTGTGGTTTGCCTTCCATGTCAGCCGCGAGTATCATCAACAGATCATCAAATTGATTGCGCAATGCATAGGCGATATTTTTTAAGGCATCTGCATTGGGCACACTCACTCGCTCCAAAACCAGCGTACAACCATTGGATTTTACTGCTTTAGCTGCAAGTATGTCTTTCAGCGTATTGGCTTGTTGCTGGTAAATGATTTCCAGCTTTTTTTCAAGGCCATGTTTTTCGTCTACCAGCGCTTGAATAGACGCAACGACATCTTTCGGGTTTTTGAGTTGTGCTTTGATCTGCCCCATCTCATTATAAAAGCCGTTCAGGTATTCAAATGCCCCATCTGCCGTAACCGCTTCAATTCTGCGAACACCGGCAGCTACCGAACTCTCGGAAACAATTTTTAGCAATCCGATATTTCCTGTGGCCTTCACATGAGTACCTCCACAAAGCTCAACAGAGAATTTCGGGTCAAACGTGATCACCCTAACAAACTCTCCGTATTTCTCACCAAACAATGCCATCGCGCCCAGCGACTTTGCTTTTTCTATTGGCACATTGCGCTGCTCATTCAACTGAATGTTCTCTCTGATTTTTTCATTGACGATGGTTTCAACTCTCGAAACTTCTTCGCTTGTCATGGCAGCAAAGTGAGAGAAATCGAAACGCAATATCTTGTCATTCACCAAAGAACCTTTTTGCTCCACATGCTTTCCTAGTACTTCTCGCAGGGCAGCATGAAGTAAATGCGTGGCTGAGTGATTAGCCATGGAAAGTCTGCGCTGATGAACATTTACTTTGGCTTGAACTATTCCTTCTAAATTGGCAGGAAGTCTCTCCACCCAGTGAACGATCAGATCATTCTCTTTCTTGGTATCAACGACCGTAATTTTTTCCAACTCTATTTCTAGAGTTCCAGTATCACCCACCTGCCCTCCACTTTCTGCATAGAAAGGAGTTTTATCCAGTACCAACTGAAATAACTCTTTGTTCTTTTGTTTTACTTTTCGGTAGCGTAAAATTTTTGAAGTGGAAGTCAATTCATCGTAGCCAATAAATTCTGGTTTGCCTGCCTGACCGGCAGGCAGGTCGCCTTCCAACACCACCACCCAGTCTCCGGTTTCTTTGGCTGCATCGGCTTTCGAACGTGTTTTTTGTTTGGCCATTTCTTCAATGAACCCTTTTTCATCCACCAAAAAACCACGTTCTCGCGCAATGAGAGAAGTTAAATCAAACGGAAAGCCGAAGGTATCATACAGTTCAAAAGCTTGCTCTCCAGAAATTGTCTTGTCAAAATTCTCAATCCGCTTCAAACCTTTTTCCAGTGTTCTCAAAAAAGAAATCTCTTCTTCATGCACAACCTTACTCACATACTCTAGTTGTTGGTGTAACTCCGGAAACACATCTTTCAACTGCAAAGCAAGCAAAGGCACCAAGCGATGGATGAATGGCTCTTTAAAATTCAAATAAGAAAATCCATAGCGCACTGCTCTCCTCAAAATTCTTCTGATCACATAGCCCGCGCCCGTGTTACTCGGCAACTGCCCATCGGAAATCGCAAAGGATACAGCACGAATATGATCGGCCATTACCCGGATCGCAATATCGGTTTTTATATTGTCTCCATATTTTACATTGGCATTGATCGCTATGAAATCCATCAACGGGCTAAATACATCTGTATCGTAGTTAGATGTTTTTGCCTGAATGGCCATGCAAAGTCGCTCGAAGCCCATTCCGGTATCTACATGTTTATCTGGCAAAGGCACCAATGCACCGGAAGCAAGTCTGTTAAACTGGATGAACACCAAATTCCAAATCTCCACGACTTGCGGATGATCGCTATTGACTAAATCACGACCAGCTTTTAGCATTCTTTCTTCCTCTGAACGCAGGTCAATATGAATTTCTGAGCACGGCCCACATGGACCACTTTCGCCCATCTCCCAAAAATTGTCCTTTTTATTACCGTGAAGAATGCGATCCTCTTGTACGAAAGTGCGCCAAAGGTCTTTGGCTTCTTCGTCCACCTGCAGGTTATCGCCTTTATCGCCACCAAAAACTGTTACATATAATCTGTCTTTGGGCAATTCATATACTCCTGTCAATAGCTCCCATGCCCAACTGATTGCCTCTTTTTTAAAGTAATCACCGAAGCTCCAATTGCCAAGCATTTCGAACATAGTGTGGTGGTAGGTGTCCAGCCCCACGTCTTCCAGGTCGTTGTGCTTACCGCTTACCCTAAGGCACTTTTGTGTGTCGGCTACACGTCTGTTAGTCGAAATTGAATTGCCCAAAAAGTAGTCCTTGAACTGCACCATGCCCGAGTTGGTAAACAGCAGCGAAGGGTCATTTTTAAGCACTAAAGGGGCAGAAGGGACGATTTTATGGCCTTTACTTTCAAAGAAATCGAGGAATTTTTGGCGGACGATGGCCGATGTCATATGCATTTGGTCGAATTAAACTTTTGATAAAGAGGACATTTTGCCTACTTTTATGAGTTCACAGTCTTACAAAAGCACAAAATTAACCCATTAGGTTCATTATAAAAGGAATTGAATAAAAGTTGGCAATGGCAGAAACAAAATTCAGGTACAATCCAAAAACACTGCGCTACGAAAGGGTAATCCCTTCGATCGTGAGCATCGCGTTTAGAGGATTTGGCTATTTGATCTTTGGCTGCCTCTTTTTTGTGGGTTTAGTGATGCTTCAAAATTTTGTGATTGAAACCCCGCTCGAAAAATCGTTGCGCGCTGAAAACGAAGCCCTTCAGCTCCACAAGAATGTTCTAGTTGCCAGTTTGCAAGAGTCTAATAGGGGTATTCAGGACCTTCGTATAGAGGATCAGCAGCTTTACGAACGACTTTTTGAAACCAAAGTCGTTTCTGAAAACGAAACAGACGTCTATAAAAAAGATGAAATATTAACCGCTAAACCTACCCTATTTGCAGAATGGGAAAAATCGGTTCGTAACAACTTCACTTCTGTTTTTAAAAAGGCGCAATTGAGAGATCAGTCATGGGCTCAACTGATTCATATCGACAAAACGAAGTTGTACAAATTAAAGCTCCTACCCAGTATTTCGCCTATTCCTGAAATGGAAGCAGACAAGTTGGTATCAGGTTTTGGTAAACGAATAAATCCTTTCCATAAGGGAATATATCAACATGATGGAATTGATTTCGCTATGCCTGCCGGAACGCCTGTTGTGGCTACTGCCCCCGGCACAATTTTACGAGCTAACACCAGCAACCAGGTAGCGGGTTTTGGCAACTATGTCGAAATAGATCATGGGAATGGAATTATCACGCGGTATGCTCACTTGGCAGACCTTAATGTAAGATTCGGTCAATCGGTAGCCAAAGGGCAGAAAATTGGCACCGTTGGATCGAGTGGCGGTTCCATTGCACCCCACCTTCACTATGAGGTGATACGCGGTGGTGTTAACGTGAACCCTGTTCACTACGTGGTGGGTACTTACTCCAGCACATTTTATAATAACCTTGTGCAGGCAAGTGAAAAAAGAAATCAGTCACTGGATTAATGACGAAGGTAAAGTATACATATAATCCAGTTACCTGTAAATACGAGCCAATTATCGTATGCCCTCGCTTGTTAGGAAAGGCTACGCTACGCTTTCTAGCCGTTTCGTTTGTTATTGGCCTTGCCGGAAGCATTTATTTCCATTTTCAGTATCCCTATTTGGACGAGACGCTGCAAAGCCACGAGAATGCCTATCTGAAAGCAGAGTGGAGACTACTCGAAAAACGTTTAAACAACAGTTCGCAGCAACTGAGCGCACTGGAAAAAAACGATGACCAAAATTTCCGTGTGATACTTGATCTGGATCCTTTGTCACCGTCCCAACGCGAAGCTGGTGTCGGTGGTCGTCCAAAAGAGAGCGAAACGATCACTTACCCGCTAATCAAATTAGCGTATGATAAGGCGGCAAAAATCAAAAACCGGCTAGACATACAGCGCCAGTCCATTGATCAGCTAAAAACAGAACTTGGAAAAAAAGAGCGTATGTGGGCATCGCGGCCGGCCATTCAGCCAATTAATAACAAAGATCTAAAGCAACTTCACACCATTTTTGGTATGCGGATGCATCCGATTCTAGGGTATGTTCGCCCTCACAACGGACTTGATTTTACCGCACCGCATGGATCACCAGTGTACGCAACCGGTGACGCGGTCGTTATGTATACCGGATTCTCAACTTATGGAAATGTAATTTATTTAGATCATGGCTTTGGTTTTGAAACCAGATACGCCCATTTGACCCGCTATATAGTGGAACCCGGGCAAGTCATTAAAAGAGGCCAGATCATCGGATACGTAGGTAATACCGGTTTATCAGCAGCACCACATCTTCACTATGAAGTGCATTATAAGAATGTGGCCATCAACCCGATCAATTTCTTTCAGCGCGATCTCAGCAACAAGGAATATGAAAAACTGATTGAGTTGGGAAGTAAGTCAACTACGTCACTCGATTAAGAGAATTCCTAAATCTAACTATGTCTTTTTATCGCCAGCAATGGTATTGTACCTAAATAGGCCAAAGTCCGTGTGACGCTTTTTGCAAATAGCTTTTCTTCCAAACTTAACTTGTGGGTAAAGGTAGTCAGTAGGTCAGCTTTTGTTTGCTTGATGTATTGGTCAATCGCTTTTGGAATATCGTCATCCAGGATAAGCTTAAAATCCAGCTTGTCGTAATTTGTTTTTTTGATAATTGCCTCTAAAGAAATTTTTGCGGCTTCCACCTTTTTGTCCATCGAGGGCACCACATGTATCATATGTACAGCCGATCCATAAATACGCGCAAATTCAACGACAATATCTAACTCCTTTTGTGTGTCTTTCAAATCAGTGGCATACACAATGTGCTGTAAATTTTTGTATTGTGCAAACTCAGGTATTGCCAGCACCGGACATGGGCAATCGTCAATGACCGACACGGTGGTGCCACCTAATCTTGCCTTCTTTAAGGCAGATGCTCCCCGCGAGCCCATCACCACGATATTCGTTTTGTTTTTTTCTGTATAGCGCTTCACCATCTCAGCCACGGTGTGCGAGCGAATCGCCTTAAATTCAATTTGATAATCGCCCTTAACTGTACTTCGCAACTCTTCTATTAAGTTCCGTCCCTCCTCCTCGGTAATCTGGATGAGCGATTTTTCAATTTGCTTCATCTTAAGATTTGCCTTTGGCACACCATCAAATCGTACAATGTTCAATATTGTGAATTCCGCTTTCACGGGTGCGGCCATCCGAAGCGCGTAGGAAATGGCTAATTTGGATAAAGCGGAAAAATCTGTGAGAAGGACAATTTTGGGTACTGCCATAAAAATCGATTAAGTCAAAAATAAACCATTAAACGCCATTAAAAAAGCGATTAAGAATGTAAATTTCCAATTCAAATTCAACACCAAAACAATGTGCAAAAAACCAATTCTCATAGTTTGTCTCGCCTTTCTTTCGTTAGTTGGGCAAACACAGATCAATTCAAAGCTCATTCAATCGCACATTAAGATTCTTTCCAGCGATTCCCTGGAGGGCCGAGGCACAGGAACAGCGGGAGAAAAACTGGCGATTGCCTACATCCAATCGCAATGGAGTAAGATCGGGCTAGTGCCAAAAGGCGATGGAAAGTTATTTACCCAAAAATTCACTTTCAAAGGTGGAATTCACGGGACAGGTGAAGAAGGTAACGCTTACAACCTGGTCGGATTCATTGACAACCAAGCCGCCAATACCATCGTGATTGGCGCTCACTTTGACCACTTAGGTTTGGGAAATCAAGGCAGCTCGTTGGATGCGAATCCTCAAAATAAAATACACAATGGCGCAGATGACAATGCATCGGGAGTTGCTGGCGTAATCGAATTGGCACGGCACTTCCAAACGAATAAAATCAAAGAGTCGACCAATTTTCTGTTTCTATGTTTCAGTGGCGAAGAGCTGGGACTCTACGGATCCAAGTACTTTACAGAGAATCCAACGATAGATTTGACAAAGGTGAGCTACATGATAAATATGGATATGATTGGGCGACTGGATCCACAATCAAAAAGCCTGGCTGTAAGTGGAACTGGAACCAGCGCTGCATGGGAACCCCTTCTTAAAAAACTATCAACTGAAAAATTGTTGATTAAAACTGACTCAGCCGGTGTAGGACCTTCCGATCACACTTCCTTTTATCTCAAAAATATCCCAGTGCTTCATTTTTTTACCGGCTCCCATAGCGACTACCACAAGCCATCGGATGACGCAGAAAAAATAAATTATGAGGGTGAAAAAGAAATCCTTGAGTTAATTATTCGCCTGGTTGAAAATCTTGACAAGCAACCAAAACTGACTTTTCTTGCTACCAAAAATAAGTCGATGGGGTCGGCTCGCGCATTTAAAGTTACCATGGGTGTAATGCCGAGCTATACATCTAGCGAAGAGGGACTGAAGGTTGATGGCGTAACCGAAGGAAAGCCTGCTCAAAAAGCCGGGATTGTGGCTGGTGATGTTATCGTTCAGATTGGATCTTATCAAATAAAAGATATGCAGGGTTACATGGATGCATTAGGTAAGTTTGAAAAAGGACAAGTAGTACCTGTGAAACTGAAAAGAGAAAAGGAAATTATTACACTCAACGTTACCTTTTAACGAGATCAAACTCGTGTAAATTTGGAAGTTTGATAATCATTTTTAAAATCCATTTCTGACTCTATTTTTGCAGAAGAAAATAATCAATACAATTTGACATGGGACGCGTATTTGAAAAAAGAAAACATACGATGTTCGCTCGCTTTGACCGAATGGCCAAAGCTTTTACGCGGATAGGAAAAGATATTGCCATGGCCGTGAAAGCCAATGGCCCCAACCCGGATAACAATCCCAAGCTTCGAATGGCCATTCGAAATGCAAAGGGCGCGAATATGCCGAAAGATCGGGTTGATGCAGCTATCAAACGCGCATCTTCCAAAGAAGAAAAAGATTTTCAGGAGATTGTGTACGAAGGCTACGCCCCACACGGAGTACCTGTGTTGGTAGAATGTGCTACTGACAACCCGACCCGAACAGTGGCAAATATCCGGTTGCAGTTTTCCAAAAATCATGGCACCATGGGCAATTCCGGATCTGTCTCGTTTATGTTTGAACGAAAGGGAGTATTTAAATTCGAACCTTCTAAACTAAACCTAGATGAATTAGAATTAGACCTGATTGATGCGGGTGCGGAAGATATTCAACGGGACGCGGAAGAGACTATCATCTACACCAAATTCACTGAGTTTGGTCACATGTCTAAATTCCTGGAATTCAAAAAACTGGAGGCAAAAAGCTCTGAACTCAATTATATTCCCAACAGCACAAAAGAATTAACAGAGGCTGAGCAAGATGAGGTACTCAAGTGCATCGAAGCACTGGAAGCAGATGATGACGTGCAGAACGTTTATCACAATCTTGCTTAATCGATCAGCTGCCGGAGGTTTAATTTTTCTTCTTCGATAAAACTTTCAATTGACTCCCCTCCTTGGTGAGGTTGTCATCTACCATGCGGTTATTGTATTGCTGTATAAGTGCACGTAGCCTTGCCTGCATCTGAGAAACTGTATCGGGAAGCGCATTAACTTCATTGCTCTTTAAAAATGGATCCTTTTTAAAATCAAAGAGTGCGATTGATTTCTGCCCATTAAATAGCAGGAGGTAGTCCCCTTGAAAAAACTGATACGTGTTGTTTAGATAATTGAAGGCAAATGGGCGCTCTTTGGCACTAAATACATTGCGCCCAAACGCAACGTAGGGCTGATCGTAGCCTAAGTAGCCTAAGATGGAAGGCAAAATATCAACCTGCTGAACTAACTCATCCTTCATACCTATATCTTCCCGCCCCGGTTCATAAAAAATTAGGGGAATTGAAAAATAACCCCATACTGTATTGTATTGCGGATAATGAATTTCTTCAGAAGCATGATCTGCAGTGATCACAAATAGCGTATTTTTAAACCAATCCGTCTTAGCCGCTGTTTCAAAGAAACGCTTGAGCGCCCAATCCGAATATTCAATTGTTCTATAAATCGGCAGTGAGCCACCTTTAAATTTATTTTGATATTCTTCAGGCAGCTGGTAAGGATGGTGAGAAGACACCGTAAACAACGTGGTATAAAAAGGTTGCTTGAACTCACTCATCTTTTTAGAATAGTACTGAAGAAACTTCTCGTCCCAAATTCCCCATATCCCATCAAAGTCATCGTCATTCCCATATTCATCTTTTCCAAAATAGTCGTCAAAGCCGCTTTGATTGGCAAATGCATCAAAGCCCATTGATCCGTTGGAAGCGCCATGAAAAAAGGCGGTGTAATATCCTTTTTCCTTTAACAGAATCGGGAGGCTATTCAATTTGTTTCCCGAAAAATGTGAGAGCACATAGGGCACTTCAATGGATGGAACAGAGCAGATCACAGAAGGCATCGCATCAATCGACTTACGACCGTTTGCCATTGAGTACTTGAATGATTGGCTATGAGAAATAAGCGAGTCTAGAAAAGGTGTGTACCCTTTATAACCTTCTTTTTCCCACGATTGATTATAAGCTCCCACAAACTCCTTCGAAAAACTTTCTAAAATAATTACCACTACATTTTTGTTTTGAAACCGTGGCGAATCGGTTGGTGTCTTGAGGGGATTAAAATACTTTTCCAGCTCTTGCTGTGACTCGTAATAGTAAACCTTCTTAATGATGTTTGCCTTTGCCGTACGCATCAGTGCAAAAGGGGTATTCAAAACCAAATTGACATCGTTTGGCTCTTTGGCATATGCCGCTGCGTTGCTCAACGTTATTGGACGAGTACTTTCACGAAAACCACCTCGCGCTCCGCCAATAAAAAGCCCGACCGCCACCACCATGACCAATGTATTGACCACATAAAACAACCACGGTTTTTTGATTTGCGGACCCTCGAAGCGGATTTTTTTGTATCCCCACACCAACAAAGCGACTAACAATAGAAAAAAGAAAAAAGCATACCAGTAGTCAAACAAAAAACGAAAAAATAACTTCCCTAAATTCGTTTCATTCTCGAATTGACTAAAAACACTGAGCGTAGTTCTTCGAAGTGTGAACCGGTAATAAATGATGTCGGCAGAGTTTGCCGCAAACGCAATCGTATTACAAACAATGAAGACCCACTTAAGTACAAGCTTATACCACCCAGAAAATCGAAAAGTAAAGGGAACGATCATCAACAAGATGAACAACGAGTTGGAATAGAGCGTGGCGGAAAGATCGAACCGCAATCCACCCGCTGCAATGGTGAGGAATCGGTTGGCATTCATGCCCTGAAAAAACGCTCTGTTAAAAAGAAAAAATCCTACCCTGCTCAACGAATAGAGTATCATGATCAACAATAGACTGAGGATCAACGCAACGTAGATGTTGTTACGGCCCTTGAAGCGCCAAAATTGACTGTCAGTCATGAATCGCAGAATGATCGTAAAAAGCGTAAAAATACTCCAAAGAGGCTGAAAAAAGGACACCGTCTTTTCAGTATTTATCTTAGTTTTGTTAAATAAGAATTAGATGAAAATGGCCAAAAGCCTTGGTTTTGAAGCTACGAAATCACGCATTGTAGAGACCGTTGCCAAAGCAACATTCTTTGTTACGTTGACGCTTTGTAATTCGCATGCAAGCGCTCAAAACGTGGAGGCTTTTGGTATATACGGAGGGTTTAACTTCCCAGT
This sequence comes from Cytophagales bacterium, assembly GCA_020403045.1. GTDB lineage: Bacteria > Bacteroidota > Bacteroidia > Cytophagales > Cyclobacteriaceae > ELB16-189. The sequence continues at coordinate 19,010 of JADBYK010000037.1, forward strand.
TACCATGGACGAAGGACTTTCAAAAGATCCCCGCTATTTTGGCCAACTAACTTTTCGTACTACTCCTATAGGTTTTTCCTATGGCGTTGATAAAGTTGGGTTTGGATATATTTTAACCCCATGTTATTTACAGGCTGGGCAAAAGTTCAGCATTCGGAATTCAATTGGTGGCGAGATTGGAACACGCGACATCCAAATGGATTACATCAGTCTACCAATCGCACTCAAACTGCACATAAACGACTTATCTTTTTTCAGGCTGAGCGGTGTACTGGGTCTAAATGTCAACTACCTGATAAAAGGAAGAGAAACAATTTCGCAGGCGGCCTCGAAAGTCACGTATCCTTTAGGGGTCACGATCCCAAAAGATCCGGGGTATGTGGCGGCTTACGATGGCGTGTTTGTTCCTGCTGTTGATAATTTAGAGTATGTTTCGAACGAAAAATTTAATTCGATTCAACTATTTGCAGCTTTGGGACTTCGCGCAGACTTCGACATCAATGATGAGTGGAGTATTAATTTCGATGGACGCGCCAATTTTGGACTTTTTGACTCACGCCAGACGAGCTATGTGAATCAGCTCAAAAACCCGTCAGGAGAGCCAGATTTCAACGGAAATCCTGGAGCACCCGATCTACCCGGTCAAAGGCGTGAGATCTACTTAGCCGTGAGCATCGGGATATCGAAAATCGTCCAAACAAAAAACAAGTTCAAAACGAAACGAACAGGGATAACCAATCGAGGAGCCAAAAACATCCCCAGACCTCGCAATATGAGACCAAAGAGTTAATATTTCAGAGTCTGAAGAAAAACAATAGCGACTATCTTTACTATGAAATCAAGAGCGTGACTCGCTTCATTGCTTCCTCATAACCCTGCCCGTGCAGAATATTGCTTTGTATAGTATCAACCAATTCTTTTACCTTATCACGGCTGTATCCAAATTTGACGGCAAAAATGTGAGACAGCTTCAGCTCTTCGCTGTGCACATTCGTATCGATACTCATCATATGAACTAAATCATATAGTTGATGGAATTTTTCGTTCGCATCCGTTGGTACTTCAAATTTAATTAGGTTCGGGTTCTTTCGAATTTCCTTCAATTGCCCTTCACCGATGCCATTTCTCCTGGCAATCGATTTCAACAAGTCATACTCCACTTCGTCAAAATTCCCATCTACAGCAGCCAATTCAATAAGATTCTTCATATGGCTTTTGGCACCGGATTTACCCTGACTGAAAGCGCCCAATAGGTCTTTTAGATTCATATGAACTCGGTTTAGAATATAATAAAAATACGCAATTTATTTTAAACCCAAACTATGCATTAGGAATGCATAGTTTGCCCAGGGGGTTGACGATCCGCCTGAGGCGGATGTCAAGGTTAAACATCGTGACGCTTTCGGTCAGAGTCAGACATTTATCGTCTGACCTGACAATGAAAATCACCAACTTGGTTTTCTTAACTGGGGCTAAATCGTTGATTTTCATTCGTCAATTATGCAATGCTGACAGTACCGTCAGCATTGCATAATTGGGTTAAAATCAAAATGAATTCTGACAATCCTTCTGTTAAATCTCTTGGCTTTTCCTGGCACGGACAAATGCCGAATATAGACTTAGTTGATTCTGCGCACGTATTAGATTCTGGCCTTCAAATTGAGCCCCATAATAAACGTCATTATTGAAATAATCCGTCAAAAAACGCAGTGACTGCATATAAATCAAGATTTGTCCGGCTAAGAAAAATGAATTTTGCTCTTCGATTGATAATGCGCCTTTCATTCCCTCTGAATATCCCTGCACTATGGCATGGTAGAACATAGGTCTGACCTCGATTTTGGAGAAATCCGTTTCCTCTTCGTTGGTAGGTGACAAGTACGTTCGCATCATATCGCCCACATCGCTGAAGAAGTAGCCTGGCATAACGGTATCCAGGTCGATCACGCAGACACCCTTATTGTTCAAATCGAACAAGACGTTGCTGATTTTAGTATCATGGTGAGTGACGCGCAGTTTGAATACTGGATTTCTGAGAATTCGGTTGTATTCATCCACCAGACGCGCGTAACTCCTTTTTTGATTAATCTCTTCGTAACATGCGCTTATCCTTTGTGGATTCCCGGTTAGAAGCGCATTCTCAAATTGTTTGTAGCGATACGCCAAGTCATGAAAATTTGGAATCGTGACATGAAGTTGTTTGGCATCGAAATCAGAAAACGTGCTCGAGAATTTTCCAAACTGTAGCGCGGCTTCATAGGCCTGCTCGGGCGTTTCTACAACTTGAATAGTTTTAGAGTTTTTAACAAACGGAGTGAGTCTGAAGTACCCCTTGCCCGTTTCGTAAGCTAACTCTTCGCCACGTTCAGTTCGTATTGGAGATACCAAAAAATAGTCAGAACCAATTGACGCCAGATGATCTGCCAGCAAGCGAACATTAGTGGCGATTTTCGCAGGCTCTTTAAAAATAGTATCATTAATGCGTTGGAGAACGAAGCTCTCCCCTTTTGCGCTCACCTTCCACGTTTGGTTAATCAATCCACCCGATATGGGTTCTAAGGACGCATTTTGAAATTGAGAGCCAAATTGTTGAAGTATGCTGTTCATATTCTTATCTCAGGCAAAGCCGTTTAGGCGCAAGCCAATTTGGTAAACGCTTCGCGACTTCGCGCCTTTGCGTGAAACTATTACAACACCACGTTTACAATCCTCCCAGGCACCACAATCATCTTCTTAGGTGGTTTGCCTTCCGTCCACTTCTGAACAATTTCAGAGGCAAGAACGATTTTTTCAATGTCTTCCTTCGGCATATCTAAAGCGAACTCCATTTGAGCACGCACCTTGCCGTTGATAGAGATAGGATAACTGAATGTACTTTCCACCAAGTACTGATCATCGTATTTTGGATAAGTAGCCATCAAAATACTTTCTCTATGTCCCAACTTTTCCCAAAGTTCTTCTGCAATATGCGGAGCAAAGGGAGAAAGAGCGATTACCAATGGCTCTACGATGGCACGCTTATCACATTTTAAAGAACCCAATTCGTTCACACAAATCATAAATTCACTCACGGAAGTATTGAATGAAAAATTTTCAATATCCTGCTCTACTTTTTTGATTGTTTTATGCAGTACTTTCAATTCCTCACGTGTAGCCTCGGCTTCGCTGACTTTCAAATTACCTGATTGGTCATGAATCAAATTCCAAACCTTGCGCAAAAACTTAAACACGCCATCAATGCCTTGTGTACTCCAAGGCTTTGAAGCTTCTAATGGCCCCAAGAACATTTCGTACATACGGAGTGTGTCGGCTCCGTAGTTATTTATAATTTCATCGGGGTTAACAACATTGTAGTATGACTTGCTCATCTTTTCGATAGCAGAGCCACAAATGTATTTGCCTTCATTGTCGCGAATAAACATAGCATTTTCGAATTCCCCAGGCTTCCACTTCTTTAAAGCTGCCTCATCTAGTTCAAGTCCATCAACACAACTTATGTCGACATGCATCTGAATAACAGAAAGGTTTTCTGAAAACGTATAGCTATTCTTTCCTTCGTTCAAAGCTCTTAACTGACTATCATACTCTTGATTTAACTTGTCAATTTCAGAATCCTTTACTTCATCCATTACCTTTTTTGCTGTCGTATATCCAACAAATACATTTGGTAATTCAGGGTTAGGATCTGACTTTTTATCACCCATAGCTGATTTCTTCAATCTATACACAAACCTCGAATCCCCGGTAATCTTACCCTGATTGATCAACTTCTTAAACGGCTCATCAAATTTGAGGTAACCTAGATCGTGCAATACTTTTGTCCACAGCCGAGCGTACAGCAAGTGAGCAACTGCATGTTCTGCTCCACCAATATACACATCCACCTGTTTCCAATAGTCGAGAGCTTTGGGATCTGCGAATGCAGTTGTATTATTTGGATCCATGTAGCGCAAAAAATACCATGCTGCACCAGCGTGTGTGGGCATGGTGTTGCTGTCGCGTTTCTGATCAGCCGCGAAATTGATCCAATCCGCCAGGTTGGCCAATGGACCTTCTCCATTGCCCGATGGCTTGAAGTTATCAGAAGGCGGCAACTCTAAGGGAAGTTCGCTTTCCTTCATCGCATAGGGCATATCATCCTTAAACACGACAGGGAACGGCTCGCCCCAATAGCGTTGGCGGCTCCAACCTGCATCGCGCATTTTATAATTTACTTGTCGTTTGCCGATGCCTCTCTTTTCTAATTCCTGAATGGCTACGTCAATGGCATCGCGCATCACCAGGCCATTCAAGAAACCGGAATTTTCGAGAACAGCATCTTTTGTTGGATTGGCTTCTTCGCCATTGTAGTGCGAACCGATGATATTGGTAATAGGCAACTTAAAGTGCTTCGCAAACTTATGATCGCGCTCGTCACCACATGGCACGGCCATAATCGCGCCTGTGCCATATCCTGCCAATACATATTCACTGATCCAAATAGGAATTTGATTTCCGTTGAATGGATTGGTTGCGTACGCACCAGTAAACGCTCCCGTGATTTTCTTCACTTCAGCCATTCGGTCTACTTCCGATCGACTTTCTACGTACTTGAGATATTTTTCTATGTCTTCTCGCTGCGCGTCAGAAGTAATCTGCTTCACCAGTTCATGCTCCGGTGCAATCACCATGAAATCAACTCCAAAAATAGTATCGGGTCGTGTTGTGAAAACTTTAATTTTGAATTCTGAATGTTGAATTTTGAATTCCAGCTCCGCGCCTACACTCTTCCCAATCCAATTCCGCTGAATGTCTTTCATCGACTCGCTAAAATCGATTTCGTCCAATCCTTTCAGCAAGCGATCGGCATATTCAGTGATGCGCAAACTCCACTGGCGCATTTGCTTTTTCACGACCGGAAACCCTCCTCGGTAACTGACACCGTTGATCACTTCATCGTTGGCCAACACTGTACCTAATGCCTCGCACCAATTCACATCCGTATAGGCCAAGTACGCCAAACGGTATTGCATCAAGATTTCTTGTTGTGTTCTTTCATCAAAACCTTTCCATTCAGCTGCGCTGAAATTCTTAATTCTAAATTTTGAATTTTGAATGGGATGGTTTGCATTTCCCTCGTTCTCAAAAATCGAAATCAACTCAGAAATTCGCTCTGCCTTTTCTTTTTTTCGGTTGAACCAGCTATCGAAGATTTGCAAAAAGATCCATTGCGTCCATTTGTAGTAAGAAGGGTCACAGGTTTGAACCTCACGGCTCCAGTCGTAACAAAATCCAATTTTCCCTAACTGCCTTTTGAAGTTGTTGATGTTATCCTGTGTTGAAATGGCGGGGTGAATGCCGTGCTCCAGTGCGTACTGTTCAGCCGGCAACCCAAATGCATCGAACCCCATCGGGTGCAACACATTAAAACCTTTGATCCGTTTAAATCGTGCTACAATATCCGAAGCAATATACCCAAGTGGATGTCCGACATGCAGGCCAGCCCCGGATGGGTAGGGAAACATGTCTAAGACGTAGTACTTTGGCTTTGAAGTGTCTTTGTTGACTTTGTAGAGGGCACGCTTTTCCCATTCATTGCGCCACTTCTGCTCAATGTTTTTGATCTCTTCTTTGCTGTAATCGGCCATTTCTATAATTCTTATTTTTCAGAGCCGCAAAAATAAGCCAAAAGCGTGAAATGACCTTCTTAATTTAATGGGTGATCATCAATGTTCGCTACCATTTGCGCCTTGTAGTACTCCTTCTTGGCGTAGTACCAAACAGCATCCCGAAGACACCTCTTACGACCTCTTTTCCAATTTGTTTGGTAATTGGTGAATTGATTACCTGCTCAAACGTACTCTTTTCGGTCTTTGTCGTGCGTGCAGGCTTTTGTTCTTCTGCTTGCTGCTTTGCCTCGGCCTGCTCTTCATCCTGAGCCTTTAGTTTTTCCGTTAATATTTCAAACGCGCTTTGGGGATCAATCACCTCCTGGTATTTTTTGAAAATTGACGATTGATTCAATTGGTCTTTGTACTCACTTTCAGCCAAGGGTCCCATCAAGGAAGCAGGTGGAGCCAAATGCACGGTTACCGTTTCCGTGGGAATACCCTTCTCGTTTAATACTGTTACGAAAGCTTGGCCGGTACCCAGCTGAGTAAACTGTTTCTCTAAATCGTAAAATTCAGATTGAGGAAATGTCTTTACCGTTTCCTTCAGCGCCTTCACATCATTGGGGGTGAATGCACGTATCACATGACTTACCCTGTTGCCTAATTGTGATAAAACAGTTGGCGGTATATCTTGTACCAACTGCGAACAAAAAAAGATGCCCACGCCTTTGGAACGAATGAGTCGAATGACTTGCTCGATCTGATCCATGAATGCTTTAGGGGCATCCTTGAAAAGCAAATGCGCCTCATCAATGAAGAACACCAACTTTGGTTTATCTAAGTCTCCAGCCTCCGGTAGTTTTTGATAGAGTTCGGCCAACAAAGAAAGCATGAACGTAGAGAAAATCGCAGGCTGACTTTGCACATCAGATACGTTTAGTAAACTGATCACTCCTCTCCCATCCACCTTTTCCACTAAGTCCTCGATATCAAAAGATTTTTCACCAAACAGTTGCGCTACACCCTGTTGTTCCATCGCCACAATTTTTCGCAGGATGGTGCCAGCCGTTGATGATGAAATTTTTCCATAGGCTTCTTTGATTTCTGCCGCCCCCACGCCTTCTGACAAATAGTTAAGAACCTTTTTCAAGTCATTCAAATCAACAATGGGAAGCTTTTTATCATCCGCATATTTGAAAAGAATCATCAACACACCACTCTGAATATCATTTAGCTCCAAGACCTTGCTTAACATCACGGGGCCAAATTCAGTAACCGTAGCACGCATTTGTACTCCTACTTTTCCACTAAGTGAATAAAGTTCAATGGGAAATCCTGTGGGTTTATAGCCCTCAAGACCAATTGATTTTAGTCGTTCATTGATCTTTTCATTGGCTTCACCTTCTTTCGCCATTCCCGAAACATCGCCCTTCATATCAGGCATAAAAACGGGGACACCTGCCAGCGAAAGCTGTTCGGCCATCAATTGAAGCGTGCGCGTTTTGCCGGAGCCTGTAGCACCTGAGACAAGGCCATGGCGATTCATCATTTTCAATGATAGGTTTACCCTTGCCTCTTTCACAATGTCACCATCGAACACCCCAGCACCTAAAAAAATTGAAGCAGACGGAAATGTGTAGGAAGAAGTAATAGCGGTAATGAATTTTTCTTTTGACATAAGTTACTACCCGTTAAACTATAATTTCTTTTTCAGAAGCCAATCAATTTGTGGGTCATCGCCCATTTGAAAAACATGTTCGCCAAATTTCTCAAAACCCCACTTAGCATAAAAATGCTGCGCGTTGAAGTTACGCTCCCAAACACCCAACCAAATCCAATCATAGTGATTTTCCCTAGCATAGATCAACGCCTTTTCCATCAAATGTTTGCCGATCTGCTTTCCGTGATAAGCGGTATCAATGTAAAGACGCTGAAGTTCGATGGTGTTTTCCCCGAGCTCATTCTTAACCTCGTCATTGACACGAAGCCTTAAAAAACCAACTACTTTCTCTTCATCACATGCCAGATAGAGTACTGAAAGTGGTTCGTAGTATTCCTCTTCCAGTTTCGCCAAATTATAGGATTCTGTAAAAAACGCCTCCATATTTTCGGGCGTATTGGAATCTGCAAACGTATCGTAATAAGAGCGAATGGCAACTTCGCGCATAGCAGCTGTATCTTCGAACGCTGACCGCCTGATGGTGACTCTCTCCATACAGCAAAATAAAAAAGAACCCCCACTTTTGCGGGTGGGGTTTCAATTAAATTCAAAAAAAAATTATTTCTTCTCCTCGAAATTCTGGAAGGTATAGGCAACCCCCAATGACAGCGCCTGACTTATCTGAATTTCTTTGTCCTGGTCATAAAAATACATCGCGATACCACCGAAACTGACATTGATAAACTTATTCACCTTTGCCGTCAGATTCAAGTCCAATCGATGGTCAATTTTATTTAGCTCCAGTTTTTCGTAATCGGCAAACAGAATATAGCGCCACTTCAAATTTACATTGGGAGCAATGTCTTTATTAAATTCTGCCAGCATTTGGAATGCCAGCCATTGAAAACGGGTCGTTTCACCAAGCGCCACTCCATAGGGTGTTGGATTACTTGTCGTGAAAAGTCGTGTGTCGTTTACAATGGTCACCCGCGGTGAGAAGGGAGAAAGACGCAACTTGAAATAATCAGTTGGGTGATATTCAAACCCCAGAGCAGCGGTAATATAAGCGGGAGCAAAGGCACCAGAGATCAACGTTGCTTGCTCAACGCCTGCTGCGTCTTTTGCGTAGGAAAATCCTTCAGCAAATTGAGATTGCAAGTTTGCAGAAAAGGAGAAGTCCCATTTCGAGGTGATAGAGCGCCCATAGCGAGTATCTAAAAAAATGCGATCTAGTGTCTTGCGAGTGCCTTGTCCGGCATTATTCACCATTCCATACAAAAGGTCAATCTCATTATCCCATGAGTTGGCTCCGTTTTTATAGTTGGCCTTATAGTTCAAATAGGCATTGAAGCCGATAGAATTTATTCCCCCCGCTTTCCAGTTGGATGAAAAAGAGGCTTGATTGAGATTGAGACCTGCTTTGAAAGCCTTTTTCCAATGGGTTAAAGTGTCAACTTTCACAACTTGTGCTTCCGCGTATTGGAAACAGAACGCTAATGCAATCGATATAAAAGCGTAATATCCTAATGTCCTTAAAGTGAGCATATTTTCAACGTTAGTTTTGCGGTAAAATTACAAAACCAGCTTTGAAAGTCTAAATATTGCTCAGGCGGATCTCATCCAAGGCCACTTCTGTGAGGGGCTTGGTAATGAATTTAATTACGAAATCATTGTTGACAATTTTATCGATGTCGCGCTTGTTGTCAGAACTCGAAAGGATGATGACTTTGCATTTATTGCGAACTAGCTCTCCAAATTTTTCGAACTCATAAAGAAAAACAAAGCCGTCTACAATTGGCATGTTAATATCCAAAAAAATAATACTGGGAAGGTTATCCGCATCACTCTGAAATTCACGCAAATAGTCTAAAGCTCCCTTACCAGAACTCTTGACTTCCACGCGTTTGGAAAATTTGGTTATCTCAATGATCCGTTTACTGATAAAATTATCAGTATCATTATCATCAACCAACATCACCAAATCCAATACCTTCGAAGTATTTGACACCATTTTTTCTAATTCATTAAACAACTTATCCAGCCAAAAATTTAAGCCTACTTTGGCTGCTTGGAGTACAAAATTATTCTTTTTTGGGAGTTTTGTTAGAGACCTATTGCTTTGAATCCCGTTTTCGTAAGGTTTCTATGAAATAACGACAAATAAATACGGTTACTTTCTTCGCACCTTGATTTTTTCGCCTTCTTTCACACTTAGTTCTTTTTTGTCGTTCCAATCCATTAAGTCCTTGATTGTCACTCCGTATTGCCTGGCAATGGCATACAATGTGTCGCTTTGGGAAACCAAGTGAACTAGCGATTTATCGATAGTTGGGTTTACATCGGCCTCAGAAGTTTCATGTAACTTTTCCTCTTTTTTTGGCAGAAACAAAATAATCTTCTGCCCAATTGAGAGCCCATTATCAATGGCTAAATTATTCCATTTCGCAATGTCGACAACAGATGCCCCATAGGTTTTAGAAAGGGAGTACAACGTTTCACCCTTTGCCACCAAATGTTCCTTTGCAAACCGATCTTCATTAAAAGTCACCTTGGGCACTTGGGCCGCTTCAACTTGCCTAACAACCACCGCAGTTGACGAATCCACTTGAGCTGCCTGACTCTCCACAGCCTTTACCTCCCAATTGAATGATTCCTGTTCGAGTGCAACAATTTGTTCCTTTGGCACATCAGGAAGTGTGGGTAGTGGTTGTTCTATTCGTTTGCCCGATGTCAACCAAACTATTGAACCCACTTGTAACCTATTGCCCTCGTGGCCGTTGTTCCATTTCTTTAGTTTTTTGAGCTGTAGCCCGTACTGCTGACTGATCGACCAGAGATCATCGCCAAGTTTGACTTTGTGCTGAACCACGGCAGACGACTTTTTCTTCCGTTCCAAAAAATAAAACAAGCCAGGTTCGATAGGATGATCTATCTGCATTTCATTAAATTTCAGAAAGCGAGCCAACGTAACACCTGCCTGATCGGTCAACCCAACCAGTGTTTCACCTTCTAATGCTTTTATGGCTCTCAACCCATTAATGAATTTGATTTCATGTTGCAGCGGGGTCTTCTTGAAGGGAATTGGCTTGGCCTTAGAGGCTGTTTTAGACGCCAATACTGATGCGGGATTTACTGCACTACCCATGACACCATTTGGCACAACCACCACATATACTCTATCGTCCGGGATCATGCCTGTGAGTATCCACTTATTGTATTCGCGAAGAACGGCTTCTTCTACATTTACTTCTTTGGCTAATTCGGTCAGCGACTTTTTTGCCTTTAATTCGATGGTGGCCGCTGCTACTTGTGGAGAACCTTCGACTGCATTTTCAAACGCTACCTTATGTGCAATGAATTTCTTGATGTACCAATACGTGTCCGCTGTAACCTCAAAATGACGCTTTCCATTGTGATTGTCTCCCACTGCTCTTTTGACACCACCTGCGCCCATTTGGTAGGCTTGCAATGCTAATATCCAGTTATCGAATTGCTGATTATTTTGCTTGAGATACCTGGCCGCACCTCTTGAGGCAGAGAAAATATTCATCCTTTCGTCAATCTGCGAGTCTACCCGCAGGCCTACGCTGATCGCAGTAAAATCCTTAAACTGCCAAAATCCCACCGCATTGGAGACGGAAACCGCATCGGCCACCAACGAACTCTCCTGCAAAACCAGGTATCTCAAATCCAGCGGCACATCTTCCTCCAAAAAAATCTTGTCGATGATAGGAAAGTACCGTTTTGCTCGCTCCACCTTTTGATCAAAGTACTTTGGGTTTCGGACAAGTGCATCAACATCTTTTTGAATTTCGCGTCTTGCCTCATCGCGAATGGCGAGGGTCATATCTGCAAAATGCATTTTGTGGGGCACCACAGGAGCTTGCGCGTATGAGGCAGCAACTCCAAAAAAAATGAGTGCGACTGCAAAAAGTCTCATGGTATCAAAGGTAGTGAAAAGAACGTAACCAATTTTTGGTCTGTTAATTTTTGAGCTTTTGAATAAGCATGAGCCCATCGCGCAGCGGCAAGAGCATGCATAAAACGCGTTCATCATCTTTGGCTTTTTGATTGAAGGCGGCAACCGCTCGAGTGTCTTTGTCCAATTTTGATTGCACCACTTTGCCGCTCCAAAGCACATTATCGGCAATGATAAAACCACCTACCCTCACTTTATCAAATACGAGGTCATAGTAAAGGCTATAATTCTCTTTATCTGCATCAATAAAGACCAGGTCAAACTCGGTGGATATAGTCGGTATCAACTGAGTTGCATCGCCAATCAAGTACTCTATGGCGTCACCCAATTTTGCCTCTTCAAAATAACCTCGAACCCGATTTTCTAGTTCTTCATTATTGTCGATCGTCACAATACGACCACCTGGCCGAAGGCCTTCTGCCAAACAAATCGCAGAATACCCGGTAAAGGTTCCAATTTCTAAAATTGCGGAAGGTTGGATCATCTTACTGATCATTGAAAGGAATCTTCCCTGTAAATGACCAGACACCATGCGCGGCATCAGGATATCTGCTTGTGTATCCCGATAAATCTTTTTTAACAAATCAGATTCTACCGATGTGTGGGCTCGGGCATAGTTATCAATCTCGAGGGGTATAAACTCCATCTGCCTATTTGGGCTCCATAATTAAACAACTCAGTTCATCTTCTTGAAACATCTCATTCGCAATTTGCTGGAGTTGCAATGCAGATATACCTTTCACTCTTTCCTGAAGTTCTTCGAACGTAACAATCTTTTTCAAATCCAACAAGTTACGAGCCATCATCATCATAAAGCTGATGTTGCTTTCTTCAGCCATAGCTAAATGACCTAGTATTTGCTCTTTCGAGGAAGCCAGTTGTTTTATACCAAGCGGCATATCGCGCAGTTTCTTTAGCTCTACTTTCACCAACTCAATACTTTTTTTCATTTGAGAAGGCTCCGTGCCAAACGAGATCATAAAAATACCCGTATCGGTGAAGGGTACAAAGTGCGATCCTATTGAATACACAAATCCATACTTCTCGCGAAGTGCCAGATTCAGACGCGAATTCATTCCCGAACCACCTAATATGCTAGTGAGGACATAAAATGCACTTCGCTTGTCGTCAGTCACTTTGTACGCTGGCCGCCCGATGGCACACCTCCCCTGCTTGACCTCACGCTTCAAGGCAAGATCTTTTGCTTTGTAGTTTGAAAATCTTTTTCTTCTCTTTACTGATGCGACAGCCGGTATACGACCCAAGTATTTTTCAGCCAATTGGATGACCTTTTCCATCGAAATATTCCCTACGGATGAGAAGATGATTCGGGAAGTATCTAAGTGCTCTTTTACAAAGGATTTAAAATCGGCCCGCTTAAACTTACCCACAGTGTTTTTGGTGCCCAGTATATTCATGCCCAAAGAGTGTCCGGAGAAAATAAGTGCATCAAACTCATCCTGCAACGAATCCTCCGGATCATCGTAATACATGGACATCTCTTCCAAAATCACATGCCGCTCTTTTTCAATTTGCGCGGCTGGAAAAACAGAATCGAACGTGATGTCTGCCAATAATTCTATGGCTCTTTCAAAATATTCATCTCGAAGGGAGGCGTAGAACATGATCTTCTCCTTGTCGGTAAAGGCATTTAATTCTCCACCCAAAGATTCTAACCGATTGAGGATGTGAAAGGACTTTCTCTTCTTGGTTCCCTTGAAGGCCATGTGTTCCCAGAAATGGGCAATGCCCTGATTAGCCGGGTTTTCGTCTCTGCTTCCAATGTCGAGCATAATACCACAATGAACAATTTTGGTGGACGTTACCTGGTTGTGTATCACCCTGATCCCGTTGGGCAATGTATGGATTTCGTAGTTTCTCATTTCTGGGCGCAAAGTTAACAATTCAATGTAGCCCCTCTGCAATAATTTTCCCATCCCCGAACAGGAATGACCGAATGCGGGCAACACTATTTTGAATCAATTCCATTTTACTTAAAATTAATAGTCGATTTCTGGCATTACTGTTGTTAACGGATAATCATTTGATCGATCTTTGTAGCAGTAACCGGAGATCGAAATTCCTATACCCTAAAATACTATCGACTATGGAAACGCAAAAAGTAAAAACCTGCTTCACCATTACGTTTACTCCCGATCAATACCAACACGCCAAATCGTGTGTTGAGGACATGAGCGAGCATCCTCAACGTGTTTACTGGCTAGGCAAAGAGGGAAAATCCAAAGAAGAATTAGTAATTGAACAGATTGCTCATCGCGTACTGTCGGGGTTTTGCAACAACGAGCCGTTCAAAGCAGGCAAACAGATTGTGCGGATGGATAGCATGACGTATTAGTCGACTCTTGCTAACGACTAAATCCGATCGATCACTTTTTCAATCAGCGACTCCACTAGTTACGTTGAATATTTTGAAAATTTATTCTTCTAGTAAAAATGCTCGGAGTGCCCGAGGCGGGAGACTCCACTGAGAAGGAAAATGCAGATAGTCAAATAAATCAATCCCTTACGCACCGCACAGAAAAACCGCAACCCTTGTAGTCGTAGAACCTGTTCACACCTCCATCGTCATAGTTCAAAAAGCGGTTCCAAGCTTTCCCCGCTGAGCTCTCCGAAGAGCTCCACCAGTAACAGTCCTCACCAATATTGCTGAATCCTCCATTGTGGCCACGAAAGGCACCCGGAAGGCCTGCAAAACCGCTATTATTGTTACCATTTCCGTTATTTTCCCAACCATATGTATTTTTTAAAGAAGTGCCGGCCATAGCTTCTCCACCCAAGTGGTTGATAATGGCGGTCCACTCATCATCGCTTGGCACGTGCCAACCTTTTGGGGCAAGACCGCGCGGGTCGTTTACCGCATACCAATTGTACAGCTTGCCATAGTTACGGCCGTTGGCGCGTTCATTATCATAATAGCACCAAGCGGGTTGTTTGTTTTCGCCCGCTAGTTTCCATTCGTCCTCTGTTTTTGCCTCGGGGATAGGGTCGCCATTAGCAAAGTGATCTAGGTTCAAATTTTTGCCGAGCCATTCTTGCTTGCCTACTTTTACCGTGCGGGCATCGACCGTGCCGTAGCCATAGTCCAAACCAGTTTTTATTGGGGCTTTATAAACTATAACTGGTTCTGTTTTTACAAGAGGTTGAGATAGGGGTTCGGCACCATCGGCAATGGTTGTTTTGGAGCCAGGAGTGAAAAAGAAATCACCCCCAATTGAATTGTCTTCCAACGAAGGAAGTTGTTTTTCATCGGATGCAGCAAATACATCTTGCTTTACACGCTTCAGAACGTCTGTGATGTTCAGCCCGGGCTCATTGATTCGTGTGAGCAATTTGGAAGTAAATAGGCCATTTTTTCCATTTCCATCAGACGCTACTTTTCCTGCCTCAGTTGCAAAAACAACTATAGAACCCCGAGGTGCATTTACTTTTGTCCAACCCTGTTCGGAGTCGCGGTTAAAACTGGGGATGCTCCGGCACGCATCTAAGAAAAGAATATTCAATGACTTATTGGTTGAATTGAGTACTGACATCACTGCGTTCATTTTTAAGCATTGATCATCCAGGTCACTTGACAATTCAAGTTTGGCAGTAGTGGGTATAACGTAGTTATTCCCCTCAAACTGCATACCATGCCCTGCATAGAAAATGATACCCACACCACCCACTACGTTTTGCATCGCATCCCTGTACCGAATGATGGCATCTTTTAATTGCGCTTTCGTTTTGGGATCAAGAAGTGTCTCTACCTTAAATCCTTTTGATCGAAGCACGTTTGTCAAATCCTTTGCATCAGTCAGTGAATTGCGGAGTGGGGGCAGGGAAGTATAATTTTGCGCGCCAATGACGAGGGCATACTTTTGTTGCTGGGCTTGTAGAGAAACAGCTGTAAAAATTAAAGCAGCCACGTAGAAGAAAAGCCTTGAAGTGTTCATGGTGAAGGGTTTTGACACTTAAAGATGAAGGTTTGTAAAATGGGAAACAATACCCATTAAGTGGTATTGTTTGAAGCAATTGCATTGCAAATATTTTAACCCACTACGAGAATCTTCGTATCTCCCACTCTAAATCCGATCAATCACTTTTTCAATCAGCGACTCCACTACTTTGGTGTGATCTTTTGAAAATTTATTCTTCATGCGATTGGCGATGATGGCATTCACACTTAGCACTTCATGTCCCAGCAATCTACCCATCGCGTAGTACGCGGCTGTTTCCATTTCAAAATTCGTAAGCCAAAAGTCGCCTTTATGGTAATAGTTCAAGTCTTCCAGCAACTTCGGGAACCGGATAGGGACTCGTAGCTCTCTTCCTTGGGGGGCGTAAAAGCCTGGGCAAGTCACGGTGTTGCCCACCTGCATATCAAAAGCCAGTTGCTTGCGAAGCGATTCAGAGCCTCGTGCTACATACGGCATGAACGGAAGGCCGATCTTCTTTTGAATGTCATGAGCCAAGCCCGTCTCGAAGTCATCCATCGGCAGATCATAGAAGTTCATCAGATTGTCGAAACCAACAGCATAATCAGAAACCAGGTGAGAACCCACTGCAATATCCTCTTGTAGAGCTCCTGAAGTGCCGATTCGAATTACCTTTAATTTCTTTCTCTTCGCTCTTGGTTCTCGTGTTTTCAAATCGATATTCACCAGCGCGTCTAATTCCGTAAAAAAAATCTCAATATTGTCGGTTCCGATTCCTGTGCTGATTACAGTAATCTTTTTTTCATTATACTTACCCACGTGAGTGATAAACTCTCGTTTGTTCATTTCAAATTCAACTTCATCAAATAGTTGACTTATCATATAAACCCGGCTAGGGTCTCCCACCGCAATAACAGTATCAGAAATATGTTTTGGTAAAAGATTGAGATGGTAGACGCTCCCATCTTTATTCAGAATCAAATCGGTCTCTGTGTATTTGGGCATATTCAGTTTAGTTATCGGCTCACCTTTTGCGCAGGATTTCCGAAGACGGTTTCTCCTGCTTTCACTGACGCTATCACCACAGAACCAGCACCAATTCGTGCACCCTTTCCAATCGACACTCCCGAAACGATGGTGACCCCAGAGCCGATAAATACTTCGTCTTCTATCTGCACACCGGAATTGATGTTTGAACCATCGCCCACCTGCACCAAATCTCCCAAAGTGGCCTCAACACCTATCGACACATTAGCATGAATCAGGCAATAGCTTCCCATTTTTGCAGCCGGAGCCAGGTACGCTCCATAATCAATAAAGTTGCCATGGCCGATTTCTGCTTTGGGAGAAACAAATGACTTGGGGTGTACAGCATTCACGGGTTGTACGTGACGAACGTCTTTCAACACACTCACAATATTTTTTCTGAGCTTATTGTCATCAATGGCAATAAATGCCTCACACTTTTTACCAATCAACTTCAAAAAGCCATCGTCATCGGTATCACCTAATACCACTACTTCATCAATGATGGATTTATGTAGTTTCTTATCGTCATCTAAAAAACCATAGACAACTACGTCATTATTTTCAAAAATGTCTTTTGCCGCACGACCGAGTGCGTTTGCTCCAAAGATGATCACCGGGTTCTCCATGGCACAAAGGTAGGGATTGATCGAACTACTTGGTAAAAAAAGAAATTCGTCTGGTCAAATAGTTTAACAACGGATTGCGGAAAGAAAAAACAAAAATCAGGAAGGGGAGGAACCCCACCCGATAGCGAGAGAGTGTGCCAAAATTGGGTGTCGACAACGCAAGGAAGACACAAAGCACGACCGAAAAAACAATAAGAGGAATGGCAAATGAAGGACTTTTCTTTCGCGCAGATGCCAAATAGGAAACAGCAAGCACAAGAATGATCAGATTTTCCAACGAGGCCAGAACTGATGGAAGGCCAGTGGCCTCAAAAGGCATTGGCCTGAAAAGGGCAGAGAACAAAGCCCACGGAGAATTAACAGCCATACTCGCAACAGTAGGTAGAAGATCATAATAATGGATATAGTTATTGCCTTTTGAGTGCAAAACAGAGAGATCATGGTTAGAAACGATTACCTCCATCACCCGCTCAAGGCGAAAATTAGGATGGGCAAAACTTGCCGCTGCAGCAAGCAACAGAAACACACCGAGCCAACCTAAAACTGATTTACGCTGCGAAATTTTTGTATTCCTTGTTAAAAGGAACACAAACAAAGACGAGAGCCAAGCTGCAACAAAAATACCCAACCAATAGTATTTGGTCGACCAACCTATCCAAAGAGAAAGAAACACTAACGCCCATTGCACGAGGCGCACTTTGGCACCACCCAAAAGTTGAATCAGGACAGCCGTTAAATAATAAATTGCGACCATTGCCAACGTTTCCTTCAGTAAACCGGAAGACCAAAAAAGTATCGATGGAAATAAAAAAATGGCTACCACTGCTGCTCGGGTTGAGTCCGGGACGAATCTTTTCAGTTGAACAAGTAAAAACCAACTTGAAAAAAATGAAACCAACGAAAAATAGGAGGCGGTTACCCAATAACTGTTCCCTGAAATTAGATTTAAGAGACTGACTATTTTTACGAAAAGAAACGAGCGGTCATGCACATATAAAAAATGCGTCACCGTACTTGTGTCGTTGCTTGTCAGGAATAGCTCTCTAAATTGAGAAAAGTCGGACGTTGCAAGAAGTGATAACTTTTTTGCTTCCTCAAAATAAGTCCATGTGTCTCCTCCCGGATAGTAGTATGTATACACGAGCCCAAGAGATAGGGCAGCCAACCACTTGATAAAAAAAGCGAACCAATAAAATTTCTGCAGGTCGACCCCAAACGAACGCTGGAAACCGATGGCGAAGCCAATGATCGCTATACAATTTACGATTAATAGAGCACTCATTGAGGACGAAGGAGTGACGCGCCAACCACACAATTGAGGCAATCTCGTTTCTGGCAAAGGGTATTGTATTGTTCGATCAATGCCTGTGAATCAAACGAAGATTGTAGTGACATGCCAAGACCCGACCATATTTTAGTGATCTTGTTTACTTCTGCCGGAATATGCTGAAGAATTTCCATGGCGCGATCAACATACCGCTGATCATCTTTGGCCTTTCCAAACGCCACCCACAAAGGAACAATCGTGTTGATGATCACGTTCTCTTTCGATGCCTGCCCGAACGAGTGAATTTTTGTTTTCGATTTTCGGGCAAAATGAAAATGAGAATGCCAATAAACCGAAGGCGAACACGATAGAACAGATTGCAATTTATCAAATGAATCTGCCTCGATGAATGTCGGGAAAAGACTCTTTTCCGATGCCATCAGTGAAGCAAATTGTGCAATGCGAAG
This sequence comes from Cytophagales bacterium, assembly GCA_020403045.1. Lineage (GTDB taxonomy): Bacteria > Bacteroidota > Bacteroidia > Cytophagales > Cyclobacteriaceae > ELB16-189. Next base: position 37,564 of record JADBYK010000037.1, read on the forward strand.
CGTGGGAAAGTTGGCAGGCCGCAAACGAAGGAACTTCCATTGAGCCGTGGAAAGACGGGAATCGTAGATCGAATATTTTTTGGAAAGAAATAGATATTCTTCAAACAATGCCGTGACATATTCATCCTTCGTTTTTGTTTCCAGCATGCCTGCCTGGCCAAACAGCAACGCCTCCAACTGTAATAAATTAGAAGAGTGCTTTGCAATAATTTTATAAGGAAGGGATTTTGCCAATTGAAAGAAAGATTCGCTGTTAATTTTAAATCCGAAGTTTCTGGCTAAAAGCTGATAGGCGGTTTCTTGCCAATCGCCTCCGTTGGATTGCAATACCTGCTGCGCCTCGTGGGCTTTATATTCCAGCCTTTTCAAAAGCGATTTTTCTACCATCGACAACTTGATCAATTCATCGGCAGACTGAAATGATTTTTCGCAGGGAATGACGGTGCCACTAGTAATCAGTTTTCGGTAGGCCTTCAACAACGATTCATCTACCCGATCCTTCAATTCAATAGTTGGAATAACCGACCCATCCATTCTTTTGATTACTTCATCTCCTTCCCAAACCACGTGAAGGATCACGTTTTCATAAGCCTTGTCTTGAGTGTGTGAATGAGCTATCCAATCGGAAGCTTTCTGATGTATCTCCACATTCCCCACCCAATCAAGGTCACCGATACGAATCTTAGCACCCGAAAAATCCGGACCGGCATTCGTATTGAGCCAACCGGTTTTAAATATCGATACTTGCTCACCCTGCTGTGTTTCCAGATTGGCTTTATCGAAATATTGGAATTGCCAGATATAGTGCAGAAAAGATTCGTTCATTGCCATGTATCCATGACAAGCTACTACATAAACCCAGATTATGCAATAGAAATTCTATTGCATAATTGACGAATGAAAATCAACGATTTAGCCCCAAGTAAGAAAACCAAGTTGGTGATTTTAATTGTCAGGTCAGACGATAAATGTCTGACTCTGACCGCAAGCGTCACGAGGGTTAACCTTGACA
>JADBYK010000038.1 GCA_020403045.1 Cytophagales bacterium
AAAACATTGGTTTCCAATGTTTTGTCAAGGTTAAACCCTGACAATGAAAATCACCAACTTGGTTTTCTTACTTGGGGCTAAATCGTTGATTTTCATTCGTCAATTATGCAATAGAATTTCTATTGCATAATCTGGGTTAAACAAATAACCATTCGAAAAAAGAAGAGCCTGCAAAAAATGCAGGCTCTTTTTTTGCTAGACAAACACTTATAACCAATCCAGTTGAGTTATGGTCTTCTCCGTTACAAGTTCGCCTGTGTGTTTTGTCTGCTTTGGTTCAACCAGCATAATATGAACATCCTCACCATTTGTACGCGGTCGATGCTCCACACCTTTGGGCACCAATAGAACTTCGCCCGTTTTTATTTCCACTGTTTTATCACGGAAGTCCATGATCAGAGTCCCCTTGTAAATGATAAACAGCTCATCCTCGTGGTCATGCTTGTGCCAGACAAATTCGTCTTTTACTTTCGCAAGCTTCAAATAGTTGTCGTTCAACTCCCCAATAAGGTACGGATGCCAATATGCCTTAATAGCCGCAAATTTTTCCTCAATGTTGATCGGAATCATCTATTAGACTACTTACTTGTATACAGCTTTTCATAATACTCCTCCAGCATACGTTTAACTGCAAATTGTTCTTTTGTGCTAAGTATGCTCTGCTTCATCATTTCTACCCATTTTTTCTGATTGGTATAGTAACATGGAACAACTTCCTGAAGCAAGACTTTGTAAAATGCTTTTTGATCATGGGCATCTAATTTTTCTTCTTTCTTGTTCTCGTAACCATCACCTATTTGCCAGCCGTTGACTCCGTGCTGGCAAGCTTCCGGCCACCAACCGTCCAAAATGCTTAGGTTTAGCACTCCGTTCATAGCGGCTTTCATGCCTGAGGTTCCACTCGCTTCCTGTGGTCTGCGAGGATTATTTAGCCATACATCACTGCCTCTAACCAGCTTTGAACCGATCGTCATGTCGTAGTTCTCCAAGAAAACCACCGAGTTGGGATACTCTTTTGTAAGCGCGACAATATTTTCTACAATTTCTTTTCCCCGATCATCTTGCGGATGAGCTTTTCCCGAAAAAATAATCTGGAGTTTCCCGCTGCGAAACAAGCCATCAATTTTAGGTCGATCTGTAAAAATAAAATCACTGCGTTTATAAGGCACGGCTCGTCTCGAGAATCCTATAAGCAGTGAGTCTTCCTTTAATTGAACGCCTGTGCGCTCCTTAACAAAGTCAAGAAGGTTTTTCTTGTTTACCGAGTGAGCCGACCTTAAATCGCCTCCTCTCTCCGCAGTTTCGATCATTCTGGAGTCAACCCATGTGGGTAGGTGGATGGCGTTGGTGATTCCAACAATTTCTGAGCGGTCTTTTACTTTACTCCACATCTTGTTGGCAGTAACGGCATGCAATTTAGCAACGGCATTTGCTTTTCTCGAAAGCCGCAAAGCGCCAACCGTCATATTAAATGGCGAACCACCGAGCTGCTTCAATTGCTTTTTAGAAAAGCTGCCATTGTCTGCACCCATGTACAACAGTCGGTCGATATAGTGCGATTCGTTGCCTTGTACCACAGGAGTATGTGTGGTAAAAACTATTTCGTTTCGTGTTTTTTCAAAAGCTTCCTCAAAGGTCTTGCCGCCTTCCAATTTTTCGTGCATCAATTCAAATCCTGCAAAAAGTGCGTGCCCCTCGTTAAAATGATATACATCGGTCTTAATACCAAGTGCTCTGAGCGCCTTTACTCCACCTATACCCAACACCATTTCCTGTGCTATCCGCTCTTCGCCAAACCACCCATAGAGCTGTCCGGTTATCCAGGCGTCTTCATTGCCGGGTACATCAGTATCCAACAAGTACAAAGGAACATTACCATGGGTATCGTCTAGCCAAACCTTGCACTTTACTTCGCGCTTGCGAATGGTAACGCTAACCATCACCCCTGTGTCTTTCAGAAAATCATATTTGTAAATGGGATACGTGTCTAGCACTTTCCCGTCTTTTGTGATTCGCTGATCGGTGTAGCCTTGCTTCCACTTGATGCCAAGTCCAACCATAGGATATCCGTGGTCTTTCGCACCCTTCAAGTAATCACCGGCCAAAATGCCCAAGCCTCCTGCATAAATTTTGAAGTCGCTTTGCATGGCATACTCCATACAGAAGTAAGCAACATGGGGCAATTTTGATTTCTCGAGTGCCATAGTTTTCAACGTTTTGTAAAAAATAGTATGCCGGTATAATCGTTACGGGCCACGGTTAGTCTGCTGACGCCTAACAAATGTAGTTATTTAGAAATCGCAAAAAGATCTGAATTTGAAGTTGGTCCCGAAAAAATGGAAATGTTATTCCACGTATAGCACAAGTCCTTTTAGGTACTCACCTTCCCGATGAAAGATAGAAACAGGATGGTCGGCCGGTTGCGACAGATGATGCAGAACTTTGATTTGTCGGCCGGCTTGTATTGCCGCTGAGACAACGGTATCGTAAAACAATTGCCTATCCACTACTTGCGAGCAGGAAAAGGTGAACAATATTCCTCCCGATTTGATGATCCTCATCGCCTCTGCATTTAAGCGTTGGTAGCCTTTCATTGCCTGATGTTTGGCTTCTTTATGTTTCGCGAAGGCGGGGGGATCTAAAATAATTAGATCGTAAAAATCCTTCTTGTCTTTAATAAATGTAAATGTGTCGGAGGATATGCATTCGTTTTCTGTCGAATCAAAACCATTCAACTGCAGGTTCTTCCTGGTCATGTCAACCGCCTTCTCCGATGAATCTACCGAGTGAACCAAGGCCGCCAGGTTCTGTAAAGCATACACTGAAAAGCCACCCGTATAACAGAATGTGTTAAGCACGGTTTTCCCAACTGACATTTCTCCGAGGAGTTTTCTGTTTTCTCTTTGGTCTAGAAAAAAGCCTGTCTTCTGCCCCTCCTCCCAATCCACAAAAAATTTATTTCCGTGCTCAAGAATGGTATGTGGCAATGCTGCCATTCCATAGAGATACTCGTTCTCGGTTGTTGGCTTAAGAGTATTCTGACTTTTGTAATAGACAGCCGTTAGCTGATCTTTTAAAACTTCTTGAAGAGCCACGCTGATGAGTTGTCTGTCGTTGTGCATCCCCGTAGAATGAGCCTGCATGACTGCAACGCCTTGGTAAATATCTACGATGAGCCCTGGCAGGCCATCCCCTTCACCGTGCACCAGTCTATAAGCGTTGGTGTTTTCATTTAGAACGCTTGTACCAATTCGTTGTTGAAATGCGGCTGTTATTTTTGAATTGTATAAATCCATGCCGGGTGGTGTTTCTGAAAAGGAAAGCACCCGAACAGTAATCGTCCCTTTTTGGTAGTGTCCAAATCCAACTGTTTTCTTTGAAGCATCCTTTACCTCAACCCAATCTCCTTCATTGGGCGTGCCTTCAACTGTTTGAATGGCCCCCGAAAAGATCCATGGATGAAATCTCTTCACCGAATGATCTCTTCCCTGCTTTAATCCAATTACTCCTTTAATTATCATTATACTTTTCAAAAATATGCCCTTGACAAAAAGTAAAGTTACTTAATATATTTGGGCGCGAATCAAATTTATAAGGACATGAGAATTCTACTGATGGCAGTATTGATAACATTGATCAGCTGCTCCAAACAACCTGCGCCCGCTGATGCAATATCCCAAGGTAATACCACCGAAGAAGGTGTAATTCCTCCGGGTGGCGCGAGGGAAGAGTTTGCCGATACGCCCGGATTAGTGCGAGTAACTTTTACCGATAATGGAGTGACCAAAACAGCTGATGGCGCCTACTTAAATGGAAAAAAGCAGGGGACATGGTCAGAGTATCATCCGAATGGCCTGCTAAAGAATTTAACCACCTACATAAACGGGGAAAAGGAGGGAATCTCCGTAGAGTTGAATAACAATGGTCAATTGACAAAACGTTGCTACTACCATAAGGGAGTTCGACATGGAGAGTATAAAGAATTCAACTACTCTAACTTGAAAGAAGAGCGGGTATATAGTTATGGAAAAATAGAAGGACAAGTAAAAATCTACTACGACAATGCCAAACTGATGGAAGAAAGCCTCTACAAAAATGGCGTTCGTGATGGCGTGTCAAAATGGTTTGATCAGGAGGGAAACCTAACCATCGAGTATGAATACAAAAATGGCGAGCTGATAAAAAAATAAGCCCCATGGCAATAGTTAGAACTTTTTAATCCGTTTTTCGTTTTTACTAGCACTGAACTGAAGTGGTTGATCCTGTGTTAGAAAATTGTTTAATTCTATCAAACTTTTTTATTAGAGCGTTCATCTTTACCACGCTCTTTTGTAAACTACAAAAAATTATCTTTTTATGAAGCAATTTGCATCTCTATTAGCAGCGGCCCTACTAGGAAGTGTTGTTACCTTAAGTGCTTACCAGTGGTTCAATAAGAACCAACAACAACAAAACGTAAAAATTGAACATATCAATGGTGTACCTTCTGCGCAGGTAGCCTACCGCATCAATGAAAAAGGCGAAGCAGTCGCTCTTGATTTTACAGGCACCGCAGAAAAAGTGACCAAGGCGGTTGTTCACATTCGATCCTCTCAAAACAGTAATTCGATCGCTCGTGAGCGTGATGCCAATGATCCTTTTCAATTCTTCTTCGGCCCAAACGGCCCGATGGAGAGAGGACCAAGTCAAAGTTCTGGATCAGGAGTTATCATTAACGCGGATGGATATATTGTGACCAACAACCACGTGGTGAAGGATGCGGATATTTTGGAGGTGACGTTCAGTGACAATAAAACATTAAAGGCAGAAGTAATCGGAACCGACCCGGATACTGATCTGGCGGTCATCAAAGTAAATCAAAAAGATCTGCCTTTTCTGTCTTTTGTCGACTCCGATAAATCAAGAGTGGGCGAGTGGGTCCTTGCTGTCGGAAATCCATTTAATCTTAATTCTACAGTAACTGCCGGAATTATAAGCGCCAAAGGAAGAAATATCAATATCATCAATTCAAACAATCCCGCAACGCGAAACGGACAGCAACCCAATAGCGCCATTGAGTCTTTTATTCAGACAGATGCCGCCATTAACCCCGGTAACAGTGGTGGTGCGCTTGTTAACTTAGATGGCGGGTTATTAGGTATTAATACCGCCATTGCAAGCCCGACTGGGTCTTACTCAGGGTACGGCTTCGCGGTACCGTCTAACATTGTGAGTAAGATTGTGGAAGACCTTCTTGCTTTTGGAACGGTGCAGCGCGGATGGTTGGGCGTGGAAGTCCGGAGTATTGATAGCGACTTGGCCAAAGAAGAAAATCTTTCGTTGAACGAAGGTGCTTACATCAGCGGATTTGGTGATGCTGAAGAAAAAAGTGCTGCGAAGGATGCAGGTATCAAGCCGGGAGATGTGGTTGTAAAAATTGACGAAGCCCCTATTAAATCAAGCACCGCTTTGATCGAATACATCGGAAGAAAGCGTCCGGGCGACAAAATCATCATGACGATTGATCGCAAAGGAAAGACACTCGTATTTCCGGTGACCTTGAAAAACAGAAGGGGAAATGTTGAAACGATTAAGCGTGAGACAAAAGATGCTATCTCTACTTTGGGGGTAGATTTGGAAGATGTTGATTCGAAAGTATTGAGAAAACTTGATCTGGAGAATGGTGTACAGGTAAAGTCATTGGAAAGGGGTAAGATTGAAAAGTACACTGACATGAGAGCAGGTTTTATTATTACACGTATTGATAACATTGGCGTAAAGTCTGCCAAAGAAGCAATCAATATCTTGTCCAAGAAAAAAACGGGAGATTTGATTACCTTCGAAGGTGTTTACCCGGATTACCCTCGTGAGTATATATATGCGTTAAGAATGTAAAACTAAACCCCTTATTGGATGAGAAGATTGTTTAAAAAAGGTGAGCGAGTTCGCAGCAAGATGGACGGAAAAGTGATGGAAGTTTTGAAGTACATCAAGTCAAATTGGATTCAAGTAAAATCGTTCGACCTCGAATCAAAAGAGGTGCGAACGAAAAAAATAAAAGAAGACCAGCTGAGTAAAGCAGCCTAAGAGAAGCCCCATTTTGACATGGGGTTTTTTTTTAGACGGAATTGGATGAGTTGATCTGTAACAATTCCCGTACTTTTGAGTTCCTAAAAAAGAGATTATCAAAAAGTTTGAAATTCCAGCCTACTATCGATCCTCCATCACCGGTCGAATAAAAGAGTTTCGTAGGGTAAAAGATCTACGCAAACAAGATTTTGAGCCTGCGGTAGTAGACTTCGGACCTATTGTGTTTTTAATACCTCGCCATTTTGGATTCTGTTATGGTGTTGAAAACGCTATTGAAATCAGCTATCGGGCACTCGATGAAAACCTCGGAAAAAACGTCTATCTGCTGAGCCAGATGATCCATAACCAAGAAGTAAACGCTGATCTGGAGAGTCGAGGAATCAAGTTCATTATGGATACGGATGGATCGCATTTCGTTCCTTGGGATAGCATCGGTAAAGACGATGTGGTGATTATTCCTGCATTTGGTACTACGCTGGAAATTGAAAAGCTTCTGCTAGACAAAGGGGTAGACGTTCAAAAGTACAATACCACTTGCCCCTTCGTTGAAAAGGTTTGGAATAGAGCTGAAAAATTAGGAAGGGATCATTTTACCGTGATCATTCACGGAAAACCAAAACACGAAGAGACAAGAGCCACATTTTCGCATAGCGCGGGTAGGGGCCATTCTATCATCGTTCGTGACATGGACGATGCCATCGAACTAAGCAATTACCTGCTGGGAAGTAAAACATCCGCTGAATTTTATGAAACGTTTGCCGGAAAACACTCGGATGGTTTTTCTCCAGAGTTGCATTTACAACGTGTAGGTGTAGTGAACCAGACTACGATGCTGGCGACTGAAACACAGGGAATTGCTGATTTCTTTAAACAAGTGATGATTCAAAGATATGGCGAAGCCGAAATCAAAAATCACTTTGCCGACACGCGGGATACGCTTTGTTATGCCACCAACGATAATCAAGACTCAACTTATGAATTACTAAAGCAAGAAGCGGATTTTGCAATTGTTGTGGGTGGCTACAATAGTTCAAATACGTCTCATATCGTGGAGCTTTGCGAGCGAAATTTTCCAACTTTTTTTATCAATTCCGATAGAGAGATAAAATCGAAAGAGGAGATACAACATTTCAATTACCATCGAAAGGAGCTGCTCACCACCTTTTCTTTTATACCCGAAAAACGTCCCCTCAAGGTAGTTCTGACAAGTGGCGCCTCTTGCCCTGATACAGTGGTTGACAGGGTGATGTTGAAACTAGTTAGCTATTTCAACGGTTCGAAAAGCGTGGAGGAAGTGCTCGCCTCATTTTAGAATGCGAGTTTTTGTTTTCGGGGTATTCTTTATTTCCTCATTATTGGCTCGTGCTCAACGCGAAGACACAATACGAAATTTGCAGGAGGTAGTTGTTCAGGCGTTTGCCTCTGAAAAACCTTTGCTGCAAGTAGCTGCTTCGGTTGCCATCGTTGATGCAAAAGAGCTGAATCGTTTCAACAACTCATCGTTTCTGCCTGCACTCAACACCATCGCAGGTGTGCGCATGGAAGAACGCTCGCCTGGCAGTTTTCGGTTGGCCATTCGCGGGAGTTCGCTGCGTTCGCCATTTGGGGTGCGCAACGTTAAATTTTATTGGAATGGATTGCCCCTGACGGATGGGGGTGGCAATACGTATTTCAATTTAGTTGATTTCAATTCCGTCAGTCAAATCGAAGTCATCAAAGGGCCGAGCGGCAGTTTGTATGGTGCCGGCATGGGCGGTGTGCTGTTGCTAAATTCTTCTGTGCCAACTAAGAACGAAATTCAACTTTCGGCAGTTGTTGGCAGCTATGGTTTGCAACGCTATCAGCTGCAAGCGACTGTGGCAGAAAGAAAAGTAAAAGCAACGATTCTATATGCCCATCAACAGGCAGATGGTTATCGTCAACAAACGGCCATGAGGCGCGATGCCTTGAATTTAGAATTACAAGTTCAGTTGGCCAGCAAAACCATTTTGCGATCTACTTCTTTCTACACCGACTTGTTTTATCAGACACCCGGAGCGTTGACAAAAGCGCAATACGACCAAGATCCACGTCAAGCGCGATTGGCTACCGCTACGCTGCCGAGTGCCATTGACCAACAAGCTGCCATTTACAATCAGACTTTCTACTCGGGAGCCATGCTCGACCACCAGTGGAATAGCAACTGGTCGACAACAATTGGGATTTTTGGTTCCGTCTCGGATTTCAAAAACCCAGCCATCACCAATTACGAAATGCGCTCGGAAAAAAATTGGGGCGGAAGAATGGAGAATCAATTCTCTTTTGATTTGTCTTCTACGAAAGGCAAAATGACGTTTGGGGGAGAGTTTCAATTTTTCAATTCGCCAATACAAAATTATCAGAACCTCAAAGGCGTGTCGGGCAATCTTCAATTTAACGATGAATTGAAATCTTCGCTGGCTACTGTATTCGCGCAAAGCGAATTTGATTTGCCACACAATTTTTACTTGACGTTGGGCGCCAGTGGCAATTTTATTTCCTATCAGTTCAATCGCACTTCAACTATTCCGGCCATTCAACAAATCAGAAGCTTTGAACCTGTGTTGATTCCGCGGGTAGCCTTGCTTAAAAAATGGAGTGAACATCTTTCTACTTACGGAAGCATCAGCAAAGGTTTCTCTCCTCCTACATTGGCTGAAGTGCGACCGTCCACCAATACCTACAACGACAGTTTGCGAGCCGAAACAGGAATCAACTATGAACTGGGAGCGCGGGGAAATTTTTTCAAAAATTTTTCGTTTGATTTTGCTCTCTTCTCTCTACAACAAAGCGAAACCATTGTAGTACAGCGTCAAATCAATGGATCAGATTTTTTTGTGAATGCTGGCGGTACCTCACAATTGGGTACTGAACTAATGCTGAGTTATTCGAACCAATTTTCATCGCTTTTGATTTCAGCCCTTAACGTTTGGTCGAGTTATACACGAAATAATTTTGCCTTCAATCGCTATATAAAAAACCAACAAGACTATTCATATAAAAGCCTGACGGGCGTTGCGCCCATTGTGCTGGTTTCAGGTATTGACTTAAAATCGAAAACTGGGTTTTACCTCAGCTCTACTTTTAGTTATGTGGATGCCATTCCCCTCAATGACGCCAACACTGATTTTGCTGCTTCCTATTATCTAATCGGAAGTCGATTGGGGTGGGCATCGACCGTTAAAAAAATGCCAATTGATATTTGGTTAGGCATCGATAATGCAACCGATGAAATCTATAGTCTGGGAAATGACTTAAACGCCACAGGCGGACGATACTACAATGCTGCTGCTGGAAGAAATTGGTATGTGGGATTTACATTTCGATTTCTTTGAAGCTTAATTACTGGCTGCATACTTCAGGCCACACGCTCCAAGCTTATTGTGGCTTGCAGCATGAAGCATGTAGCCCCAACTAAAGCCAATCATCGCCCGCGAAGTATTTTGCTTCCAATCATCTCTGCATGCACTCGTGAGTTTTCAATAAACCATTTGTTCGTTTTTAAGCCTCCGCATACTACACCTGCGAGGTAAAGATTCGGTACGTTGCTTTCCATGGTTTCGGGGTTGTAAACAGGCGTATGAAATTCATCGTTTTGAAATTCGATGCCTATCGACTTCATAAAATCAAAGGGTGGCTGGTAGCCCGTCATGGCCAATACAAAGTCATTCTCTAAAATTCTATTCCCGTCTGGCGTTTTTATTTCTACAGTAGTTGATGTTATGGCCGTGATCTCGGAATTAAAAAATGCGTGTATTGAATTTTCCTTAATTCGATTTTCAATGTCGGGCTTGGCCCAATATTTTACATTTTCTCCGATGCTTGATTCGCGCACAACCATCGTTACTTCAGCGCCTTTCCGCCATGTTTCCAAGGCTACATCTACAGCAGAATTTGCAGACCCAACCACCGCGATCTTCTGTCCAAAATAGGGATGCGGTTCGTCATAGTAATGTTTTACCTTCGGCAACTCTTCACCCGGCACGTTTAACAAAAAGGGAAGGTCATAGAAACCGAGAGCCAATACAATTGCCTTGGCTGAGTAGGAAGCTTTCGTTGTTTTGACTTGAAATAGTTCTGCTTCTTTCTGAACACTCTCTACTTTTTCATAAAGTCTTACATTCAGCTTCCAACTGGAACAAACCCTTCGATAGTATTCAAGTGCCTCGGGGCGGGTTGGCTTTGCGTTGTTGGAAATAAATGGAACACCCCCAATCTCTAGTTTTTCTGATGTTGAAAAAAAAGTCATGTTGCTGGGGTAATTATAAAGAGAGTTGACCAGACAACCCTTCTCAATAATTTGATAAGTGAGTCCTGCTTTTTTCGCCTCGATCCCACAAGCCAAGCCGATTGGGCCGGCACCGATAATTATCAAATCGTTTGATTCCATTCTGGGAAGTTTTTGAACAAGGTACTCAGTTAACAGTGTTTTGTTTTATCCCTCTTAGTTGGGATGGCTCTATCAAATCCCACAAGTTGCCATACAAATCAGCAAAGACCGCTACCCTGCCATAACTTTCCTGTGTTGGCTCACGAATAATTTTGATTTTTTGATCGATTAGATTCTGATAATCTCTATCGAAATGGTCAGTGTATAGAAAGAGAAAAACGCGTCCGCCTGTTTGGTTGCCAATATGTGTGCGCTGTTCATCCGTTGATGCTTTGGCCAGAAGCAACGCACATTCATTAGAACCTTTTGGTGCCACGACAACCCATCTTTTTGTTTCGCTCAGAATCGTATCCTCCAATAATAAAAAACCCAATTTCTTCGTGTAAAATTCGAGCGCCTCATCATAGTCATCTACCACTAAAGCAATTCGCGCAATATGCTGGCTCATTTTAATTTTTCTATTTCGACAATGGCACTTTTATTCAGTTTTCCGAATACGTGTGGAAACCATTCACCATTCGTTGCCAGTTCAAATTTCAATTCGGCCAGCAGACCCAATGAATTGATATGTAGCAGAAGTAAATCTTTTTGATTGCTGTAGTATCGTTCCAACGTAGCCTTCACTTGTTCTTTGGTGGAACAATGAATAAATCCCTCTTCCATCAAAGACTCTGTTGTATAGTGGTCACTCGCTAACTGCGCCTTCCATGCGGCTAACGTTGTAATATGATATATCGTGTTGGGTTTTAAGTTCATTGCTTTTGTTACTTGCCAAGACCCAAAATGGCACTCGTTCGTTGGCGAGTTTCTGTCAACAACTTTTCATCTTTAGAGAGGGCGAGTCCGAAAGACGGTACCATCTGTTTCAACTTCTTTCCCCAATGGTCGGATTGGCTTCTATTTTTAAAGCACCTCGAAACGATATCTAACATCACAGACACAGCTGTTGAAGCACCGGGCGAAGCACCTAAGAGTGCCGCCACGGTTCCATCTGCGGATACCACTAGTTCCGTTCCAAACTCTAACACTCCGCCTTCTTCTTTATCTTTTTTTATGACCTGAACGCGCTGTCCTGCCTCCAACAATTCCCAATCTTCGAGTTTGGTAAAAGGAACATATTCACGCAACGCAAGCAGTCGCTGCTCTGGCGTCTGGCGCACTTGTTCAATCAGGTATTTTGTAAGCGGCATATTCTTCATCCCGGCAAACATCATGGGAATGGCGTTGTCTAGACGAATCGACTTCGGCAGATCCAATAGTGATCCATTCTTCAAAAACTTGGTTGAAAATCCGGCAAAGGGGCCAAACAATAATTCCCTTTTTCCATTGATGATTCGTGTGTCAATATGTGGCACAGACATGGGCGGAGACCCAACCGTTGCTTTGCCATACACTTTTGCATTATGTTTTTGAATCAATTCTTCATTGAGGCACTTCAACCACAATCCACCAACCGGGAATCCGCCATAGCCTTTTCTCTCTTCAATCTCTGCTCTTTTTAATAAATGTAGGGTAGCACCACCTGCGCCAATAAAAACAAAATTAGTGTTAACCTTATTCTTCTTGCCGGAGCTGAGGTCTTTTATAAAAACATCCCAACCTCCCTTGCCATCCGGATCGAGATCAAGTGCCTCCACATTGTAGTGGATGGTAACACCCTCCATGGTACTTAGCTGATGGATGATTCCTCTGGTGAGCGATCCAAAATCTACATCTGTACCGATCTCCATCCGAGTAGCGGCAATGGGCTGTTTTGTGCTTCGACCTCTCATAACAAGCGGTGCCCATTGCGCTATCAGCTCGCTATCTTCGGTGTAGATCATGCCTTTGAAAAGGGGGTTGCCTTGTAGCAATTCGTACCTCTTTCTTAAGAAATCCACATTTGCTTGACCCCAAACAAGGCTCATGTGGGGCATGGGCGAAATAAATTCTTCGGGGCTAGGCAAATACTTTTTTTCTACCAGGTACGACCAGAATTCTTTCGATACTTCAAATGACTCAGATATTTTAACTGCCTTCGAAATGTCTATCGAACCATCCACTTTTTGTGGCGTGTAATTCAGCTCGCAATAGGCGGCATGGCCGGTACCGGCATTGTGCCATGCATCAGAACTTTCTAACCCTGCCTGATCGAGGCGTTCAAAAATCTGGATCGTAATAGACGGATCTAATTCCTTCAAAATCATTCCCAGGGTAGCACTCATAATCCCCGCACCCATGAGTACCACATCTGTCTGCCGGACAAAGGAGTTCACCTGTTTTGCCATCTTCTGCTTTTTTCATTAGAGCATCCAAGTTATGGCATCGGGCAACTGCTTCCAAACCGAAAAAACAAAAAAGAAGTAACAAAGACTCCATCCAAATTCGTAGGTTAGCGAACAAAGTATTACACTATGCAAATTCGAGTTCCTAAAGTAAATCTTCCAAGGGTAGTGATTGTAGGTGGTGGGTTCGGAGGGATTGAATTGGCCAAACGTTTAAAGAATAAACCCTTTCAAGTCGTTTTGCTAGACAAAAATAATTACCATGCTTTTCCGCCCCTTCTTTATCAAATTGCCACTGCTGGTTTGGAAAGTGCTTCGATTGCCACCCCATTCAGAAAAATTTTTGAGGGCTATACCAACCTAATCTTTCGGTTGGCTGAGGTGAAAGAAATTGTTACCGAAGAAAACCGAGTCGTCACGGACATTGGTGACATCACCTATAACTACTTGGTAATCGCTACCGGCTCTACCACCAACTTTTTCGGGATGAAAGATGTTGAGCAACATGCCATGCCTATGAAGTCCATACCTGAGGCTTTGGATATTCGAAGCATGCTGCTTCAAAATTTTGAGACTGCCGTTAATTTAGAGGCAAAGAGCGATGAGCAGGAGAGCCTCATCGATATAGTTGTAATTGGTGGTGGCCCTACCGGTGTTGAGTTGGCTGGAGCTCTTGCAGAACTTCGCAACCATGTACTACCCGAAGACTACGCTGAACTCGATTTTGGTCAAATGGATATCTATCTGGTGGAAATGGGCCCACGACTCTTGCCCCCCATGTCAGAGATTGCCTCCGCAAAAACAAAAGAGTTTTTAGAAAAGTTGGGCGTACAGGTTTGGCTAAACACCGCGCTTGTCTCGTTCGATGGCTACAAAGCCGTATTCAACAACGGCAAAACAATCCTCACCACTCACCTGATTTATGCAGCCGGAGTGGCCGGTTGTGTTCCTGGAGGCTTTAGTGCCGATTCCCTTGCCAGAGGACGAAGGTTATCGGTAGATCATCAACTAAGGGTGAAAGGCCACCATAACATTTTTGCCGTTGGCGATGTGGCTGCATTTATTCCGGAAGGCAAACAAGTTCCATTACCAATGGTCGCACCAGTATCTATCCAGATGGCAACACATCTATCAAATTATTTTAAAACAGGCCTCCCCGAAAATTTTGCTGGCTTTAGTTATGTAGATAAAGGCAGCATGGCGACTGTTGGAAAAAACAAGGCTGTAGTAGATTTGAAGTTTTGGAAAACACAGGGTACGCTGGCCTGGCTGATCTGGATGTTTGTTCACCTGATGTCAATCATTGATTTCGGAAGTAAGATAGGGGTTTTGCTTAACTGGACGCAAAGCTATTTCAGTTCCGATAAACGTTTTCGGTTAATCATCAATCGATACAAGAAACGAAGTTAATTTTGGCGTACTGCCAAATTAATCCTGTAAATGCCTTTATGTTGAAACCCTAGTTTGGAAAAGGATTTGACCATTTCTTGTCTGTATATACAGTTGTTCCTGTCAGTGTTTTCATAAAAGCCACTAAAGCATCTTTCTCATTTTGTGTTAACAATAATTTCTGAAACTGACCTTGTGGGCGGAGCCTCAGATCTACGTTCGTATTGCCAGCTACCGATGGAATAGCGTTATAATGATTAATGACAGCATCTATTGTTGCCAAACTACCATCATGCATGGCTTGTGAATTCAATGTGCCATTGGCGTTTAGTAAATCGCGCAACGTAGGAGAACGTGTATTCGTCACATCAATCGTTGTAGAGCCAACTACCCCCACGATTCCATTGTTCCTGCTGTTGGGGTCAATATCAAATTCGGGTGCTCGATGACAACCCTGACAGCCGGCACCTCCTCCTGTGCGTTCTCCATTGGCATTAAATTGTGGAGGGGTTAGAAACAAGTTTTTACCTTGATTTTCGAGCGCTGAAAAATTTGCGAATGGTGAGTTGTCATTGGGCGCAGCTGCACGACCCACATCGTACTTTGAATCAAAAGATTGAATGCTTCTTATAAATTGCGCTAGCGCTGTTTGCAATCGAGGCTCACTAATTTTGCTATCGCCATAGGCTAGCTTAAACAGTTCCTGATAGTACGGAAGTCCCTCTAGTTTTGTAATCAAGGTTGCCAAATTGGGATCTCCATCTTTGCCGCTGAATCCCATTTCCTTGTGATCTTGGATGGGCTGAGTGGTTTGATTTTCCAATGATGTGGCACGCTCGTCCCAAAAGAATTTTTGCTCAATCGCAAAACGGCTATTCACCAGTCGCATCGAGTGCCTTCCTGTAACTCCATTTACTCCGGTGCTGGCTATTTTATCATCTCCAAAGGCAAACTCTCGCTTGTGGCAACTGCTGCAACTAATGGTGTTATCTTTTGATAAGTTTTTGTCATAAAACAAAACCCGGCCTAAGGTGGCGCCCGAATTAGTGATGGGGTTGGTGGTGGTGTTATCCTTTACAATGTAGGCGGGCTTTGTCTGCGTGGCATAGTTGCTCAGATTAGCTGGGTCTATCGTAGCCCCAAACGTAGATTTGATGGCGGCATACTGTTCAACCGTGGCTGTATTTTCTTTTGAGCAAGATGCCATTACAACGGCACAAAGAATGAAAATTGAAAAGGTTTTTAGCACGGGTTTGTCGATTAAAGATGAATAAGCATACGTAAAGAAACGAAATGGTTTAATTCGAAGTGTTTCAAATAACTCTATTATTTTTAATTACACTTATGGCAGCCAACTCCGTCTACCATCTAAGTCGATTTTATCGCCTCCACCAACCATCCTGTTCCTCGTCATCATCTCCACCAAAACTATAATCGTATGGCTTACCGTTTTCATCATCATAGTTTCGGTCGAGGTGGTAAGGATAGTATTTCATCCAATCGTCTTCGTACTTTCGTTTGATGTGTTGTATTTCTATTTGCAATGCGCGAGCCCGTTCTTCTTCGGGAGATAGGTCTTCGTCTATCATGCCCTTGCACAACTCGGCAAAGAAAGCACATTGGCAATGCTCGCCTAACGTGCAAGTTTTATGTGGCATGTTGGGTTTGCAAAACTCAAAGAAGCCCATGTGCCATTGCCGCACTTTTACATCTTGATTAAAATTTTGGAGAATGGTTTCGTACTGAATTCGCTCGGGCACGGTGGTCTGCAAAACAAATTCGCAGTTGCAAGCACTGAGCAATTTATTGAGAGCCCCCAGCAATAGATGAACTTGTTCATCTGTGAGCTTTTCATTGGGCGGTAGCATCTCCGATGTGATGCCTGTCCATGTTTCTAAATTGCGAACGGACGCGTTGGCATCTTCTTCCTTGGCACTTACCCAATCCCAAAGATCAACTTCTTGGCCAGTACTGGGAAAAGAAATATTGGCGGCAGCGGATTCGAGGTCGGTTAGGAGCTGTTGGATGTAGAGGTTCATATGGCCACTCTATTTTATATTTGAATATTTACCGCAAAAGGCGCAAAGGTGCGCTGAGATTACAGAAGAAAGTCTTGTCGATTGCAACCTTCTTGATTACTTATACCTCTTACCTTTCTTCACCACCATTTTCACATCCTGAAGCAAATCAATATGTCGAAGTACATCGCCTTTCACGGCTATGATGTCGGCATATTTGCCTTCGCTTACGGTGCCAAAATCTTTGTCTACGCCCATCGCCACCGATGGCCAATAAGTCGCGGCACGAATGGTGTACATCGGATCAAAACCAAACTTGTTCACCCACACATCCAGTTCGTTCCACGTGCTCTGACTATGAAACTTCATGGGGATGCCACTATCAGTTCCGATTAGCAAAACCACTCCGGCTTCTTTCAGTTGCTTCACTTTACGTTCCAGGGTTGGCTTGCGAATGGGGTTCAGTTGAAAGTAACTTAACTGTCCGGGTTTGGCGATGGATTGTTTGATGTCTTTGATAATCGAGTCGGGCAAGTCCAGGTGCCAGGTTGTATTGTCGAGGTGTTCGGGGTTGTCGCGCACATTTTCAAAGTTGTAAAGCCCCTCTACGGTGGGCGTCCAAAAAAGTGGACCGAGACTCATTTTTGCGGTGCGCTCTTTAATCATCGCCATGATGTCGTCCGGATATTCTGGTGCCGCTGCCAAACCGGTGTGCTCAAAACAATCTACCCCTGCTTTCATCCCTCTGCGGATTTCTTCGGGACGATGCGAGTGACCTACCACCTTCAGTTTATTCTTGTGTGCTTCGTCTACTACCGCCATCACCTCGTCCATGGTCATGTCGTCTTGATCGATGAGTTTGATACAATTCACTCCCGCTTTCGCCAGTTGCTGCACTTTGGCTCGGGCATCGGCTACGCCATTCACACCCCACCGAAAGGATTCAGTGCCAGGGTAAGGTGCGTGTTGTATAAATGGGCCGCTCATGTACATCGTTGGGCCTGGTAGTTCTCCTTTGTTAATACGATCACGCACCGACAAACTGGCCTCCAATGGGCCACCTAAATCTCGCGCGCTCGTCACTCCCCCCATTAGTAATTGATGGGCAGATGCAGGCATGATAATATCTTTTGCCGCCTTCAAATATTTTTTGTCCCAATGCGTGTAGTTGCTGTGTCCATTGATGTAGAGGTGCACGTGCATGTCCCACAGGCCGGGCATCACGCTCATGCCTTCGGTGGAGATGACCTCCGCGCCTTTGGGTATGTCGATGTTACCCACTGTGCCAATGGCTTTGATACGCTCGCCTTCAATGATGATGACAGAGTTTTGTAACGGTTTGCCTCCGTAGCCATCGATGAGTGTGCCACCCACCAGGGCTTTGGTTTGAGCGTGTGAAACAAACGGCAGCGCGAGCAGCAAGAGCAACAACAACTTTCTCATATAGTAAGTAAGTTTAGAAGGAGAGAAAGGTAGTAATTAATGTTTGCGAACACCACAACTAAGAAAAGCTTTTGATAAGTGTCTACGCACGAGAGCTGTTACATTAGTACCGAGCGAAAATGATCGGGTTTTTTTAGGATTTGTGCTATTCCATTGCTCACTGAAAGTAGCGGCTGCTGATCAATATGGACAGGCAATTGAAAGGTTTTATGTAGGCGCTCAGCAAGACCTTT
The DNA here is from genome assembly GCA_020403045.1 of Cytophagales bacterium. Lineage (GTDB taxonomy): Bacteria > Bacteroidota > Bacteroidia > Cytophagales > Cyclobacteriaceae > ELB16-189. Next base: position 17,825 of record JADBYK010000038.1, read on the forward strand.
GAGTTTTGCGTGGCCACCCGTTATGAACAACCCATTTTTATAAATATCCCCCGCCAACTCAGGTGGGCAGATTTCTAGTGTTTGCTGAATGCAGTTTAGAATCAACCCAAAGGGCCGCTCAAGCACACGGCACAAATCAACCTCGTTGATCCAACGTGTGGTAGGAATTCCTTCTCGCAAGTCTTTCCCTTTCACGTGAAGGCCTTGTTTGGCGGAAGCCAGAGGCTGAAAAAAGCATCCGAGTTGTCTCTTCACAAACTCGGCTGTTTTCAGTCCGATAGCAAGATGGTGTTCACGTCTGAAGTAGTGCTGAATTTCTTCGTCAAGGACATCGCCTGCGGTGCGCACTGACGTAGATACAGCTACACCTGAAAGAGATATCACTACAATTTCCGTAATACCTCCACCGATGTCAACAATTAGCTTCCCTTCTGGTTCTTGTATGTTCAGTCCCATTCCTATTGCTGCTGCGATGGGTTCATAAACAAGATGTGTCTGCCGTGCCGAGAATTGGTCGAGCGTATCTCGCAAGGCACGTTGCTCTACGGCCGTTGTGTCTAAGGGAACTCCCGAGACTAAATAATTAAAGCGCCTTAGCATTGAGGGGCGGCTTATCTTCGCCACCATCTCCCACACCATCTTTTTTGCCGAAGCGCCATCGGAGATCACCCCGCCATGCAGGGGGCGAATAGAATGTAGATACGAATGGGTTTTCTCTAACATTTGATAAGCCTGTTCGCCCACGGCTTCCACCTTTTGAGTATTGCTATCCATTACAATAACGGATGGCTCACTCAACAATAAGTGAGTTTGATCGCGCAGAAGGGTGTTCGTGTTGCCGAGATCTATCGCCAGATCTTGTGTTTTCGAAAATAACATTGTGAGGTAAAGCTAGCTAAATCAGTATACCACTAAGACAAAAATTGTAAATTTTATGAATTATTCTCATGCGATCAGATCTGCCAAAGGCAACATCGCGTTCATTCAAGCAGCTTGAAATAATGTGCTAGTTTGTTTGCATCATTTTATTGCCTTCCCCACCGGACTCTCATCTCCCGTCATCTCCCAATTGCCGAACGAAGTAGGGATGCAACCAACGGCATCGACTTTCAGTTATTCCATAAACCATGAACCCCACCACCCCAAAGTCGATTGGCTTTTTAACAAGGCCACACCCTAGCAAGAGGAATACATAGCATTGCGCACGCTCGTACTCAATTGCGGGCTGGTGGAATAATTGAATAGGGCTGCCCGCGACTTCTTCGAATCTTCTAGTCGTATATTCGCTATATGAATGCAAACTCCATCATACAAGCCTCTATTGATTTTATTGATTCTAAACTGTCGGCTTTGTCAGATGATTGTAAGAAGGACTTTGCAAAGAGGCTTCGGCTCGAGTCGCAACCGGCAAATACCACGTTAGTGAAAGAAGGCGAATTTTCAGACAAGCTATTTTTCATCTATGCGGGCAGTGTACGCGCCTACTATATAAAGGACGCTAAAAACATAACTGATTGGTTTGGATTTGAAAATGATTTTATCTGTGCCATCAATAGTTATTTTCTTAATATTCCCAGTCCCCATTATATTGAAACCATAGAACCAGCCACGCTACTAATCATCAATCGCCAGGACGTAAACTATTTGTGCGACACCTATCACGATTTCGACCGGTTCGGCCGACTGGCCGTTACTCAAACCATGTTGCAATTGCAACAACGCGTTGTCTCACTCCAATTTGAATCAGCTCAACAGAGGTATGAAACTTTAACAAAATTGCGCCCCGATATCACGCAACGTGTTCCTCTAGGCCACATCGCTTCGTACTTGGGTATGACATTAGAAACGCTTAGCCGTGCTCGGCAACCCCGAAAATCGAATTTGATTTAAATCAAATGGCATTGCCGGATTTTGCCACATCTTTCGAAAAAAATATGTTATGAATCTGGCTTTACTTGCAGCAAACGCGTTGATACTAATTACGTTTATCGCGCACACTTTTTGGGGCGACACAGAATACAGAATACTTGAGCCCGTAGATGGAAGCACTGACCATCGGGAAAAATGGACGATGGGGCGAGGTGCTTTTCATATCGTATCCGCTGATTTCTTATTGGCTTTTATCGGGCTAACACTCATCAACTTTACAGAACACGTAAAAGAAAAATCACTCATCCTTACCTTGCTGTCTATCTACTTCTTTGCTTATGGATTAGCGTTCTTATTAACGCTTATCATATCTAAAAAATTTAAAAATAGCTTTTTAAAATTAGGGCAATGGTTGCTTTTGTTTACCATTGCCGGTTTGATCTATTGGGGAAGAGAATGAAAGAAATACGAATTCGCAAAATTCATTTTGCCAGTGGCCTGACGCTTTCCGTCTTTATTGGACTTCATTTGATGAATCATATGGCAAGTATAGCGGGTTCGGAACGGCATATTGAGCTGATGAAAATGTTGCGCAACTTTTATCGGACACCAATCATTGAGTTTCTACTTTTTGCGGCCGTGCTGGTGCAGATATCTTCTGGTATAAGGCTTTTTCTATTGAAAAGAAAAACCAACAAGGTTGGATTTGAGCTTTTGCACATCTACACGGGTTTATACCTCGCTGCCTTTTTAGTTATTCATGTAAGCGCGGTTCTTGCTGGAAGGTTTATCCTTCATCTTGACACAAATTTTTACTTTGGCGCTGCGGGTTTAAATTCCTTTCCTGTCAACTTGTTTTTTATTCCTTACTATGGTCTTGCTATTCTTTCCTTTTTCGGTCATATCGCAGCTATCCATCATTGTAAAATGAAAAACGCTATATGGGGATTATCGGTGAGTGGGCAATCCAAAGCTATTTTGATTTTGGGGGTATTGGTTATGCTACTCATTCTTTATGGAATGACCAACGGATTTATGGGAGCCACAATACCCGAAGAATACAGACTTTATTGAAGTTCCACTTATGAAAGTTATCAATGTCCACCAGCGAATCATTCATCAACCCAAATCGGCTGTAGTGGATTTATTCGATACGTTGGCCTCTAAAAATGATTTGGTGTTTGCCACCAACAAATGGCCAGCTATGAAGTTAGATAATGGGCTAACGGTGGGTTCCAAAGGAGGGCACGGGCCGATTCGTTACACAGTAGAAGCGTACTCATCTGGAGAGTTTATTCAATTTCGATTTTCGAAGCCTCGGGGGTTTCATGGTTTTCATCGTTTTGACATTGTTGCATTGGATATTCACACAACTGAAATCAGACACATCATCGACATGCATACTTCCGGGTTCGCTTTGCTAACCTGGCCGTTGGTCATCCGGTGGCTACATGATGCGCTGATCGAAGATGCTTTTGACAAAACGGAAAATCATTTTTTGTCGCAAAAGAAAACCACGCGTTGGAGTGCTTGGGTAAAATTTCTTCGATGGTTTAGTTTACGTTTCTCCAACCATTATGTTTGGTGAGAAGTTCTTAGCTATCTGCAGAATCAAAATTTAGTCATTGGTTGAACAATCGTTCGAGGCTATTGCCTAGTTTTACTTTTAGATCAAACAATGATTGGATTAACATGGAAAACTTGAAAGAAGCTCAGGCAGACATGCGTGTTGGTTATATGAATGGTGCCATCGGAGTAGTTGTGTCGGGCACGATGTGGCTCACCTCCGGATTGGTAGCTTTGGTTGACACTTCTGCTCATGCCATCTGGGCATTATTGATTGGTGGCGTTTTTATCTTCCCCGTTAGCAGTGTAATTGAAAAAATAATCGGGCAACGTGGAGCACATTCAAAAGGAAACCCGCTGGGTGCGCTGGCCATGGAAGGTACCATTTGGATGATCATGTGCCTGCCGTTGGCCTACGGCTTATCCCTCGTTCATCATGAGTGGTTCTTCCAGGGAATGCTGATAATTATTGGCGGTCGTTATCTGACATTTGCCACTATTTATGGTCTGCAGTTGTATTGGATATTGGGTGCGTTACTGGGCGGTGCGGGTTATGTGTTGTTTAGTTTTCAACAGGCGAGTTATGTTTCAGCATTAATGGGTGGAATAATTGAAGTCGTTTTTGGGATCTTTATGTTGATCAGGCTGAAAAAGATTCAAAAATAAAATTTTGGGACTTTCAATTGATGTTAATTATATTGAACAAAACCTGAAATCACTCGATCGCCTTCACCAATGGGCTCTTGTCCCCCGTCATCTCCCAATGTCCCAGCGATGTAGGTATGCAGCCAATGGCATTGAGTTGATCAAAAAAGTCTTTCACGTGGAATGGCTGCTGCTTCGATTCCTTAAGTCTTGCAAATTCTGCCAAAGCACCTTCGAGCAAGTACTTGCCGGTGATATAGCTTGAACCGTAGCCCGGTTGGCGCATGTAGAGGTGCTGTTCAAATATCAACAAGTCTTTTTCGGTTTTCATCCAACCGCGGGGCGTGTAGTCGGCATGAATTTTTCCTGCCTCTTCCATCGTCAATTCATTAGCGTGAGCATACAATGAACCAAGGCCTCGCGCGGCACGCTGGGCAATCATGATGTACACAATTTCTTTCACACGCGGGTCATCGTTGTACAAACCCGCTTGCATGAACATTTCTTCTACTGCGGTGGCAGTGCCCTCGTTGCGCGAATCAAAAATATTGTACAACAATGGCTCCCTGCGAATAATGCTGGTGTGCGGCTCGGTATCCATCCGCGCCAATTCAAACCAATGGTAGAAATGTGAATAGAGCGGACGCGGGTCATGATGAAGGCCAATGATGAAAAAGTTGCGCTTCTCAGCCGGAACAAATTTGCCGAGGTTTGCACGCAGCGCAGGCTCGAAATAACTTTTCACCGTTACAATTGAGTCTTTGTCCAGAAAATTCAACAGGCTCTTGGCTGCACGTTCGGTGAGTGCCGCAAAGGCTTCCGGAGTATCCGCGGCTTTAAGTTCGGGTAAATTTCGGTTGCGATGCTCTTCCAGTTTCAAGCCTGTCCATGCGCGCGCAAGTTCGCGTTTCAGCAGCAGCACTTCGTCTTCCCACGTTAGTGGAACTAAATGTACATTTTGCTGATACCATGTGTAGTTTTCTTTTCCAATTCCGGAGGGACCTGTTTTAGATGCCGATTCCTTTTCTAGCCAAGTCGCTAAATCATTCGTAGACACAATCGCTTCTTTCACCAACGTCACAACATCAGATTGCTCGCTCACACCAGGCATTGAAAGAATGCTTTCCAAATCTTTGCTTTGCGTTTTTATATCGCGAATGCCAGCAATCCACAAATCTTTGGCATTGCCGGTGAGATTTATTTTTGCCTCTTCATTCAAAGTTGCAATCACACGAAGTTGATTTACCAGTTTGTCTTTGCTTTCGCTTGTGAGCGGAAAGGCGTACTTCCACACATCGATAATAGCTGCATGGGTAGGGCCTTCGTGAGCAGGCACATCACTGCGCTCTATGTACAACGTTTTATAGAAAGCCGGGTCGCGCTCCCACGGGCGCATCACTCGATGATCAAAATCCAGTCCATTCATCTCAGCCTTCACGATGTACCAATCTATTTGTTGATTAATCGCCCAGCCAGTCGTATCAAAATTGTTTAACCGTTGCTGCCACTTGCTTAATTCTTCCTGCTGCTTTTTCATGGCAGCCACAGAATAATCCGGTGTGCCATCTTTGAATGGAGGGCGCTGAAACTCGCGCCATTCTTTGAACAACGTTTCCAACTCGGCATAGCTCTTAGTTTTGGGAGAATTGTTCGTTTCAACTGATTTTGAACAACTGATGACAATAAGTATCAGCAAAAGTGCGAGAGCAGATTGTTTCATAGTGACGTTAATTGGTACATTCGTGGTAGATGACAAATTTAACCGAATAATTGATAGTCAAAACGGGTTCTTCTATAACCGGTAATAGCGAGAATGGAAATCAAAGAATTGATGAACCAATTTGCACAACCCGGAAGGGTAGCGTCTATTTCTATCCGACCCGAGCGGATGGGTTCTGTGAAAATGGTGGATGTTGTGTTGGCGATTCAAAACAAAGGTTTGGAGGGCGATAGAAGTAAGGGTGGCAATCGCCAGGTAACCTTTATTCAAAAAGAACATATCGCAGCCATTTCCTCTTTTCTGGGCAAGCCTGATTTAGACTATACGCTCACGCGAAGAAACGTATTGGTAGAGGGTATCAATCTGCTTTCGCTGAAAGGAAAACAATTTCGCATTGGTGAAGCTGTATTTGAATATTCAGATGAATGTCATCCTTGCTCGCGCATGGAAGAAGCGTTGGGTGCGGGAGGATATAACGCCATGCGGGGGCATGGCGGGATTACAGCAAAAATAGTTTTAAGTGGATTGATAAAAATCAATGATCGCCTTGTTGCCAAGATCTAATTCACAATTGGCTTTTCCTCCGCAAAATCCCCCCTCAAATTTCTAAAGCGCTTTCGGGCTTCTGCGGCATAAACACTACCTGGGTATTTGTTTAAGAAATCGCGGTAAATCTCCATTGCCTTGTCTTTGTTTTTGAGGTGTCGTTCGTAAATATCGGCTTGTAGAAATACCGCATCATCGGTCAAAATTTCTTCCGGATACTCTTTGACTATTTTTTCTAAAAGTGCAATCGCCTGTTGAAATTGTCCTTGTTTCATTCGAATGTTCGCTTCGAGCCAATAAACGTCATCTTGGATGGTACTTGCCATCTTGGGGTCAACAATCTCCACTAAAGAAAGTCCATCCTTTTTTTCAAGAATTTTACCGGTATAGTTTATTTCAAATAGTTGAGTGAGCGACAACCACACTTTTTTCTTAGGTTGAAATTGTTCCAGCCTTGGCAGTGCTTCTGTCATTTTGTTTTGAGCTAATAGCAATTCGATGGCTGCAAATTCTTTCAACCCCGCTCCCGTAGAATCAAACGCTGTATTTTCTTTTATGCGCATGCTTAAGTCTAGTGCGTCATTGGCAATTTCTCGTGTCGTGGCTTGTTTCAAAATATCTAAGTGTTCTTGCGCCAATTTGAAATCGCCTTTGTAGTAAGATAACTTGGCGTTGCGCAATTTGGCCTCGTAGCCGAGTGGTGTTTCGCGCTGCGACTTTTCAACTTGGGAATAAAGAAGTGTGGCTTCCCAGGGTTCTTCTTTCAACAAATAAATATCGCCCAGTTCAACTTTTGACTGATTACGAAGTTGTGCGGGTGCCTTTAGATCTCCGATCAACCGGTTGAGTACCACGACCGAAGAGTCCAACTCGTTGAGGTAATACGCGTGTAATAGCGCTTCACTCAAACGGGCATCAAATGAACTTGGGTGATCTGGATAGCGGGATCGAAACTGAGCGAATTCTCTGATCAGATATCGAACCGAGTCTTTATTAACCGGAAAGCTGTTTTTTACCTGCGCTTCTCGAGTTCTGATCAGCCCAAGTTGAGCGGGTAAAAAGTTGGGTGTGGCAGCAAATTCTTTGATCACATAAAGAAAAGCTTTGTCCGCATTTTTATAGTCTTTGTTGTTGAGTGCTATCTGAGCTATCTCCAATGTTTTTGATTGTTCTTTGCGAAATCTCTTGTCATAAGCTCGTGCTTGTATAAAAGCCCCATAGAAATTTTTGGACTGAAGATTTGTCCATATTAGTAGGTCACTGAAGACTTCTGAGTCTTGATTTTTTTGAACTCTGTCTGTCAATAGTTTTTCAAGGCTTTCAAGTTCTTCGGGCTTGGTTAGCAACAATTGCATTAAATTTTTGATGTAACCACTGTTAGTCGGTGTCTGGGTGACATAATCCAAATATTCCGAAACCATTTCGTCTCGTTTTCCTTGGATCCTGTAGAGATTGGCCAATTCGAGAGCAAAAATATGTTGGTTGTTTGCTGCAACTCGGCTTTGTTGCAACGAAAAGATGCTGTAATCAACCAAATTTCTAGAGGCTAAGTAATCGGAGATTGTTTTGGCTTTATAGGCGTCATCTGCGTTTGTTTTAATAAGTGCTTTTAAATATTTGTCTGCCTTCGTTACATCACCAGATCTCAAGTAGAGTATTCCTAAGTCCAGTCGATAGTTTAATCGATCCTCTCGTCTGATCAATTTTTCGATGTAATCTTCAGCTTGTTTAAAGTTCCCCAACTCAATCATTAGGTTGAAGTAGCTAGTGTGGATAGATGAAGCGTTTTGGGGATTTTTAGAAAGTTGTTGAAAAGCCGCCAGTGCTTTATTTTTTTCACCCCGCAATAGATACTCATTCGCAATCTGAATTTCTTGAGTTTCTTGTGCAATCGCTAGTTGTGCACAAAGGAGCGCTAGTATTGTATTAAAAATAAATTTTTTAAGTTTTTTGTATTTGTAATTACCCATGTGGATATGTTGAAAACTTGGCCTGGTTCGTGGTTACGTTGATTAAATATGGGAAAGTATTTTTTTAAAGTTGGTCTGAAGTGGTGTGTGGCTAAATTAACATTTTATTGTGGAATGTGAATAACTTTTTTGAGCCTCGTTTTTAGTTGGTAGAATGTGTCCGACCCAGTATTTATCAACGTTTTAATTCTGAGTTTGTTTGGTGTCAAGGTAATGTGCGTAGAGAGGAGTTAATCCACACAATGCAGCAGACTTGTTCAGAACTTTATCAACAATGGACCAACTTCCCAATTAGCTCTTACGGGTATTAGCGTTTTGCCATCAAAGGTTTTATAGGTAATAACTTGTTCCGGTGCGATCGCTTTTTCAAAACTACCAGGATCCCATTTGCGATTGGCATTCCGGTCAATGGTAATACGAAGCTTGTATTCTTGCGGAGTGAGATATGCGAATATGTTTTTTTTAATATTTGTTTTTGTTTCCAATACTTCTCCTTTACTGGTTAGCAGCTGCAGAATGAAATTCTTTTCATTAGTTTGTATCTCAACGGAAAGTGATCCTAATTCGTCTTCTTGCTGAATTCTGATGACTTCGTTTCTGGCTTTAGAGGAGTCTTGTTCGATCGAGACGAAAGCGCCTTTACCAAATATTAATATAGGGCTAGTACTCGTGTTGTCTTTTTCGGGTTTAGGAGGGTTAAGATCTACAGTTAAGGTTACCCTATGGTGGAGAGAGTCTATAGTAATGTTTTTCTTTTCAACTTGTTTAAAGTGCGTGGAGTCAATCTGGATATAGATGCTATCTGTGTTCACATGGCTGATAAGTTTGTTAAAATTTCCAGTGGTTGTTATGGTTTTCGCTTGATAGTCATATTTCACAGGGGTAAAATTGATCACAAATTTTTCTTTGATTGTTTTCACCTTGACGGATTTTATGTACGCAATCGTGTCTAGTTTGTTGCCAACGCTGTCCAGTAGATGAAGATTTATTTTAAGCGAATCTTCAAGTGGTTGTTCTCCTAGTATGCCGTAAAACACAATCTCGTTTTGTTGTTCTCCGAAGAAGTTGACAAAATAGTTTTTGAAATCCGACTCTACATGTACGCTATCGATCGCTTTGTTAAGTCTGATGCTTGAGGCGCGCGTGGTGTTTCTGATGCTAGTAATTTTAATGGGTCTTGCATCTACTTGCATCAATGGAATTTTAAGAGTATCAACTTTGTCAGCAGGGTTGAACTGCTTCGTAAGGAAGCCGAATCGTTCAGATTTGCTTTCAACTTTGAGGTTTTTGCTCTTGTCGTCAAAAGCGTAAATCCTGTAGAGACCGGCTTTGAGATTTGTGATCGTAAAATTCCCTTTCTTATCCGTTCGCGTAAAGTAAATGGGTTGATGGTTGAAGATGTTGAAAGTATCTGTCTGGTAGAGTGCAACAGTTATCTTTTCGGGCGGCTCTTCTTTAAATAGTTGGTACACATTTCCTGAAACACTAAGGGAGTCAATCTCGTCTCCGGTGCTGAATGCTAGGCGTAGATTAAAGACGGGGTTTCCCTCATTGATATCTTGGACTGCATCGCGAAAGGAGATATTGTAAGTCGTATTTTCAGCAAGCTTTTGCTTAGGAACGATCACTAATTTATTTTTCTTGACTTGAAATTTTGTTTCCTTGCCAACCGTGGGGCTGATCATTATTTCTTCAGAGGGATCTTTCAGCTTGATATATTCATCAAAAGTCAATTCAATTTTTTCTCCGGTAAAGTTGCGCTGGTTGCTTTTTGGGTTTGAGGATATGAGCGCAGGTGGCTTCTTGTCTTGCGGGCCTCCGTTGGGCGATGTTTGGTTTGCGCATCGGGCGAATACTGTTAAAATAAAAAGGGCGGCAAAAAGTCTCATTTTTTTACAATGTAAATAAGACTAGAGTGATTTGTTTTTCTTGCTCCTGCAAAGTTGGAGGTGACACCAGACACAATCGCTTTTAATAGCCCAAGTAGTTTTGGTTGACCCGGATTTTTATAACCTTCGCTAAGCATCGAAACGTAGAAAGCATCGAGTCGCATAGGTTCGATTTTCCTGACATGTAAACCATTTCGGAGGAGAAGTTGAGTCATTGTATCTTTCGAGAAATGCCAAAGATGCCTTGGAACATCAAAGGCAGCCCAGTGTTTTTCATAACGCTTCGCATCAGCCGATTCATAATTGGGAACAGCAATAAAAATTGTGCCGTCTTTATGCAATAGCTTTTTCAATGTTTGAATTGTTTCGTTGAGTTCGTGGATATGCTCAAGAACATGCCACAGTGTAATTACCTGAAATTCCTGAGTTGGAATTTCGGCCAGAGACGCAGCCACTTTTTGATCGAGCAATACGATTGCTTTTTGCCTGGCTGTATCTGAGGGTTCGACACCCTGTACTGTCCATTCTTTTTGTTTCAGGTAGTGAAGAAATTCTCCCGTGCCGCAGCCATAGTCAAGTACGGAACCTTCTTGGTGATAGTTGGAAAGTAATTGGTATTTCCAGTTCAAAGTCAGTCGCCTTGCTGCTAGGTAAATTCTGTCAATCAACGTGCGTCCTCCCCCGGTATGAGATATATACTTTTCGGATAGATAGTACCGAGATATCGTTTTGCTGGTGGGTCGTGGGCTGGTAATCAAAAACTGACAAACTGAGCATCTGACAATTTTAAATGACTCGGCTGTAGTGGTAAAATCACTCGTCTCGATGTAGTCATCAAAAGCGGTGCCTGAGCAAATAGGGCAAACGTTTACACTTTCTAAGCCCATTTCACTTGCCCATGTAAATAGTTAGGATTGACACGTCAGCGGGTGAAACCCCACTAATGCGGGATAGTTGGCCGATGGTTTCCGGTCTGACTTTTTTTAATTTTTCCCGTGCCTCAGAAGAGAGTGCTTTTACCCGATCATAGTCAAAGTCTGACTTGATAATATAGTCTTCTAAGCTCTCAATCTTGTCAGCCATTTTTTGCTCGCGTTCAATGTAGCTCTCGTACTTCGTGAGGATTTCTACTTGCTGCAAAACATCTTCGCTGTATTTACTCAACGTTCTATTCACTTCAACATCGATTCTTTTCAGTTCAGCCATTCCGATGTGTGGACGCTTTAGCAAATTTTCAACCGGTACCTTTTCAGTTATTGTTGCGGTGTTCAATTCGGTGAGTTCGTCATTCACCACGCTTGGCTCAACACGGAGTAACTTTAGTTCTTTGGTCAGGCTTGCCATTTCGTTTTTCTTGTCGAGCAGTTTTTCTAATCTCTCGTCAGTGGCAAGACCAAGTTGATGACCCATCTCGGTTAGCCGCAAGTCAGCATTGTCTTGGCGCAATAGAATTCTGTATTCGGCTCGCGAGGTGAACATGCGATAAGGTTCTTGGGTGCCTTTGTTTACTAAGTCGTCTATCAAAACGCCAATATATGCTTCTGATCTTTTCAATATGAAAGGTTCTTTTTCATGAACCTTGTTGTGGGCGTTTATACCGGCCATTAGTCCTTGACAGGCGGCTTCTTCATATCCTGTTGTCCCATTGATTTGACCAGCAAAATACAGATTATCAATTAGTTGAGTCTCCAAACTCATCCTTAACTGAGTAGGTGGGAAGTAGTCGTATTCAATGGCATAACCTGGTCTAAACATCTTGGCATTCTCGAACCCCGGTATTTTCGTAATGGCAGAATACTGGATGTCTTCGGGAAGCGAAGTAGAAAAGCCGTTGACATAGATTTCTACCGTCTTCCATCCTTCTGGCTCTACGAATATTTGATGGCGATCTCTTTCAGCAAAGCGGTTGATCTTGTCTTCTATTGATGGACAGTATCTAGGTCCAAGCCCTTTGATTCTCCCTTGAAACATCGGAGATCGGTCAAACCCTTTTTCTAGTTCCTTGTGTACGGCTTCGTTCGTGTAGGTGATCCAGCAGCTTAGTTGGTTTTCGAGAGGCTTCGTATCAGAATAGGAGAACTTGCTTGGATTCTCGTCCCCCTTCTGCTCTTCCATCAAAGCATAGTTCAGGGAACGGCCATCAATACGAGGTGGTGTTCCGGTCTTCATTCTCCCCGATTCAAAACCTAATTCAATCAGTTGCTCGGTGATTCCCGTTGCGGCTTTCTCAGCTGTGCGGCCTCCCCCAAAATTCTTTTCTCCAATGTGGATTTTTCCGTTTAGAAATGTGCCATTGGTTAGCACCACGGATTTGCCTTTAACTTCTATACCAAGCGCGGTTCTCACACCAACTACTCTTTTCTCTTTAACCAGTAAGCCCGAAACCATCTCTTGCCAGAAATCAACATTTGGCATCGATTCGAGAGCCAGTCTCCATTCTTCCGCAAAACGCATTCTGTCGTTTTGAGATCTTGGGCTCCACATGGCTGGCCCCTTAGAAAGGTTTAGCATCCGAAATTGTAGCATGGATTTGTCTGAGACAATTCCAGAGTATCCACCTAGCGCATCTATCTCTCTAACAATTTGTCCTTTGGCAACACCACCCATGGCCGGGTTGCAAGACATCTGCGCAATAGTGTTCATGTTCATGGTAATCAAAAGCACTTTTGACCCCATGTTTGCAGCAGCCGCTGCGGCTTCACAGCCTGCGTGCCCCGCCCCCACCACTATTACATCGTATTCTTGAAACATATAGTTTTATTCTTACGAGTAGGCTTCAGGCTATTAGCCTCAAGCTACAGGCTCGTTTCCGTTTTGCTTTAGGTTCTGTTTCACGTGAAACATTTAAATCATCTCCCCGCTTGGCTTCAAGCTGCACGCCCCAAGCTACACGCTGTTTTGCGTTTTACTAAAATCCCCCATATTACCCTTACTCAAACCGCGTGAGACTTACAACTCTTAGCTAAGGCAACAGAAAGTTCCACGTGAAACCTTTTCTTCTTGCTATACCCAAGCATGTGGCTTGAGGCCTGCGGCTTGAAGCCCTACTCTGAAGGCTTAACAACGCAAAGATAGGCAAGCTTCTTCTTTTTTGCGCATCAGGGCTTTTTCTGAGGGCTTTTTGTCTTTATAGCCTATGAGGTGGAGAACACCATGGATCATTACCCTGTGGAGTTCATCTTCAAATTCGTTATTGAATTTTAAGGCATTCTCTTGTACCCTTTCAATGCTAATGTAGATTTCACCTTCTAAACCGTTTTCGCCTTCAGAGTTATCGAAGGTGATGATGTCGGTGAGGGTTTTGTGGTTGAGAAAGCCTTGGTTGAGTTGGAGGAGGTATTCGTCCGAGCAGAAGATGTAGTTGATTTCTTTAATGGTTTTCTTTTCCCTTCTGGCAACTTCCTTAATCCACAGAGTCTTCTTCCGTGGCAAGTCTATCTTAAACGAAATATCCTCTGAGAAAAAGCGAATGGTAGCCACCCCTAATTCATATAGAAACTCAACTCAACTACCTTTCCTTTCTCGCTAAAAGCAACTTCGTCAGCAAGGTGTTTCATCAGGAAGATGCCGCGCCCACCGGGTTTCTCTAAGTTTTCTGGTGAGGTTGGATCTGGCAGGTGCTCGTAATCGAATCCATTGCCTTCGTCTTCGACCCTAAATTTTATTACGCCTTCTTCCAATGCGAGGGCAAGAGAAACATTTTTTCGAGAGTTGTTTTGGTTGCCATGTTTGATGGCATTGTTGACGGCTTCGGTAACGGCAATCATGATATTGCCATAGATATCATCATTCAAATGGTATTTCTCCCTAGCATTATCAATGAAGCTTTCAATCATCCGAATGTTTTCGGACAGCGAGGGGATTTCGATACTGATCTTCTTCATGCTTAGCGCTCGTGAGTTTATTCTTTCGTACCCATTCTTTTAAAATATTCATTTACCTCCTTCTTGTAGTAGGGAAACAGCTTAGGAGGCACTGTTTTCAACAATTCTAGTTCTTTTTCTTTTAATCTTAAATATTCCTCGAAAGCCCGTGGCATTTCCTGGCTATAATCTTTGGCTGTTTCCCCTTTACGTTCTTCTTCTTGATTTTGTTCACGCATTGATTTCTCGGCTTCCAGTAAACGTGTGATGATTTCGTTTTGCCTTCTTATCGTTTGCTCCGTAATCTGCTTGTTAACCAAATCCATTTCCGTTTGTTCCATTTTGCCGGGAATATCGCCACCCGGTATTTTACCACCCTCCTTTTTCATCTTCTCTTGCATTTCTTGCAATGCTCTTCTGATGCGTTCTTGCTCTGCGGCCATCCTTGCAAACTCTTCAGAAAGTTGCCGTCCTGATTTGCCGCCATTCTTGATTTCCTGCATTTGTTGGTTCAGCTGTTGTTGCAATTTTCCGAGATTCGGCTGGCCTCCTTTTTTCTTTCCTTTTCCCTTGCCAGATCCGGGCTTGGCGTTGGCCATCATGTCCATCATCATGTCAAAGTGATCGTTCAACATCAAGGCAAGGTTGTTAATACTTGTCATTGAGAATTGCATCTCTGAGCTTGCGTTAGGCTTTCTCCTTTCTTTTACATTCACAGACGCCTTGTCCAAATGATCATTTAGTTCGCCCACCTCCTTAGTGACAACAGAACCCATAAAAGGATCCTTCTTAGATAGTGCTAACAAGCTGTCTTCCAACACTTTAGCGTCATCTTTGATCTTTAATTGGTTCTGCGAAAGTTGAATATACTTGGGATCAGTCTGCTGTACTTGATTAAAATCTTTCATCACAGACTCCTGGTCAAACGACAGTTTTATCAGCCCGTGCAGAATTTGGCGAAGACTTTCTAAATTAGCCATATCCATTTCCATCTCCATTGAACTCTGCATGCCCTCCAGCTTTTGCTGCATTTGCTTCATTTTGTCAATGGATTTCTTTTGTTGCTCTGCAGATTTTTTCGGCTTGCCTTGTTCCAATGATTCTTTGCTCTCCTCCTGTGACTTCTTTAGCTCTTCCGTATCCTGATCACTAGGCGTATCCTGAGATTCTTCTAACTCCTCGCCCATTTTTTCTAATTCGTCAATTGTTTTTTCAAACTTCTCTGTTTCCTTTTTTAACTCCTCCTGTTCTTGAGCTAACCCTTGTGCATCAGGCTTTTCATTCTCAGATCCTTCTTTTCCCTTTTCATTTTTATTGCCTTTTTCTTCCCCTGATTTATCGTCTTTTCCAGCGTTATTTTTTTCTGGTTCCTTTTTTTCTCCACTTAACTCCTGTGTTCTTTCAAGTAACTGCTCTTGTTTTTCCTTTTGTTGTTTCAGGTCGTCAATGGCTTGCTCTAGTTTGTAATCGTATTGCAACTGCTTGAAAAGTTCGAGTGTGCGCTCCAACTCTTTTTCCATGTTGATCTCTTTGCGCTCCATCTTGTCGAGGAGCTTTTGCATTTGCGATGGATCCGCATTTTGCTTTAGCAGTTTTTCCAATTCTTCAAAAAGTTTTTTGGTTTCGTCATCGAGCAACTCATTCATGAGTTTCTGAATTTGTTCAGACTTTTCTTTTATCCGTTCGCTCTCTTCTGAGAACGACTCTTTCTTCTGTTCCAGCAAACTGTTTTCCTTTTGCAAATCTTTGATGGCCTGATCCAGTTTTTGTTTTTGTTCTACTAAATCCTCTAGCATCTTTTTGTCTTGCCAGTCAAGCGCTTGCTTTCCTTTCAGTTTTTCTTGCGCTTCGTCTATGGACCGCTTTAGATCTTTTGCTTTTTGAAGGCTTTGATCGATTTTATTTTGTGCGGCCTGCTGAGACTTTGAAACTTCCGCTTTTAATTCTTCCTCGCCCGGCAGAGAAAAGATATAGTCTGATGATCGGGTGGACTTTCTTCCATTGACGCCATCATTGTCCCACACTTGTAAATGGTAAGTAAGCTTGTCACCGGGTTGAAGCTGCAGCGAATCGACAGGCCATCGATAAAAAAAATTTTGCTGATTCTTCGTGGACACCAGAGGGATCAGAATCGTTTTAGGCGTTTGTGATCTGGAACCCTTAACTATCTCATAGTTTAGCCGAAGCTCTGTGATCCCATAATCATCACTCAAGGCACCACCCAACATAATGCTTTTGAATAATATTGAATCGCGCAAGTTGTCAACTACAATTTCTGGGCGCTGATCTTTTATCGTGTTAATTGAATACGAGATTTGATCTTTGTTTTTGCTCTTTTCATTTTCTAGCACAATCGTGTATTGATCAGGATCCTTCATATTCTTACTGAACTGAAAAGACTGATTATCTACCAAACGCATATCATTCTCAATGCCCGAAGATGCAAAGGCTAGAGTTGCTTTTGACGTACTCGATGTCCCCACTAGCCAACTCACTTTTGTTCCCTCCGGGATTTCTAAATTTCCAACATTCGTCAGGCGCTCAGGCGTTTTGCCTAGGTAGCGAGGGAAGAGCAGCTCAACATTGATCTTGATCAGTTCAGGCCGATTGATTAGCTGTATTTTATAAGGAGAAGAAAAGAAGCCCGAAGCTTCAAATTGCAAGTCGATTTCGCTCTGCACTTTTTCAAACAAATAAGAGAATTTCCCTGTTCCAAGCGATTCCATTCTCCATCGCTGTGAGCCAGAGACTATGTAGGCCGTTTCGGGAATAGCACTCCCTTCTATAGAAAGCCGGAGCGTAAAGTCCTCATTGAAAAAGGCAGTCAGGGATTCTTTTTCAACTGAGAAAGAGAAAGGAGCTTGTGGCGAGAACTCTTGATTGAATTGTACGATCCGTTGAGTGCTTTGGGTGAAAATGCCGCGGTCAATAACAAGAAGCAAAACGCACAGTGCCACAGGAGCAGCCAGGTATTTTAAGTATTTCGTGTTTGTCTTGAAGTCAATGGCTGATTCAAAAGAAATGTCTTTGAAGGTATTTGCTTTTTGGAAGATACCAGCCTCTGCCAGCGCTCCAGCATTTTTTTCAGAAAGCTGCAATACGTTTAACAGCCGGTCTCCTATAGTAGGAAAGTAATTGCCAATCAATTTTGCACTATCTTCTTCGCCCAAGCCTTTTTTGTAAAGCCACCAGGTCAAGGGTTCTTTTAAAAACTGAAAGAGACAAAACGCAACCAGACCAAAAAAAGAGGCAAATATCAGAAAACGCGCCTCTCTGCCAAGCCACAGGTTGTATTCTAATAGCGCGGCTATCAAGAAATACCCCAGTACAAATGTTAATGTCAGCAAGCTACCTTTTAGAAAAAGGTTAGCGTAGTACTTTCGTTTGAAAGCGGCTACTCGCTGATGTATTTGGTTTATTCCCTCACTCACAATACCTGAAACGCGTTGACCGGAAAGATAGTTTTAATCCACCAAGATAGGGAGCGAGTTACATTATTTCAACATTTTGATCAGCACCAGCCAACCGTTGAAATTTCAAAGCGCTATTTGTCAGTTCTCTGGGTTGTCAGATCCTTCGCTCGCCACGGAAATCCTCCACCCATACTCCCTTTCAAAATACTCGATCACATGCATCTTCAACAACTTCTCTTGTTCGAGCATATCGAAATGAGGAAGCTTTTTTACAAGTTTCCAATGTGGCCAACCGTCCTTGTCAAGTCCTTCCAGTTCATAGTAGCCAGCCAGGCTCAGCACTTTGCAGATAGCAATGTGCATCAGATCCTGCTTTTCTTCCTTCTCAAACCGCTTGGCCCCGCGCCCCAGTTCCTGCACACCCACCAAGAACAGAACCTCATTCAGGTCTTTTGGCTTTTTATCAATCTGTTTTTCTATCTCCAGTAGTAGACGGTTCCACTGCCTGTCTAAATCTAAATCGCGCTTAAACATGTCATTTCGAAAGTTCGTCCCAATATTCAAACGCCCTGCGCAGGTGAGGAACCACAATTGTTCCGCCTACGAGTGTCGCCACACCCATTGCTTCATGCACTTCGGCTGTGGTAAAACCCACTTCTTTGCACTTGCCCAAATGATATTTTACACAATCATCGCAGCGGAGGACCAGTGAACAAGTAAGCCCAATCAGTTCTTTTGATTTTACATCTAACACGCCCGCCTGGTAGGCGTTTGTGTCCAGGTTAAAAATTCGTTTTATGATCAGGTTGTCGGCTTCCATGATCTTTTCGTTCATCTGGCTGCGATACGCGTTGAATTGTTCTACAAGACTCATAAGTGATGGATTGAAATTTGCCTGTAAAAGTAAGGACTTATCAACGGGCACAAAAATGCTATTGGGGTAGACGCTTGGCCACGTTAAACCATTCCAAAACGTATTCCCCCCGCTTTTTTAACAGCCTGAATTATTCGTAAAACAATCAAATTACCGAATTTTTTGTAGTTTCACCTTTCAAATAAGAGGCTATGAAATTTAGTTATGCGCTGATTGCGGGATTTTTAGTATGGTGTCTGATTGCTTCGCAATGGTATTTGTTAGGCGTAAAAGGACTCCCCACAGATCCAGGCCGTTTTAATTCCACCCAAATGACGATGGCAATAGCAGAAATTTTAACCATGCTGCTGGTGGCAACCTTAATTGGTTTTGGTATTGCCTGGTTTTTGAGGCAGGCATCAATAGAAAAAAGCCAACGCACTCAGTCATTATTGCTACAGCAGTATAACGAGTTGACCCAACAGGCAGCTTCTTACAAAGAGCAAGCGGAGAAAGCAGAGCAAAAACTGGCAAGAGCTCAGCAGACCTTTAAAGCAGATTTTCAACAGCTCAGTTTGGAAAAGGAAAAGTTGAATGCCGAGCTGGAACCAGAAAGAAAGGAAGCAACACGAATGCGAGAGGAGCTACAGGTGCTGCGACCTAAAGTTCAGCTAGCCGACATTGAGCTTGGGCGTATCGCGTTTCAAATGAAACAATTGGAGAACCAGCTAGCTGAAGAAAAGGAGAGTAAACAAAAACTTGCTGCTGAACTCGAAGAAGCTAAGTTATCAAAGGAGCCAAAACGACAACCCGTTGAGCCTGCATTTTTAGGGCACGCTAAGTTTACCGAAAAGCAGAAGGATAACCTGAAAATGATTTCCGGGATAGGACCTGTACTAGAACAGAAGTTAAATGCACTGGGCATTTACACATTTCGACAGATCAGCGAATTCACTCCCCAGGCTATCGAGCATGTTACTTCTTCCATCAAGTTTTTTCCAGATCGAATAGGAAGAGACAATTGGATTGGCCAGGCGGCAGCACTGGCTAGACATAGAAAGTAAGCCAACATAAAAAGACCTAGCAGATAAATTCGAAGATCAATTGATTAACCACATCGGGTTGCTCGATGCAGGCACTATGCCCGGCTTTTGAAATCAACGTGAACTTAGAATTTGAAATTGCCTGATGAATTCGTTTGGCCTTGGCAGGAGTAGTTGCAACATCTTCATCGCCCACCGCAACTAGCGTTTTAATGTTGATATTTGAAAGCTCTTCATAAATTCCGTTTCGATGAATGACCCCTTCCACCGCTTTGGTTATGTTTTTCGGGTGGCTTTCTATAGTAGTCTTCCACATCTCAAGAGTTGATTTCTTAGAGGGGTCTAACAGCGAAGATTTTCCAAATAGTATGCTGACTACTTTTTTGCTTACCAACTTAGCGCCACCCCATCCAAACAGCCGATTCAGCAAAATGTATTTTATTTTGTTAGGCTCAGGATCGGCAGAGGTATCTAGCAACACAAGGCTTTTCAGCAAATGCGGCTTCCGTGCCGCCAATCGCATCCCCACAAACCCACCCATACTGAGCCCAACAAAATGTACGGGCTTACCCGGACTCAATGTTTCAATTAAAGTGGCCGCATCTTCGTAGAGGGCGTCCATATCCAGACTCCCGATTGACTCGCTTTGCCCCTGCCCCCTGTGGTCATAGGCAATGCAACAAAATTTATTTTTGAAATAATCAATTTGTGCATCCCACATGTGATGGTTGAAAAGAAGCCCGTGTGAGAACACGATGGTTTCGTCTCCTTCACCCAAGCGTTCAAAACAGATGTGTGCTCCGTTGATCAGTTGAGTTGGCATGGCATTTTTAGTTTGGGTAATTCCAGGTGTTTTAATAGTCATCATCCAGTTTGAGCACTAAATGAAAGCTCACATTTAAGGTTTGATCCACCTTTACCAGACCCATCATTCGGGTTGGTGTTTCCAGATTGAAGTCAGAGAATAGAAAATCTCGGCCTCCTGTTAAATGGATGAGGCCCGAAGGTTTTGGTTCTATTGCACAATCCATTTCAAAAACCTTTGTTACACCACTGATTGAAATCTTAACAATACCACGGAAAACCTCTTTGGGTTTTTTGTAAGAAGGATTTCTTTCAAAGGAGATAAAATCAATAACAATATTGGGATAAGTTTTTGAATTAATTGTTTTGCGGAAATCAGTGGTCATCATGGCCATGCCACAGTCGAAACTAGTAGCATCAAGAGAAACCGCTCCTTTCACAAATACCGGACGAATATTCTGCCCACCCTCCTGAAGTACCAGCGTATCTTTTCCAATGTATTTTGGGATGGCACATCGAAAGGAATTGACATTTGTCTTTCCGTTGATGATCAATTTGCTCTCCGGAAGTACAATTAAGCGATGAACAAGAAAACCATCATGCACACGCATTCCGAGAGAGAGAAGTGATACCGAGATGACAAGTGCTTTAATCATTTGTACCTAAAGATAGAAAAACAGAGCAAAAAAAACCGGCCAACCCAAAGGGTCGGCCGGATAAGTAAAACAAGCACCAAAATTAGAAACTGATTGCTCCCTGGATAACAAATCCATCAAACTTGCCATTATAGAAGCGGTTGTTCGCTCCGGTAGCCAGAAAACCACCGTAGTTCTGTGTTACATATTCGCCTTTTAACAGAATGCTTGGAGTAATAAACCAACCCGCGCCAATTGAAGTACGGTCGATCGTTACGTCAGTACGAGTTCCGCGTACAGTAGCGGAATAGCCTTCGGCAATAGTAGCTGCTACGGTTATGTAGCGAGCGCCAACATAAAACTGTTCAGTTTTTCCGAAGCGGTATAGTGCTTCAATAGCTGTTTGTGTGGCTATGCGATCAGGTTCTTTAGAATAAGCAGTTACTCCTTCTCCGTTTTCCAACGAACTTAATCCACTAGCCGACTCAAATGTTCCAAAAACTTCCAGACCACTGAATTTCACGAATGGGTTTATTACGAACGCGGTAAGGTTATCGCGGAACCCCGGGTTAAACCGACCTGAAAAAGCATTTCCGGTAAGCGTAACGGGAGCATTTTCCATTACATACTGATAGTTAGAGCCTGCACGGTCACCACCAAAAAGTGTGTTGCTGGCAGATGACGAGGTGGTAACAACTGAACCGGTAAGTCTTACGCGTAGGTTTTCTTTTAATTGTTTATCAAACCCAACTTTTCCATAAAAGGAGGGCGCACGTTTTGCGCCAGCGGGTGTGGATGGAGCTGCCACGTTACCTTGTATTTCACCATCTGTATAACCACCCATTACAAAAAGGCCATCTTTTTTCCAGTATAGCTCGGCACCAATTTCTGTTGTAAAGGCATCCATGATATTGTTTTCAATCCAAGGGTTCCATAGTGTGTGGCCACCATCGCTTCTGCGGAAGTGCGCATCACCATAATTCACTTCCATATGACCTACTTTCAAAGTCAGGTTTTTCCAAAGTTTATCAAAGAATTCGCTCTTCATAAAGCCTACTTTGTCAATTTGCAGATAGCCACCTTTTACCCAAAATTCATTGTGGTGGTGAGACGACATGTATGACACCAAGTTCAAGCTTACACCATCATACAATTGCACATCAATGTTAAAGTTTGCTTGGGCAAGTGGAAAGCCACCTCCCATTTCATACAACTGCGGAGTGGCCAAACCGTTGCTGTGATTAAGGCTTTGATAGCCCTGTGTAAAGCCTGCGCCAAAACGAATTTTTAGACCATCGTAGGGAATGGTATCTGTCTTCGTGGTTTCAAATACGTTAATGCCACGTTTATCATAATTCCTGAAATACTGAATCGCTGGCTGACCTTGTGCCCATAGCCCCAGTGAACTAAAGAGCAACAAGGCTGTCAACCCATTTGCAAAAAGTGATCTTGTTTTCATAATAATTGTTTTTTGGTTATACATATACATTTTACTTTACTAATTCTTGACTGCTGTTAAATCGATGTTAAAACTGATGGTGATTTCATCACCTGTTTTTACTGTACCAAACATGAATGAAGGTGCCTCCACCTGAAAATCACTCATCTTCATTTTTTTGCTTCCGGTACATCGAAGTGTTTTTTCTTTTGGTTGGCAGGTAGCGTCCAGACTGATTGATTTCGTTACTCCTGCGATTGTGAGGCTACCATTGCATTGGAAGACATTACTATTTGTGGTGGCCGAGGTAAGCGTAAAGCCAATCGCTTTAAACTTATCTGCCTTTAAAGCAGAGTAAGCATTTTTGTCCATCGCCTTGTGAGCACTCTTAAGACTCTCACTGGGAACAGATACACCCAGTGATTTAAGCTCGGTGGGAGCACCCTTCTCATCCATCTGAAAAGAGGCTTGCACGCCCGCCTGAAGTGAGGTCATCGTCCACTCGTGTAATGTGGAGGTACCGGCTATAGTTATATAAGAACCATCTGCCTGTTTGAAGTTGGTCTGTGCCCTAAGCGTGAAACTCAGAGCTATGAAACCTAGGATGAGTGCTAAATTTTTAGTGCTTTTAGAAAATTCCATTTGGGTTTGTGTTTGTTTGCTCAAAAGTGGCAGAAGGTTTATCATAAGAAGATGACTTTTTCTTCCCATTTCGATGATTTTTGGCAGTTATCGCGATGTCAGCCGTCATGTTGGCGGGTTTGTAAACAGGCAAACAAAAAATATTTCAGAAAATACTCGGCATGCAGAATAATTTTTTTATACCTTCGTAACAGATTGAAAAGAGAAGAAACCATAGACTATCACATTAAAACTGCGTGGCATGCCATCGCGCGCATGTACAATCAGCAGGCTATGAAGTATGATGGTACGATGTCGATTGGTTATGCGTTGCTAAATATTTCTTCGGAAGAAGGGACAGCTGCGATGAAGATTGGGCCATTGATGGGATTGGAGCCAAGAAGCCTTACTCGGCTCCTGCAATCCATGGAAGAGAAGGGACTGATCTTTAGACAAGTCGACAAAAACGATAAGCGTTCCGTAAAAGTCTTGTTGACAAAGGAGGGGAAGAAGATGAAAGAGAAATCGCGGGAAACCGTCTTACGATTTAATGAAGCAGTTCGGGAAGAAATTTCTACACAAAAACTAAATGTGTTTTTTGATGTGGTACAGAGTATTAATCAGTTAGTTGAAAAGAACAGTATTTACGAAACCAAATTAGTCAATTAGCCAATTCGATGATTTGTCAATCGGCACTTCAACGAATCAGCACATCAACAAATTAAGAGTTATGAACCGTACCATTCGCAAAGTCGCAGTTTTAGGATCAGGAATTATGGGCTCACGCATTGCGTGCCACTTCGCCAATATTGGTTGTGAAGTGCTGTTGCTGGATATCGCCCCCAAAGAACTAACTGATGAAGAGAAAAAGAAAAGCTTAACGCTAGATCATCCCGCTGTGAAGAACAGAATTGTGAATGCGGCTTTCGATGCTACCCTTAAGGCAAATCCCGCTTCACTCTTTAATAGGAAGTTCGCTTCGCGCATCAAGTTGGGCAATTTTAAAGATGACATGTCCAAAATCAAAAATGTTGATTGGACGATCGAGGTCGTTGTCGAGAACCTGGACATTAAAAAGAAAGTTTATGAAGAGGTTGAGAAGTACAGAACACCCGGAACGTTAATTACTTCCAATACTTCGGGCATCCCAATTCATCTCATGGGCGAAGGACGTAGCGAAGATTTTCAAAAACACTTTGCCGGCACACACTTTTTTAACCCTCCCCGCTACTTAAAATTATTGGAGATCATCCCAACAGGGAAGACTGATCCGGCCGTTACGAAATTCCTGATGCATTATGGCGATCTTTTCCTAGGAAAGACGACAGTATTGTGCAAAGACACGCCTGCTTTCATTGGAAACAGGGTGGGAATTTTTGGGTTGCTGAAAGTAATTGACTCGATGCGCAAGTTTGACTTGAATGTGGACGAAGTAGATAAGTTAACAGGGCCGGTCATCGGCAGACCAAAGTCTGCCACATTCCGCACTTCGGATGTAGTGGGTTTAGATACCTTGGTGAAAGTTTCCAATAATCTCTATGCCGGATTAGTAAATGACGAAGGCAGAGAAATGTTTAAACTTCCTGAAGTGGTTACGAAGCTCGAGCAGAACAAATGGTTGGGAGATAAAACGGGGCAGGGCTTTTACAAGAAATCAAAGAATGCCAAAGGTGAAACAGAAATCTTAACTCTGGATTTAAAGACATTAGAATACAAGCCAAAGGCAAAAGCAAAATTTGCAACACTGGAAACAACAAAGACGATTGACAACTTAAAAGATCGCTTCAAAGTGTTGCTAGCCGGAAAAGACAAGGCTGGTGATTTCTATCGCGATTGTTTTTACGGATTGTTCCAATACGTAACCAACCGCATTCCTGAAATCAGTGACGAACTTTTCCGTATAGATGATGCGGTAAGTGGCGGTTTTGGTTGGGATCTCGGGCCGTTCGAAACATGGGATGCAGTAGGTGTTGAAAAATCAATTCCGCTCATGGAGGCAGCCGGCTACAAACCTGCGCAATGGGTGTATGACATGATTGCTTCAGGAAACAAAACCTTCTACAAAGCAGATGGTGGCCAGAAGAAGTACTATGACATTCCTACCAAGACATATAAATCAATTTCTGGAAGAGAGAATTTTATCATTCTAGAAAACAAGAGTGAAAACATCGTTTGGAAAAATGCCGATTCAAAAATTATTGATTTGGGTGATGGCGTGCTAAACTTCGGCTGGCATAGCAAGAGCTTCACATTAGGCAGTGCGGTCATCGAGGGAATGAACAAAGCCATCGATATGGCGGAGAAAGATTACAAAGGTCTGGTGATAGGCCACCAAGGTGCAGACTTTTCGCTGGGAGCTAATTTAGGCTTGGTGTTTATGTATGCCATCGAGCAAGATTATGATGAGATCGATTTCATGATCAAGGCTTTCCAACAATCAGTGATGCGCATTCGTTACTCAGGTGTACCAGTTGCAGTTTGTCCGCAGGGCAGAACGCTAGGAGGCGGTTGTGAAATGACCATGCATGCAGACATCGCCCAGGCAGCAGCTGAAACTTATATTGGATTAGTAGAAGTGGGTGTTGGACTAATCCCCGGTGGAGGCGGAACCAAAGAATTCACCAAACGGGTGAGTGATGCGATGGAAGAAGGGGATGTGGAATTGAATGCACTTCAAAATGCGTTTATGACCATTGCAACGGCAAAAGTTGCTACCTCAGCAGAGGAAGCGCGTGAGTTTGGCATCTTGAAAAAGATTGATCGCGTGTCGATGAATAAAGACAGACAGATTGCCGATGCTAAGCAAGCCGTTCTTGATCTGGTGGAAGCAGGCTATACCATGCAACCGCAAGCAAAAAATATTAAAGTGCAAGGTCGAACCGGTCAAGCTTTGTTCTTAGCAGGCTTGCAAGGAATGAAAATGGGCAAGTACATTTCAGAGCATGATGCCAAAGTTGCCAGGTGGATCTCTAACATTATGTGCGGAGGCGATTTAACATCTCCGCAAGAAGTGAGCGAGCAATACTTACTTGATCTGGAGAGAGAAGCATTCTTGTCATTAACAGGTGAGAAGAAAACATTGGAAAGAATTCAGGCAATATTAACGGGAGGGAAACCATTGAGAAATTAGTATTTAGTAGAGAGTATTGAGTCTTGAGATTCTGTGCTCTCCAACTAGGTAACATCAAAAAACATTAGTTAAGAATAGAACTTAAAGTGATCTCATTACTCACGACTCAATACTCAAATCTATGACAGACGCATACATCGTAGCCGGATTCCGCACAGCGGTAGGCAAAGCAAAAAAAGGAGGCTTTCGATTTGTAAGACCTGATGATCTTGCCTCGGATGTGATTAAACACTTGGTGAAATCAATCCCCGGCTTAGAAAACAAAATGGTCGATGATCTCATTGTTGGCAATGCGGTTCCCGAAGCGGAGCAAGGTATGCAAATGGGTCGCATCATTTCACTGCTTGCGCTTGGTCTTGATACACCAGGCATGGTGATCAATCGCTATTGCGGATCAGGAGTGGAGGCTATCGCTATTGCGAGTCATCGCATCCAAGCGGGACAAGCCGATGTAATTATTGCCGGTGGAACAGAGTCCATGTCTTTAGTTCCGGTGATGGGTTTTAAGACTGCCTTGAATTATGCGATCGCCAAGGACAACCCGACCTATTATACAAGCATGGGGTTGACAGCCGAAGAAGTATCGAAGCAATTTAACATTACTCGAGAAGAGCAAGATCAATTTTCAGTCGAGTCGCATGTGAAAGCGGCAGCAGCGTGGAAAGAAGGAAAATTTACAAACGAGATTGTGCCTATCACGGTAAAGGAAGTATTTGTGGATGAGAACATGAAAAAGCAAACTCGCGAATACGTAGTCAACAAAGATGAAGGTATTCGTGCGGACACCACTTTCGAAGGACTTTCAAAATTGAAACCGGTATTTGCGGTGGGCGGTTCTGTTACCGCTGGAAATTCATCTCAAACTTCAGATGGCGCAGCCTTTGTGGCTGTGATGAGTGAGAAGATGGTGAAGCAACTGAATCTAAAACCCATCGCTCGCATGGTGAGTTATGCTACGGCAGGTGTTGATCCACGAATCATGGGTATTGGTCCTGTGGCCGCTATTCCTAAAGCACTCAAAATAGCCGGATTGAAATTACAAGACATCGATTTGATTGAGTTGAACGAAGCCTTTGCCGCACAATCATTGGCAGTGGCAAAAGAACTGGGCATCGATAGATCTAAATTAAATGTAAACGGAGGCGCCATTGCAGTAGGTCATCCGCTCGGGTCATCAGGCGCACGCTTATCAGTTCAATTGTTCAACGAACTCCGCAGACAAAATAAAAAATATGGAATGGTGACTGCCTGCGTAGGTGGAGGACAAGGAGTGGCAGGGATTTATGAACTTTTGAATTAGATAAGTAGTGAGATATGAGATTTGAGATATGCATAACCTCAAAGAGTTGAAGATTTGGCATAAAGCGATTGAACTTTCAACAGAAGTGTATCGCTTGACTGCCGATTTTCCGAAGGAAGAAAAGTATGGACTCACATCTCAAATTAGGCGAGCTGCCGTTTCAGTTCCTTCTAATATCGCAGAGGGAGCCGGGAGAAATTCTGATAAGGAGTTTATCCATTTCTTGGGAATTTCAAACGGCTCTTCCTATGAACTACAAACACAACTTATAATCTCTAAAAACTTAAGTTTGATTGGTAACGGTGTTGATCTGATACTCGATCAAATCGACCAAATACGAAAGATGAACTATTCACTTCAAGCAAAACTTTCAAAGGACTAATCTCAAATCTTATGACAACAATAGAAACAAAAAAAGCAATTAAAGGAGGAGAGTTCCTCATCCGCGAAACACAGGCACATGAAATTTTCATTCCTGAAGAATTTACAGAAGAACAAAAGATGATTGCACAAACGTGTAAGGATTTTTTGAAGCAAGAGGTATATCCTCACTTGGATCTGATCGACTCGCAGAAAGACCCGAAGTTGATGCCATCCTTGTTGGATAAGGCGGGAGCATTGGGTTTACTAGGTACTTCTGTTCCGCAAGAGCTCGGTGGTTTCGGCATGGATTTTAACACGACCATGCTGGTAGCCGAAGCAGTTGGTGGAGGGTATTCTTTTGCTGTTGCCATCTCTGCTCACACCGGTATTGGCACACTTCCGATTTTGTATTATGGAAATGACGCCCAAAAGAAAAAGTACATTCCTAAGCTGGCATCGGGAGAGTGGAAGGCGAGCTACTGTTTGACAGAACCTGATTCCGGTTCTGATGCGAACAGCGGAAAGACCAAAGCAAAATTGACGGCTGATGGAAAGCACTATCTTATCACCGGTCAGAAGATGTGGATCACTAACGGTGGCTTTGCAGATGTTTTTATTGTGTTTGCAAAAATCGACAACGACAAAAACCTTACGGCTTTTATCGTAGAGAAAGGCTTTGGTGGCATCACCATGAATGAAGAAGAAAAGAAAATGGGTATCAAAGGATCTTCCACCCGCCAGATTTTCTTTAACGATTGCAAAGTGCCGGTAGAAAATTTATTGAGCGAGCGCGAAAACGGTTTTAAGATCGCGGTGAACATTTTAAACATTGGCCGCATTAAACTAGGCGTGGGTGCGTTGGGTGGATCGAAAGGTACCATCAGCCAGGCGATCAAGTATTCCAATGAGCGCAAGCAATTTGGTGTGGCTATTTCCACCTTCGGAGCGATTAAGCATAAGATTGCAGAAGTGGTAACAAAAATTTTCGCGTCAGAGTCAGCGCACTATCGCGCTTCTCAGAACATCGATGATGCCTACAATGCGTTTGTCGCGGGGGGTATGGATTCAGGCCAGGCGAGATTAAAAGCATTGGAAGAATTTGCCATCGAGTGTGCTATATTGAAAGTACACGGCAGTGAAGTGTTAGATTTTTCAGTGGATGAAGGCGTGCAGATTTACGGAGGTATGGGCTTCTCCGCAGAAGGTCCTATGGATCGAGCGTATCGCGATGCGCGCATCAACCGCATCTTTGAAGGAACCAACGAAATCAACCGACTGCTTACTATCGACATGCTTTTGAAGCGTGCGATGAAGGGCACATTGGATTTGATGACTCCCGCGATGGCTGTGCAAAAAGAATTGACTTCCATTCCTGATTTTGGCGCCAGTGATGACACTGCCCTATTTGCGAAAGAGAAAAAGGCACTGGCGAATTTGAAGAAAGCGGGTTTGATGGTTTCAGGTGCCGCCATTCAAAAGTTTATGATGAAGCTATCTGAAGAGCAGGAGATATTGATGAATCTTGCAGATATGCTCATTGAGGGCTATGTGGCCGAGTCGGTGATTTTGCGTGTAGAAAAATTAGTTGGCGTGCGCGGAGAGAAAGCGTGCGAAGTGGAAATTGCGATGGCAATGATTTACCTACACTACGCTATTGAAAAAGCAGCAGGAGCTGGCAAGCAGGCCATCTATGGATTTGCCGAAGGAGACGAACTACGTTTTATGATGCTCGGCCTCAAGCGCTTCACGAAAATTGATGCATACAATTTAAAAGAAGCCAGACGCAAAGTAGCGAACCATGCAATTGGTAAAGGAGAATATCCTTTCTAGACGTTAGACATAAGTAGTAAGACGTAAGAAAGCCCGGGAGAAATTCCGGGCTTTTGTTTTTGTGGATGCTCACACTATTTATTTGCATGGGATACCTCTACTTCAGCCCATCCAAAAACGCATATACCTTATCAAAATGATTAAGTGGTTCGATATGCGTGCCCTTCACTACGATATGTTCATATCGGTGTGTAAAGTTTTTTTGTTTCAACCGTTCCACCAATTGCTCGGACATTTCTTTAGCCGGCCATTGTTCATCTTGCTCAGCAGAAAGAATAAAGATTGGTCCATTGATTTTCTCTACTTCAATTTCAGCTTTCGTAACGGCTTCCGTGTTTTCCAACATCATTGAAAAAGCACCAAGCAAATCTCCTTTCAACGCGGGCCATAAAGTTTTGAATGGAGCCGGTACATACGTTACTTCTCGTTCATTGTGCATCCACGAAGAGGTATTGGCTGAAATGGTAATGGCGGGAAAACTGATATGTGAAGTAGAAAGCGCAATCACGCCTTTGAAACATGAATAGCGACTGGCCAGATTCAGTACTAACTCACCTCCCTTGGACGCGCCCATCAAGATAATACGGGCAGTGTCTATTTGCGGTATTCGTTTGGCGATGCTAAGAATCGTATCAGTAATGGCGTTGAGCGAAATGCGGTCGAGTGAACCGGGTGAATTCTCGGTTTTAAAATAGCCAATGGCCAACACGGCAAAGCCATGCGCCAATATTGAATCGCGTTTGTTTTTCAAATAATTTCGCTCCCAGTCATTCCCTCCGGAGCCGCCTCCAAAAGCAACGATCAACGGTTGCTTCGCGCCATCACTCAAGTATAAATGCGTATCCATTTTTCCATGATTATCGGATAGCGAAGGCGTACGCCAACCCACATAAAAAAAGATGACGGCCAAAAAGAACACACCAATCCCAGCAATTTTCATTTTCATAAAAAAGAAATTAGTTTTTAGAATAGTATGATTGAAAGGACTCGACTAAACAGCAGTCGTCTCTATTGGTTTGGACAGATATTCGTACCCACGATAGAGCACCAGTATTTCGATCACCACAGCAGGTATCAATACCACGTAACTGATGAAGAACAACACCACGGTAATGAGCATACAACCCATCACAATTTCCAATACGCCCGCAATGCGCGAAAGTTCGCCCATGCCATCTTGCAGTTGAAGGAGAGCTACCCCGAACACAATACCCACTGCACCCATCATTACAGCGATTGCAGCGTAAAAAATCCAAACACGCTCAACGTTTTCAACAGACAGCGAACTGATATCTAAAACACCCTTACAGACAGTCACAACAACAAGTAGATAGGCGGCCACCTTCAACAACGAATTTTCAAATACCGTGCTTAAGGCAATAAATCCTCGCGCGAACAGTGCAAACGAAACCACCATCATCACCGTAAGGCCGGTGTAGATGGCATTCATCCGAAATCCCCAGTCGCGGCCGTCCGTGAACCATGCAATGTCCATCGTGCCGAGAATAATTTCAGAAATCAGATAAACTGCTCCCGCCAACACGGCTATCAAGAGCGAGTTTCGGTGGGTGGTAGGTAAAGTGCTTTTTTGTGTTTCCATCACTTGATTTTGTTTGGTTGAAAATGACTCATAACTCTCTCCAAGTGCTTCCAATAAAATTTTTACAGTAATAATCCGGGGCAATACCTCGCCCGCCTCGATGCGCTGAATGGTGCGCACGCTCACGTGGCTTTTTTCCACCAACTCTTCCTGAGTAAGGTTTTTTTCTTTGCGTAAAGTGGTCAATCGCCTGCCTAATTCCGGTTGTTGCATAACAATTTTTTAGAAGCACAATGTTACGCGTTTAACGGGCATGGAGGAATCAGCAGATGCCATTTTTACCCGTCAATTACCCGTCATTTGATGGAAATGGCACGACAATGCATTGTTTCGGGTAGATTGGAAGGGGAGCTGAGATTTTTTGGGCGAGCCTCCACGAGCGAAGTTTGCTGTCAAGGTATCAATAGGTATGCAATTGCTAATGCACAAGTTTTCGCAGAAAAAAGGAGTGTGGCCATACCGCGCAAACTGTTCTGGGAAAAGCCAGAAGACATGCTGAGGTTTTTGTTTAACTCTGGTTGATATTGTATTTCTTTAAGAGCAAACACACATGTTCAAAAAAATAATCCCAGCGCAAATGCACCGGGATCATTCTCTCCCACCAATTCAAACCCTACCAATTCAATTTTTTTGATTTAGCCTGTACCTTTATCGACCGCATCATCGCGCCATCCAGGCTTGTATCGTTGCTTTCTTTTGTGGTGTTGGTCTTGATGAATTCAAGGCGTTTTTTATTCAGTGTTTGTATTTCATTTTGAATGACTTTGCGTTCTTCCGCTTTCTGAACAACGTACGCTTTACGTTTCTCAACCGTCATTCCTTTCATCTCTTTTGGCAAACTTTCTTCGTCTGCCTCAACAATGATTTTGTCATTTGACTTTGAAGCATCTACCAAATCCCACGATGAATTTTCATAGGCATGTGAACTTTTGGAAACGGCCCGCTCTACTTTGTTGGCTTTGCCATAGCTATCTGCATTGCTATCTTGACGGGTTTGTGATTCTTTTTTTGACTGACCTTGTGTTCCATAGTAAACATATGTGCGGTTCAGTCGCTCGTTGCATTCTGAAATTTTATCATCGTAGGGCGTTGATATGTAAACGGTTTTTTGATTTTGTTCAATGCTCATATAGCTACCACCTGTCATGTCCGCTCCGTCTTTCCAATTGGTGTTAATACCCTCGTTGAAGTCGCCACAATAAATAGTATTTACCACTACTCCTTTTTTTTTTGCATTACTATTTGCCGTACGATAGGAAACAGACCCTTGCGTGAAAGGCTCATTGCCAGTAATAAAAATGACTTTTAAATCATTGCTAGATACAGACCAATTTAGTTGTTGCAACGAAGTATGGATAACTTGGCCACAGTATTCGTTCCCGCCATTGGTGCGAAGGGAGAAGAGTTTCTCAGAAATTAAATCTAAGTCGGTGGTAAAGCCGCTCACCATGCGGATGTGTCCTTCGCGACCGGGCAACCCATCGTTGCCATATTCATACAATGCAATTTTAATGGCAGGCCGTGAGCCATCATCACATTTGGCGGCAGCCAGCTCATTTACAATTTTCCACAATTGCGATTTGGCTTGCTCAATCAAGCCATCCATGCTGTTGCTGGTATCGAGCAACAAGGCAAGTTGAATGTTTTGCTCTTTCGCTGGCTTTTCTGTACCAATACGAAAGGACATGAGACTGAAAGCAACCATAGCCATGAAGGCGTAAGTGCTTTTTTGGAAGAAGTTATTAGGTATCATACATTTATTGGTTTGGTAAATTTTACGTATCGTTCCGGTTTTAGATAGCCAGACTTAGTGAGTAAGGCGATACACTTGGTGAACCATTGAGTTGACTTAGTAATAAGGCGTTTCCAAACAATTGTGCACGAAATCCGTATTTTTTATTGTGTTAACTTTCCGGAAATAATTCAAAACTTGAACCGACAGGGTTTCCTATTAGTCATTGGTGTCTTGATTTTGTTTGCCAATGGCAGCTTTGCGCAAAGCAAAAAGCAAGATGCCTACCGCAGCTATAAGCGCAAGTCTGCTTCAGATGAAGTCACGGTATTGATAAAAGATGCTTCAGCTCTCAAAGAGGCGAATCCCGCGGTAGCGTTAGATAAAGTGCAAGAAGCATTGGCTCTTAGCGTAGCCGAGGGCAATACAAATTCAGAAGCGAAGTGTTATGTGTTACTCGGTGAAATCAATGAGCAAATTATGGCTTGGACACTCGCCCAGGAAAATTATTTGAAGGCTTACGATCTACTGAGTACTAAAAAAGCCGTGTCCGATGATTTGCTGAAATCGGTTCGGGGGCTGGGCCACTCGTTTCTACAATTAAAATTATACGACAAAGCCTTAGCTTATTTCGAGGAGGGCATTCGATTGGCTAACGGCCAGCAAAAAGCTGAGATACAATTGGCAAAGTCAGAAGTGTATTATCAACAAGGCCAATTTGTAGAAGCACAAAACACGTTAAAAGAAATCTACATTGATAGAAAGCGAGATGGGTTCATCGAAACACTTGTCCAAAATCAACAAGCAAAAATCGATGTGATGTTGAATAAATCTCAGCCGGGCCCTACTATTTTTTCCAATTCACTTGAAAGATTAAAATCAGGTAGCAACATAGCACCCGAGGCAGACCATTCGCTTCAACAAACCAAAGAAGAAATGGCCACTACCTACCGAAGCCGTCAGCAATACGATGATGAAATTAAATTGCGAAAAAGTTCTATCGAGTACAATCAGCAAACTGATAACCTAAGTGAAGTAACAAAAGACAAAGTGGAAATAGGCAAAACATTGGAAGCCAAGGGTGAAACGCAAGAAGCTATTCGGGAAATGGAAGAAGCGGCTAAGCTAGCCGAATCCATTAACAACCCGAAAGAGAAAGTCAATGCGTTGCTGTCGCTCGCAGAACTGTATGAAAAGAATGGAAAGGATGCGCAAGCGTTGAGAACCTATAAGAAATATAGCCAATCGGTTTCAGAATCGCAGGTACAATATGAAACCCAACGAGCCCTTCGCGATAGCATCATTGGCAAGCAAAGCAATATTGAGCGGTTGAGTTCAGATGTGTCGTTGGGCAAACAAGAAGAGTCGTTGCAAGAAGCCACCGTTTATCGTCAGCAGCTAGTTATCTTCGGATTGCTAGTGATTATTGTCATCATCGGCATAGCCGCCTACTTCATGTATCGAAATTCACTCGCCAAACAACAAGCCAACCAACTATTGGCATTAAAGTCATTGCGCAGCCAAATGAACCCCCATTTTATCTTCAATGCACTCAATTCTGTCAATCACTTCAATGCACAGCAAGACGAGCGAACGGCCAATAAATTTTTGTCTGATTTCTCACTTCTGATGCGTTTGGTACTGGAGAATTCCGAACAAGACTTCATCACCCTCAATAAAGAACAAGAGTTGCTGTCTCTTTATTTGAAGTTGGAGCATTATCGCTTTCGCGATAAGTTTGAATATGAATTTACAGTCGACCCGACAATTGCTACGGAGGCAATTGAATTGCCGCCCATGCTCATTCAACCCTATATAGAAAACGCGGTATGGCACGGGCTCCGCTACAAAGAAGGTGCAGGCCATCTTGTGGTGTCCATCAACCAAACACAAAACGAGGTGGAGGTGAAAATTGCCGACAATGGCATTGGAAGAAAAAAATCATTGGAGTTGAAAACACTCAACCAGCGCAAGCACCAATCCACGGGGTTGAAAAACATTAATGAACGATTGAAGATTATCAATCAAGTATATCGCTCCAACTACCGCGTGATAATAGAAGATTTGCCAGAAGGCGGTGGAACGACTGTACGTATTTACTTACCACTTTCAAATTCCGCTGCCGCATGATGAAAGCTGTCATTATAGATGATGAGAAAGACAGCCGACTGATTCTGTCCAACTATCTAACTAAGTATTGCCCTGACGTTACCGTATGCGGATTTGGCGAATCGGTAGCCACAGGGTTGGAAACAATAGAAGCACATCAACCCGACATTGTTTTTTTGGATATTGAAATGCCGTACGGAAACGGATTTGATTTGTTGGAGAAAGCGAACAGTCACACCTTTGAAACGATTTTTGTAACGGCCTTTGGAAACTATGCTATCCAGGCACTTAATCAAAGCGCTGCCTACTACTTGCTGAAACCAATTGATATCGATGAATTGGTGAAAGCGGTAGATAAAATTAAAGTGGAGAAAGCCAACTCTCATTATACCCAACACACACGGGTGTTGCTTGAAAACATTCAAAACAACGGCCATCAGAAAATCATGCTCCCAACGTTAGAAGGGTTTGAGGTAGTGCCCATTGCTAAGATTATTTATTGCGAGGCGGCCGATAATTTCACAAAGTTTTATTTCGAAGAAAGCCCACCGCTGATGATTTGCCGTACCTTAAAGTATTTTGAAGATGTGTTGCATCCACACGGCTTTTTGCGCATCCATCGTTCGCATGTAATTAACCCCTCATTTGTGGTTCGCTACTCCAAAGGCAAAGGCGGCTACGTGACAATGAAAAACAATCAAGAACTGGAAGTATCGGCCAATAAGAAACAAGAGTTGCTGAATTTGTTTGAAAGATGATGGCTTTGGGCGTGCCCCCGCGAACGAGGCTTTCATGGCAAGGTGTATTACACTTCAAAAGCGTAGGACACCTAATGGCTTTTGGTTATCGCGGGGTCGCGCTGCACTCGCCAGCCTTTTTCGGCCCTCCAGCCGAAGCACAGCAAAGGCTGGGCTCAAACAAATGCCTCCATCGCTAAGCAACCTCTGAACAACCATCGCTTTTATTCTTTCTGTGTTACAGGTGAACGGGTTTCAAAATATCTCATTTTTATAAACTAAATTGCTATTAAAGATTTAATAAAAGATGGACTTCAAAATAAGAATTTCAAATTATAGAAGCATAGAGAATGAATCACCAATTGAGTTGGAAATCAAAGAAGGCATTACTTTTATCCTGGGGATCAATAATGTAGGCAAAAGCAATCTTCTAAAATTCTTCTACGAGTTCAGAGGCATTCTAAGTTCTCCGATTCAACATGGCTTCGCGCAACCTTTTAGCTTACCAACAGGTTTTGATCATCTTATAAACAGGAAGTCCAAGAGTGGATCAATAGAGTTTGATATTATAGCTGAGAATAAGAAGAGTTCATTTATTCTTTCACCAAGTGTTGATCCACATAATTCGAGTGCAATGCTTTCGGTGCACCATAGCTATCCAAATCAAAATAATGAAATCGTAGCCGTAACTGAAGTATTAAGACGAGTTTTGTACATCGGCCCATTTCGCTCAGGAATAAGTAATTCTAGTGGAAGTAATTTTGATGTTTCCATCGGAAGCCAGTTTATAAATGAATGGAGAAGCTGGTCAGATGGCGAGGACATAAGCAAAATGCAAAAGACGACCGAATTAGAGGAAGAATTGGCAAATCTATTTGGATTCACAACCTTTAGTCTCCGCGCAAATTTAGCTGGGAACAATTTGTTAGTTAAAGCAGACAGCGAACAATTCCTTCTAACAGATATGGGTTCAGGGATTAGTCAGTTTATAATTGTTTTGGCAAACGCACTAATAAGAAAGCCATCATTGATCTTGATAGATGAACCCGAAACTAATCTGCACCCTCGACTTCAAGAAACTTTTGTTAGGGCATTGGCTTCTAAAGCTACATACGGCCTAATTGCAACATCTCATTCAATTGGTCTTGCAAGATCTGTTGCCGATCAGATATTTTCTTTGACAAAAGATGAAAAGGGTAAATCAAGACTATTTCCTTATGGATTGCACTTTAACCCAACAATTGCTCAATCAGTGAGTGAAATGAATTATAGTCAATATGTTGAAATGGGGGGAAATAATATTCTTTTAGTAGAAGGCAGAACAGATGTAAAAGTATTTAGAGAAATTCTTCGTAAATACTCAATTGAGAATAAGTTCATTATCTTGTCCTTTGGAGGAAGTCAATTTATTGTGAAGGAAAAATCCAAGATAATTGAAGAACTTAGTGAAGTAAATCGACTTAGAGCCAAATCAGTTACCTTGATTTTTGATAGCGAGAAGACAGCAAGTACTCAAGAACTTAAAGGAGATTTTAAAGCTTTCCAAAACACTTGCCTTGACCTAGGCTTTAAGGTTTTTGCAACCGACAGACACTCAACTGAAAACTACTTTACCCAATCGGCAATTGCTAAAGTGATGGGCGATACATTCAAAGCTCTTGCGCCATACGAGAAACTCGAAAGTAAATCTTGGGATAAAAACAAAAATTGGTTGATTGTCAATGAAATGAAAAAGGAAGATTTTGAGGGGACTGACTTAGATAAATTTATTAAGCAGACGCTTATCCCGCTAGCAAGTTAGCAAAGATGTCAATTTCAAACCAATTTCACGAACTCTCGTTCTACACGCTCGCCCATCCAGACCCGGTTTACTTTATCCACCAACACGCAGTAGA
The DNA here is from genome assembly GCA_020403045.1 of Cytophagales bacterium. Lineage (GTDB taxonomy): Bacteria > Bacteroidota > Bacteroidia > Cytophagales > Cyclobacteriaceae > ELB16-189. The sequence goes on from JADBYK010000038.1 coordinate 55,396, forward strand.
TGCATTTGCAGCGCAAACGGCTGATGAGAACACCAAGCCTATCAAACTAACCTTTGGCCTCATTGGCCTTTACTTGTTTTTAGAAAAAGGATACACGGGCAAGCAAGTGCAAAATGCACACGTCAAGTTATCGCAGAACAAAAAAGTGTGGCCTTCGCTGGAGTTGCCCGAACACCGAGGTGCCATTACCGTTAGTGACGTGCTACAAGCCGAGGCAGGTGAACCCCGCGACCTGATGATTAAAAAGTGGTGCAAATCCGTTCGGGCAGGTTATGAAAGTTGGCATCAGGCAATCGCCAACCTTGTTAGGGCAGAACTCAATGTGTAGGTGCTTGACATCTTGCATTCCCTTGTGCTTATACTAACCCTTTTCCTCTTCGTCACGTACAGCACATAGCTGACTAGTGTAATAACCACAAAATAGCCAATAGCCAACCAATGAAAATTGGAGTCTGGAATGGTTGCTTTGTTGTTTTGCCCGTGTTAAGGCTCAATCTTCTCCAGATATGGATGTGCCCTGTGTCTACTTCAATACTTTCTTGTACATATCCCCATCAAATCCTAACAAAATCACCTTACCCTTTTCTTCTATCAATGGTCGTTTGATCACACTTGTTTTTTCAAGCATGAGAGCGATGGCGGCTTTTTCATGGGTCACTTTTTTCTGATCGGCTTCGGGCAACTGCCTCCAGGTAGTCCCACGTTTGTTGACGAGATTCTCCCACCCAACTTGTTTGCTCCACGCGCTCAACTTTTCAGCGGTTATACCGGATTTTTTGTAATCGTGAAATTCAAATTCCACTTTGTTTTTATTCAGCCAGTCTATTGCAGATTTAACCGTGTTACAATTTTTGATGCCGTAGACCGTCATAAGGAGTTCATCGATTTATTGAAAGATAAAAATGGTTACGGGCGGGAAGCTCATTTATCACCGATCAGTTTTAAGAGATCTTCTTCTAGCAGCGGATCGCTGGGTCGTTTCGCACGTGTCATGTCCCCCTCACGTGAAACCAATACAAAGCCGGGCGCTTCGGTTAAACCCAACGAAGCAGCCACTTTCGACCGACTTCCTATTCTATAGTTGATCACACCATCTGTATACAAACTATATTTTTCTACCGCCTCGTTCCATCTTTTTTCATCGTCTTCAAGAGATAGGAAAACAAACGTCACCTTATTTCTATATTTTTTCTGGAGACGCTTCGCCAACTCTACATCCACCAGAGTTGATTTCAAATTGCCTGACCATACAAGAAGGTATAAGAGGCTATTTCCCTTGCTGTCGGCTAAAAGCCAGTTAAACTTCTCTTCTCCATTTACACCACCATCGCGCGTGTTCATTTCAAATTGATGGTACCTTAGAAACTGTTTATCAAGTGAGACTCCTCCACCCAAATCGCGAATAATATCATCTTCCAACGGAGTGGTTTTCAAGATTGCATTGCTTTTCCAAAAAGTAGAATCATAGCGTATATTCAATAGCCCTTCTCGGGTGGGTAATTGGCCAACGATTTTCATCGATGGATTTGTTCTAATTTCCATCGACATTAATTCCAGGTGCACGGAATGCACTCGCTTATCTGCGTATTCACTTTCACCCTGCCGTATAATATGATAAGGATAGTAGCGATCATTCACTTTTCGATAAAAGGTAGAGGTGAGCAGAGAGTTTGTTCCATATGATTTATTCTCTTCCGTTCTTACAAAAGCGTAGCTTCCTGTGGTAATAAATAGCGTACCCTTGATGTCAACTAAGTCGAGGTACTTTCCGGAAGTAGTCAACAAGGAGTCGTTCTTGTTTTGGTAAGTAATCTCATATACTTCTAACCCATCGTAATAAGTAATTCCTTTACATACAAAATCATATTTCTCAAAGTCGGTTCTCAGATTGCTCACATCTGTATAAAACGACATGTGTTCACTTTTTTTGTCTGTTTGATAGCCCACGATATCGGCCTGCAGAATGTTTCCCACAGCAATGGGATCATGGCCCTGGGCCATTTCGGTTTTATCCAAACTTCTTCGCAATTGCGTCACTCGAATCTCTTCTTTTTCCCCAGCTGCATGCTGAATCGTTCGATAACCTGAGGTCTTCCACACATCGACAGCTGCCTCAATCAATCGTCCATAGGAAGTACCATCTTTGCAGTAGTGCCGATAGAAAAATTGTTGAAGAAATGGCCGATCGTTGTAGTTGATATCAATGTTAGCAAAAGCTCTGCGCAGAATTCTTTTCGCGTTGATGGCCCTATCCAAAATGACAATCTCACTCAACTGCGTAACGATGGGCGCGAGATCAACGATTGTCAATGCCTGTGCGGACGATAGCGTAAGGGATTTATAACCCACACATGTTATCTTCAACGAATCGGTCTCATTTACCGAAATAGAAAACTGCCCGTTCAAATTGGAGCTCGTTCCCTTGGAAGTTCCGATGATTCCGATGGAAGCGAATGGAACAGGCTTTTTTGTTTCCTTGTCAAGAATAGTGCCTTCTACCAGTCTTTGAGAGAACACAGGTGTGCAAAACAATAATAGCAAGAATACAAGGCAGCGAGCCATCCAAATTTTTTTATAGCGCTAAGATCGAAGATAATTGATTTTCGAATGATGCCAAAGTAGAACGTGCCGAATGGAAATTTCCGATACTACTCGGCTCTACGCCACAGCGGGCGCGTCAGGCAGGTTGGACCACCTCCACCCTTGTAACTTATTTCCTGCCCTTCATATTCCAATACAGTACATCCCGCTTGCAAGAGTCTTGCTTTGGTTGTTTCATTTCCCTTTACCATGATGCACTGGCGAGGGCTGATAGCCAGCACATTGCAACCCATACGTTCAAACTCCTGATCAGGGACTTCAACCAATTGATAGCCGCGCTTTATCAACTCATCACGAAATACGATAGGCATAAGAGGTGAATAAACCACTGCGAGGTCTTTTGCCACAGGACTGAAAATGGACATTAAATGAAATACATCTGAAGGACCTTTGTAGTGAGGAAGCTGCACCTCCAATACGTTAACACCGTTCGGAGTCAGCAGCGCACGCATCTGCCTTATGCCTTCCGCATTCGTTCGATAGGTTCTGCCTATGGCCAATGTATGTTGATCAAGCCAAGCCACGTCTCCACCTTCTACTGAACCGGGCGCTTCAATTCTTCCTAAAACCGGGACACCCAGTTCGCGATACGTTTTCTCAGCAGTGGCAGGTTCGTTCATTCGTCCCGCCTTGCCCATAGTGCATAGAATCATTCCCTTGTCGGTGGCAATACTTGCATCGCGACAGTAAATAGAGTCCATTGTAACCGAGGCGTTTTTTTCAAACTTTTTTATTTCGGTATGGTTCGTTTGCAAGAGTTTTTCAAAAAACAGGTACTCGCTTTGAGCGATCTTGAAATCAGGTTCGCCCAAAAAGTTTAATTCTTTCCACTCCTTTGAAATAGTCGATTGATCAACAAACGCATCGACCACATTTTTAATAAAAACACTTTGTAACGTTCCGTATTCGGATTGGCAGGTGAGGTTCATGGGTGCAGATATAATCCAATACGCTAAACAGCGTGCTATAAAGAAGTAAAGTCAAAAATTAAATGCTTCAGTGTTCCAATTCCATTATGATTGGATTCATAAAAGACTCCCAGAGATTTGCTCATTTTATAATTTAAAACTTCTGAACTTCTTTTTCTGTTTTTTATTATCGCGTTAATTTCCAAAATGGTTTCGTCAGTCTTTCCTTGAAGAAGGTATCCTACCAAACTACCGTTTTCGTATTTTTTAGAAACAAAGTTGTCAATCCCAGTGATAATGTATCTGCGCTTTAATGCCGAATCGTTTTGTTTCAGATTTTTAGCTTCAAAGAAATACTCATATTCATAAGTTGATATAAACGAAGTCAGTCGAAAATCTATTCTCGGGAATCTGTCTGAAAATCCTTTAACTTTAGGAATGTCTTTTGGAATATCCGCTTCTACATTGGTTGAAACCCTCCACTTTAGTCGTAAAGGATTTTCTTTTACATGCCGGTGCAATTCGGAGGAAATATCGTTTTCATTCCAGTCTAATTGTATTACTTGTTCTTTCAATGAAGTATGATATGCATCAATGATTAGCCGCCAACATTTTTGCTCAAAAGCATTCCTGAGTTTTTCGTAAACACCCGTATTCAAAGCCATTATTAATTCCCATTTAAGATTTCGAGAATTAGCTCCGTAGCATCCTCTAATGCCATTGATTGTGACCAAAACCTGCGTTGGTTAGGACGAATAATGTAAATGTCGTCTCCTGTTTTGTAGTTCAGTTTTTTTCTAAAATAGATATTGCTTGAATTTTTCTCCCATAAATGCTGGTCTATTTTTTTTAGTTCATGATCAACAAACTCTTGAGATGTGACTACTTCTTTTTGCTCTTTTGAAAAAGAAAGTTTAATGGTCATTAAAGGCGTAAACCTGCTGATATTATAGATTGTGGCATTTGCAAACAAATCTTGACTATCAAGAAATTCATTGAGTTCAGCACTGATTGTTTTTCCGTATTCTGTTGTTTGTTTTTGTAGAACAGGATATAGAGCAATTGATTTTTCTTGATTTTCAAATAAATCCAAACTATAATTTAAACTATCATTTACTGTTATTTTCTCTTTTGGCGAAAAGTCAAGAATATTATTGATAACAATTAAATTTATTTTGTTTTCGATATCTAGTAATTGCGTTTGATTATAATGATTCTCGGACTTTTTGATTGATAAAATATCTTCAAATAAACCGACAATTTCATTTAAAGGGTTAGTTTGAAGTAGAGGTACCAATGCTGGACTTTCCAATATTTCGTCCATAAAAACTTGTTCTCTTTCGATTCCCCAAGAAGCGCTTGTTAAAAATAGAAGATAAGTTGTTAAACTTGAGTTCAGTACACACACTAGTCCCTTTTTTAAGTTAGGCTCAACGTTACCATTAAATATATAACAAGCTGTTGTACAATATGAAAAATAGTCGATATAAGAAGCGGCTAATTGATTTTTGTGTTGACCTTTCTTCATTATTACGTATGGCGGCCGGAAAACATTTCTATCAATATTTCTATACGTTTTAGTGTTTTTTTCCAAAGCACTTTTGGGAGTATAGTACCTTTCAATAAACTTCGCATTTATAACTTTATCAGGAATAAAATCAGGTTTTTCGGAATCACCATTTAACCCTACCGTTGGTTTCGCCCAACTATTTCCCCCATTCTTAAAATATTCTTTTAATGAAATAGAACGACCTAGAATATTCATTATCAGCATCCAATCATTCATTCCACCCCACATTGAAATCTTCCAAATTTTGGTGTCGGGTTTCTGACACTCTTCTCTTGGCAGATATTTTAAATCTGTAAAGTCAATACAAAGGCCATCAATTAGGTTGGATTTGATAAATGTTTTTGGAGCGTAATATGCAATTTTATTGGAAGGCTTTCTAGGTTGCTTATTTTGATAGAATACAATACTTATTGGGCCTGTTGCATCGCCAAATAACTGACCACCAAAATTCTTTTTCGAATTGCGAAGAATTGAAAAGTTAAAAACCTTTTCTACGTAACAATCATTAAATAACCATTTTCTGAAACTCTGATAAGTACCCCCTGTGTTGGTTAAAACTTTGGTGTTGAATATCAAAGCTATTTTGCCTTTAGGGGCAAACTTCGTTGCTTTGTGAAGAAAAGGTAGAACCATTTCCTTGGCAAAACCATATTTGTCGCAATAATTACGAACAGATTCCAGTAAATCAGTTGTTCCGAATGGCGGATTTCCGATTACTAAATTGAAATCAATACTTTCAATTTCTACATTTTGCTGAATAGTATCTCTGCAAAAAAGATTTTTGCCTTGCTTCTTTAATGATTTGTCCTTAGGATTATTGATAAGATTCGGCAAACGATGTTTTTTCTTTTGCCATAACGTTTTTGGATCTAACTGATCAACCAACGCCAAATACAAACTAAATGCAGCTACTTTTATCGCTTGTTGATGTAGTTCAATTCCAAAGATGTTATCAGTTAAGAGTTTTTTTAGCTTGTCAAAGTCACTTAGCTTTTCTTTATGTTGGTTTTCGTAGCGTTTTACCAACCGCTTAAAACTTTCTACTAAAAAAATACCCGAACCGCAACTTGGGTCTAAAACTTTAACATTATAGTTTTTCTCTGTTTTGTTGACGGGTAGTTTTTCATTCAGGATAAACTCCACTAAAGCAGGAGGGGTATAATATGTTCCTGTTCGCTTTTTTAGATATGGGTCAGTTTTGAACAAGAAATTTTCATAGATTTCACTAAGTAATTCAATTTGTATGATGCTGAAATCAAACAATCTCCATTTTTCAAATAATTGTACTTGTGCTGTACTATCATTACCACAGATGAAACATTTTTTTATGAGCTGTAGCTGATCACAAGTTATTTTTTCGCCTTTCTCTATAGTGAAAATGTTACCATTAAAATATTCCTCCAATCGTTCATACAATTGATAAGTAGCGTTTGTATCATTTAGAATGTCAAAATATGATTTTGTACCTTTTTTTATCTGAGAGTATAATCTATCATCTGTAGCGCCTCTGTCCTCAAGATACAGTAGGAAAAGAGAACGTAGAATGATTTTATGAATAAAGTCAATTTCAAGCCCCTGCTTTTCCAGTTGCTGTGCGGTATTTACTAAACTTTCTACTAAATATTTATCGACTCTACTCTGCAGATTTATTTTATCTCTGATAAACTGAGCATCTTCTAACGTCCAAACAATCCCCGAATCAATCGCAGTTCTTGAAAACAACTTGGTAAGTTCATTAAGTTGCTCTTTGTCCGATAAGATATAAGCCTTAATTTCAATGCTTTTCAATTCACTTTCAAAATCAAAACTTCCCTTCGTTACAATCAAAGGTTTTTCGGAACAGTTATAGATACGAATTTCTGTATCGGAATAAACATAGAAGAATAACACTTTTTTGTAGTTCCATATCTTTTTGTGGGTTTCGGCAATTTCTTTCAGTCTTTCTTTGTCAAAATCTTTTACTCTTTTCAAAAACACTGCTGGAAAGCTATTCCCATTCTCATCAGTATTGAAGTAAACAGAATCTAATCCAAATTCATTGACTTGGTCTAAAACAATAGATTCGCTTTCCGAGTGATTTTTACCCTTAGAACTTATAGATATGGCTCTGTCGAGACCAGTCAATTCTAACAGATCAATTTCTGACATTTATGCAATTATACAATTTACGTTAATTACAAATTTAGTTGCTTATCTATTATAATCGAAATAAACTTTTATTCAGTAATCTCAGCCAAAAATCGCTTTTCGTCAATAGCAGTTTGCTGAAAATTTTTTTGATCATTCTAACAGATTAACTGCTCCGTTTCTTGATCTTTTGTGAGCTCGATTGTTTAAGCGACTGAACTTGCTTCTTTGCTTTTTCTAAGGAAATCGGCTGCTGATTTGATAATATTTCCTTCTGGATTTTCGCTAACTCCTGAAATGATACGTTGTAGCTCATATTTTAAATTCATTTATACAAAGATAAAAAAAACGGACTTGCTGAGAAGAAGTCTACTAACTACTCCTCATTTTACTCCACCCGTACAAAGGCACACCTGCCATCAGAAGTAAAAACCCCCAGTATACTGTTTCTTGCCCTGAGCCACCCACTGCCCACATGGAGTATCCGAAGGCGAGTAGTGCGGTCGTGAGTTTAGTAGCGCTATTCCACTTTAGTTGTTTGGTTCTTACCGCCAAGATGGAGAACGATACAGCTGAAAATAAATAGGGCACTAACACCGTCATCGTGGAAAGTAAAATGATAAATTGATAGGTATCCGCCAGACTCCTCGAAAAATTCATCAAGAGTAGAAAGGAAACAAATACACTTCCTGCAATGATACTGATATACGGAGATCCAAATTTGTTTTCAGTTTTTAACACAGACGGAAACAATTTATCAACGGCAGCAGCGGCAGGTATTTGACCCTGCATGAGGATCCAACCATTCAGCGCACCAAAGGTCGACATGACGGCACCGCCCGCCACTAGATACCGAGCCCACTCGCCCCACATTGAGGCTGCCGCATCGGCAAAGGGAGCCTTAGAAGTTTGAAGCATTGAAGGAGAAAGCACGCCCATAATAACTACTGTTCCCAAGATGTACAGAAGTGTAACAGCGAGTGTTCCATACAAGGTGGCGCGCGGGACTGTTTTCTCGGGATTTTCAACTTGCCCCGATGGGATTGTTGCACATTCTAATCCCAAAAAAGCAAAAAGGGTAAGTGTAGCGGTCGTGGTGATGGCGTTGATGTCTGATGTGCCGCTGCTATTGAACGGAAAATAGTTTTCGGTGTGGATATAAAACAAACCACCGAATGTGACTAGCAAGAGCGGTGCAATTTTTAGTATGGTAGTGATGACTTGCACAGCTCCGGCATCTCTGATTCCACGCGTGTTTATCCAGGTAAGAAACCAAATGGCGGAAAGACCTACGCCAACAGCTAGCATTGAATTTACTCCTAAGGCGGGAGCAAAAACGGTGAGGTAACTTAGAAACGCTACGGCAATGGCTGCATTCGTGCTCCAGATAGAAAGCCAATATCCCCACGCTACCAGGAAGGCCGCAAAATCACCGAGGCCTTCGCGTGTATAGGCGTAAGGCCCACCATTGGCCACAGGCATCAATTGACTAAGCCAGCTAAATACAAGCGCCAAACAAATGGCTCCTAAGCCTGACACCACCCACCCAATCAAACTAATACTGCCGTACGTTGATAGTGTGGCCGGCAGCATAAACATAGCAGAGGCAATCATGTTGCCCATCACCAATGAGGTGCTTGTCCAGATGCCGATTTTTTTTGGTGAGGCCATTGGTTAATTTGACTACCGAATTTTGAATTAATATCGACCTTTTTTTTCAATATCTTTGTAAAAAAGAAAATGACGGTTACAATACCAGACGAAATACTAAGTAGTACCAATATCAGTCCAATGGAAATGCGTATTGAAATAGCGGCTTATTTGTATGAAAAGCAACGCATGAGTATTGGTAAGGCGAGACGAATAGCAGGGTTAGACCTAATTCAGTTTCAAAAGGAATTGGCTAAGAGAAATATTTATTTACAACTAGGGATCGAAGATTTAGAATCAGAAATTAGAAATCTTAAACTTTTGCAATGATCGTTGTTAGTGATACTTCTGCGATCACAAATTTGTTAAAGATTGATTTGCTACTGATTCTCAACCAAGTTTATGGCCGCATAACCATTCCAAAGAAAGTTTATTTAGAGTTGTGCGAGATTGAAGAGCAGAAACACATCATTGATTCCTTAGAATGGATAGAAATACGATCAACCTCTGATTTTAAGCTAGTTGAAAAGTTAGCATTAGATTTGGATGCTGGAGAATCAGAAGCAATTGCGTTGGCGATCGAACTAAAAGCCGACTTTCTTATCATTGATGAATTAATCGGACGAAAGATAGCTGAGTCCTTCGGAATAAAAATTATTGGACTGCTTGGTACTTTGTTAAGGGCTAAGGAGAAAGACTTCATCAATTCGGTTGCTCAAACTTTGGATAGCCTTTCCAAAAACGCTGGTTTTCATATTAGTCCAAAGCTTAGAAGATATGTTTTAGATTTGGCTGGCGAGGCCTAAATCGCAATTCCAAATTTCTTTGCTCATTGAAAACCTGACGGATATCATTCTTTGGTGGAAAAACAGATTGTACCATTGTTTGATAATTACCAACAATATGAAGAGAATGCTTATTTCCCTCAAGAAAAAGGTAGACCCATCACACCGATTGATCGCGACTCAGTATGTGACCGATGAAGAACTGGCCGAAATCCGCAAGAAGTATGGCAACCAATTTGACCCGGAAGATCCCATCATTCAATACTTTAACGATCAGTTGATGATGGTTTCGTTTGTGGTGTGGGTACAGGATTAGCTGTTCATTTTTGCATAACCAACTGTTCAGAATTAGACAGTTTGCAACAGAGCTATCTGTGCTCAATAAAGAATTACGCCTAAAACAGACGAAATTCAAGGGTCCGTAAAAAGCTGAACGATTTTTGCTGCACAAAAAGCAAAACGAGACTATTATGGCGCGCTCTTCGTCCGGATCATCTACGTTACTGGTTGTTGTACTTCTGGTTCTCACATTCCCGATCTGGTTTGCCCTGTTTGCTGCACTCTTTGGTGTAGTGGTCGGCCTGTTTGGTGCAGCGATTGGTATTATCGCAGCCATTTTTGGTGCAGGTATTGCCATCATCGCGCTTCCATTTAAACTCCTTTTTGGATTTGGCGATTTTCATTTCCCCTTTTTTCAAACGGGTAATGGCTTTGTTATTCTATTGTTATTGATCGTTGCCTTTGTACTAGTGCAAAGGGGAAGGAAGACCGGAAAGGCATAAGCTATTCGATCTGTTTCTATCCCAAAATTGTAATTAGGAATAACAATTTTGCCCGAAGGGTGACGAATACTGAAGGTACAGTCAGTATTGTCAGGATTGACCCTGACATTGAAAATGAAAGAAAAGATTACAATAACAAGAAAGCCTGACTCTTTCATTTTCAATCGTCAGCACAAAGCGCAAAAAAGTCTAGTGACTTTTTTGGGTTTATTTGTTTCCAGAGCCGATTTGCTGATTTAGTTTCAATGCCTCTATGTGATTTCGCAGGGCGTCCTGCCAGGTAGTGTCGGCATCCCACTTATTACCGAGGAAAAGATCACCATAATCAAGATTCTTGAAAAAGAACTTGTATACTGGCTGCTCCGCCAGTATGGTTTTGATTTGAATCTCATTGTTAACCATGATAGCTGACGGCAGTGAACGGGCTTGCTGCGTCATATCAAAGCCCAAGATCTCCTGAGCCAGCAATCCTCGGGTGTGCACGTAACGCAAAATGGTTCGAAAGCCCTTGGCCGCTAACGCTGCTTCATCTATTTGTGGATCTACGAATTCATACTTAACCGGAAAATTTTCTTTGAGGTAGGCTTCCAGTTCAGCATCTGCAGCTGCATTGCCAAAATGGGGAATGGCCGTTTTAAAGGTTTTTACCAAGGGTGAGAAATTTTGATTAATGCGTCCTTTGAACACGTTCACAGTAAGGTCTGTCTCGGGAAGATCATTGATAAGAAAATTCGTTTTCTTCAAATTGCTCACCGCAAAACGATAGACGGTTTTCAGCAGTTCGTTCAGAGAAGCGTTCTCTTGTTGCCACACCAAGCTGTTGTTTTCTACAAAGTCTGGCTTACCATTGAAAGGGCAAAATATAAATCGATACCCTTTTTCAATCTTTTGAAAGAGGATCAAATATTTTATTCCCCTTGCCAATAGGTTAGCGGAATAGGCCTTTCTACTTTCATGCCCGGCCAGTAAACGGGCTACATCAAAATACGCAACAGCATCAATGCCTGTTTGTTGAAAAAAGGTGTGCGCTTCTTGCAACTCCTTCGCTGTAATAGTATTTTGGAAAACGACTACCGAGCGGGTAGAAATAAGTTCGGTGGGGATGGTGTTTTTGGGCGTCATTCGTGCCATGAGTTCAGACTCTTCTACAGAGAGCTGAGCACGGCAAACAAAAGGGCTTATTAGACAAAAAACAAAAATAGATTTCAAGAATAAGGAGTTCACGCCCAAATAACGAGTGACCGAGCAAGCTATTGTTTTCAATAAAATATCCATCAGAATGTTTGAGCGGTTGAAAGCTCTCTATCAATGTCACTCAAATACACTTTGTGCATGGGTTGTGTGTAAGGGTCAAATCTTTTGTATCCTTTTAGATAGTAGGCTTTTGCTTTTTCCATAGAGGATTTGTATTCCGCCTTAAGATTTTTCGATTTATAGATGAGCCCCAGATAATAGTAGGGTTCGGCCAGGTAATCATTGAGTGCAATTGATTTAGTAAAGGACTCAATACTTCCATCAATGTTTCCTGTTTCCATTTTTAGCACACCCAGGTGGAGATAATCATAGACCATCGGTGAATACCCCTTCTTTGCTAGTTGAGTTTCTAAGATTTCGATGGCCTTATCCTTTTCACCGATTGCACTATAGCAAAGCGCTTTGACGATCGTTAGTTGATAGTCTCCATTTTGTGAGTAGCCAATGTCATGAGGAAATAAGGTATCTAATCTTTCGAAGTCTTTGATGGCACCTCGGTAGTCTCTCAAAAACTGATAACGACACCAACCTCTGTATCCCAAGTGAAGTGTAGGGTTTAGCTCTACGGCCTTGTCTATTAATTTTTTCCAGTTGATGAAATCGCCACGTTTTAGATAAGGCACCGATTTTTCCATGTAGGCATAATCTAGTGTCGGGCATTGCTCTATGGCCTTATCAAACTTTTCTTGCGATGCTCTAGATCCCTGCGCTCCTCCGCCAGTCGTTGCCAATACGCATGCCTCATAGCATGGCATGTTATTCTCCATTTTGTAAATGTTACAGTTAGGCTCGGCATAAGCAACCAACGCGAGTGACGTTAGTAGAAAAACAAAAACAAGTCGACTGGCAGACAGCATATTCTTGGTCATGGCATGATTTCAATTAATTTTCCTCCTTCGATTTTGAAAGTCAGGTATTGATAGTAGTCAACGGGTTGCTCTGGATTTCCACCGACAATCCAACCACTTAACTCTTTCGTCAAAGTCAAGATCTTCTCTACCAATTTTTTATCAAATGACATTGGCTGGTAGTCGTTATTCATTTCTTCAATTCTGTAGCGCCCGGTCTTGCCTTCACAATTCACAATGAAACGAATGGTAATGTAACCCGATTCTGCTGTTGATTCATTCTGTTTAAGAATTTCAAAGTGTTTGTCAATGGCGGGTTTCTCTCCTTTGTATTGAAGACTTTTGCCAAATTCGTAGTACTGAGGAATCCTTCCCGTGGTACAAACTTTAAAACTAGGATCATCTATTTTTTCATCAAATGCAATATCGCCCACGTGATCTGGGTAGGCTGACTTTTGATTGGGGGTGTTTTGGCAAGACGAAAACACAACGAGCAACTGGAAAATCCAACAAATTTTTCTCATCATATTTATAAAGCTACAAAAACCCCTTCGTCATTTTCTTTGATTGGGAAAGTGATCAAGTCTCGCGATCGCTCACCTGCTTCCCTCCCGGTTTTTATATTAAAACGATAGCCGTGCCAGGGGCAAACAACTTCACCCAAAAAATTTACTACCCCCTTATATAGCTGCTCGCTATTGTGCGAACACTTGTTTTCAACCGCATAAAAAACTCCGTCTCTCATCACCAAACAAATAGCTTTTCCACGAACAATCAATAGCTGCGGCTTGTTTTCCGTCAACTTTTTGCGGGCTTCCTCGCCAGCCGAAAAGACTTTTATCCACTCCATACAAATTAGTTGGGCAAAGTACTGGTTTTTTCTACCTTGACCGTCACATACAGCTAAAACAAACTATGAAAAATAATCTTGCTTTTTTATTCCTGCTAGTGGCTTCCGTTACAACAGCTCAGGTCAACCCTAAACTACAGGCAAAGATAGAACAAGAAGCAAAAGCCATTGAGCCGAAGTTAATAGAATGGCGTAGGCATTTTCATCAAAATCCGGAACTATCAAATCGGGAAACAAAGACGGGTGCTTACATCGCAGCGCATCTCAAATCATTGGGCATAGAAGTTCAATATCCAGTAGCCAAAACAGGCGTTGTTGGTTTGTTGAGGGGAGCAAAGCCGGGCTCTGTCATTGCGTTACGCGCTGACATGGACGCACTCCCTGTTGTGGAGCGAAACAGTTTACCATTTGCTTCCAAAGAGAAGGTATTGTTCAATGGGCAAGAAACCGGTGTGATGCACGCCTGCGGACATGATGCACACATGTCAATTTTAATGGCAGTCGCAGAAATTTTGGCAAAAAATAAAAGCGAATTAAAGGGTACGGTTAAGTTTCTCTTTCAACCTGCCGAGGAGGGAGTGGCACCGAGCGAAGGAATAGCGGGGGCCGAACTAATGATTAAAGAGGGAGTGCTGGAAAACCCAAAAGTGGATGTGGTGTTTGGCTTACATGTGCAGTCGCTGTTGCCTTCAGGTCAGTTAGCTTATAGGCCGGGCGGGCTGATGGCCGCAGTAGATGCATTTGACATAAAAATTATAGGGCACGGAGCTCATGGCGCTACACCGTGGGATAGTGTTGACCCTATTGTGATTTCGGGTCAGGTTGTAGAAGGACTACAAACTATCGTGAGTCGGCAGAGCGAACTAACCAAAGGCGCTGTAGTGATTACAGTAGGTAGCTTGCACGCGGGTATTCGAAGGAACATTATTCCGGAAACAGCAACTTTGGAAGGAACCATTCGCACCTTCGATGTTGGTATGCAGAAACTTGTACATGAAAAAATAAAACACACGGTAACGAAGATAGCAGAGGCTTCGGGCGCAACGGCTGAAGTAAAAGTAATGACCGGATATCCTGCTACCTATAATGATCCCACATTGACGCGCCAAATGGTTTCTAGCCTGGAGCGAGCCGCAGGCAAACAAAATGTAGCTGAGATAGCGGCTGTTACGATGGCCGAAGATTTTTCATTCTTTCAGCAAAAGGTGCCAGGTCTTTTCTTTTTTCTAGGAGCCTATCCTGCTGAACTAAATTTAGCGACAGCCCCGGTACACCATACCGCAGATTTTATGATTGACGAAAAATCATTTGTAACCGGAGTGAAAGCATTGTTAGCATTGACCACGGATTATATGTACCTGAAGAAGTAACAAGAAATTACGAAGACTATTATTGTATTGGTACTTCAGTTATGTAGCCTAGTGGGGCTTGCACAAACAGGCTCTGAAATTTTACTGTTTGATCTTTCGATCAAAAAGGATAAGCTCGTTCTTTCAAATCCGAAAAACATTACTAGTCATATTGGCTATGACAATCAACCTTCGTTTCATGCCGATCAGCCACTCATTTTTTATTCCTCATTCAATCCTGACGGGCGTTCTGACATTAAGAGTTATGACTATGAAAAAGGCGAAACAAGATCACTCACTCAAACAACAGAACGCGAATACTCTCCTACATTAACCCCTGACAAGCAATTTGTCTCATGTATAATTCAGCGAGATGATGGAGCGCAGAACTTAGGAAAGTACCTGGTGGGTGGCGGACAACCCACTGTTTTGATTGATAACTTGATTGTTGGCTATCATGCCTGGGTAGATCAAGATAGACTACTTCTATTTGTATTGGGTGAACCACAGACACTTCATTTGTATAATGTAAAAACGAAGGAGGATAAAGTACTGGCTGAAAAAATTGGCAGGTCACTGCATAGTATCCCGGGTCAGAATGCTATGAGCTTCGTGCATAAAATTTCTGATTCAGAGTGGATCATTAAGCGTTTGGATGGAGCAACATCCGAAATAACTACCCTTGTAAAAACTTTGCCCGGGCGAGAAGATTTGTGTTGGACACCTGATGGAAGAATAGTAATGAGTGATGGAACAAGAATTTATTCAATTGATCCAGCCAAAGAAAAAGAATGGAGTGATGTAGTGATCAATTCAGGGGGTGAACTATTGAGGGGGGTCACCCGCTTGTCAATAAATAAGAAGGGAACCAAATTGGCGATTGTTGTCTCGGAATAAATTCACTTTTCACAAAAAGACCCCTTTGCCACATACAGTTCTTTCACCCAGATTTCAAGTAACCCTTCTCTAACAGCCGGATCATTTTCAATGACCTCGGGTTGCACCTTTCCTTTCATAATGAGAATTCCTCCGTCACTTTCTCCAAAAGTCCCTTCAGCAATTACATTACCCGTTTTCTTGATTTCTTTTAAGTACTCATCATGCTTGCCAAAAGTTTCTGGCGCCATCTGCACATTGAATTTTGCGATATTGGGTAGGAAGCGAACAAAACTATACATAGTCATTTCATAAGGTTCTTTTACTGAGCATACGGAGCCGGTGCGGGGTGTGTATAGAAGTTTTTCCAACTTCCATCGGTTGGCTTGAATGCCAGGGTCAGCTTTCATCCACTCAGTCACCTCATCGACTGATGTTGTGTTGAAAATAAAAATCCCACCCCCACCCTCAAAGGGGCCTGCAGCCAACAACTTGCCTTCTTTGGCCATTTTGTTAATGTTGGCCATATGGCCAGACATAATTTTATCAACTTCTTCTTTGGGTAACTCCGCTTTATCACTGCGTGTATGTAGAAAAACGAAAACGAATGATTTGCCGCTTTGTCCAAAAACGCAACCACCAAGCATTAACAAAATCAAGCAAACAAGGAAGTGTTTTTTCATTTGAACAGTATTAACCAACTCCAATTTAGCAAATGGCTTCCGTTTTTTTATTCTTCAGTATTTTTCAATATCGATAAAAGCGAGTAAGTACCTTTCAACACAATTTTTCTGCCGGCAATGGAAGAAGGTAGAACTACTTCCGCGAAGTCTTCTTCAGATTTTATCTTACTTATTTCTATCATTTCATAGTCAAGGGCACCCGCTTTTTGCTCAACAAATACATAATGCTTATTGTCAAAATCTACTAGGGCCTCGGTGGGTAACGTGGTCACTTGTTGAGGATCGGTTTCAATCAACGCCTTAAAATATAATCCTGGTATTAACGAAGGATCTTCCCCTTCCAAATGGCAATGTACACGCACTGTTCGTTCTGGTGTAATTTCTTTGCCGATCAAAAAGACTTTAGCTAATCGTTCTTTGTTTTCATTTGCTAAGTATATACGCACCAATTGGCCAATCTTTAGGTGGGGCACATCCTTTTCAAATACCTGGGCTTCAGCATGGAGGTGTTCGGTGTCAATAATTTTGAACAGGACATCCGTTGGATTTATGTGCTTGCCAATGTTCACATTAACTTCGGTTACAAATCCAGTAATGGGCGAAGGAATGCTAATCGTATTTTGAATTTCGCCATTCTCAAGTTCTTGTGGATTAATATTGATTAATTTGAGCTTAGCTTTAAGTCCCTGTACTTTTGCCTTTGCCCCAAAGTAATTCGATTTAGCCTGCTGAAGAGCTTTTGCGGCTGTCACGTTTTCTTTTGACAGTTCTTGCTGGCGTTTGTACTCTAGCTCTAAAAATTCCAACTGATTTTTGCTAGTCAAATAATCTTCTTGTAATTGAATATAGTCAGGGTGTTGCAGCACGATAACTGTCTGACCCTTTTTTACTTTCATGCCTTGGAGGAGCTCGGTAGACTTTACAAATCCCCCCAAGGGAGCCGAGACCGTCACCATATTTTGTGGAGGCACATCCAACATGCCATTGGCTTTTAACGTGCCATTCATGCTCCGCAGTATGGGCTGACCTAGGACAATCCCCAGTAGCTTTTGTTGTTCTTGAGAGAGACTTACATGAGCGATTTCCTTTGACTGTGCTGTTGCTGTTTCCGAGCTCTTGTCTTTGTTGGAACAAGCAGCCCAAAGCACAGTAAGTAATAGAGCGAGTCCGATTCTATTTTTCATTTTTAGTTTTGATTTAAAATTTTCCAAGAAGGAATTCTAATTTAATGATGGATTGATTGTATTGTGTGAGGGATAGTAGATAATTGTTCTTAATAGACAATGCCGTTTTTAAAGTCTGAAGATATTCGATATACCCAATCTCACCTGCTCGATATGCTTTGCGCGATTGTGCAATCAGTAAGTCTGCGTTTTTCAAGGCACTGGATTCGTAGTAAGAAAGACTTGCCAAATTTTTTTCTAATTCGCGCAGTGCTTGAATATAGTTGCTTTGCAATGTGGTTTGAAAATATTCTGCATTTTTTCTGGACGCTTCTTCTTGGTAGGAAGCTGCTTTAGCGCGCGCAAGATGTGGACCTATCCACAGAGGAATATTTAGCCCTAACTCAAATCCTTGAAAAGCTTTGCTGCTAGGAAAATAGGTATCCACACCATCGACATTTTGAAAGCCCGTTAAGCTTTGGGCAAAGTACCCGACAGAAATATCTGGCATGATTTTACTTTTTTCAACACGTTTTATTCGATCATTGATAGTAACCTGTTGTTGCAATAAGTTAAGCTGAGGATTATTTCTTAAGGAAACCGTGTCTATGTTTTCCGGCACCATTCGTTTAGCTAGTTTATCTGAATTATACACAGGATGGTCACCTTTCAGTAAAGCCTGTAAATGAGTGGCAGAAATTTTTATATCCGCCTCGTTCAAATTCAATTGATTTTTTACTTCATAGGATTGGGTTTCCGCTGTAGTCTTTTCCAACAGGTTGCTCTCTCCGGTTTTAAAGCGAATTAATGAGGCTCTGGCAAAATCCTGGTAGAGGCTATCCTGAGAAATCAGTAAATCTTTTAGGGCGTCCTGATAAAGCAATTGTTCATAGGTCGATTTTACCTGAAAAACGATTCCATTCTGAATATTGATTAGATTCTTCTGCCCGCCAATAACTTGCTCTTTTCCTAGCCGAACTTGGTTCGCCAAAGTAGTAGGAAAAGGAATGGTTTGCGATAAATTTAGATTGTTGTCTTGCTGGATCGAGTTGTATTGTCCACGCATCCAAACAGCGGAAAGTTTTCCAATATCTGTTCCTGTTTTTTTTAACTCTCTATAGTAATCGATACCGTATTCTGCAGATTTAATCAATTGATTGTTCTTGAGCGCCATTTGTACAGCTTCTTCTTGACTTATCAATTGAGCCCAAAGAGAAAAAGGGGTAAATAATAGAATTATGAATTTTGAATGCTGAATTTTGAATGACATGGTTTTAACTTAGTTGTGAAGATTTTACTATTGCGGTAATGATTCTAACAATTTCTTCAGCCTGATTCAAATAAGAAGTGAAATCATGCTTTACAAGTTGGCTCTTTTGTAAAAGACGAAGCCAATAGAGCGATTCTCTAGCCTCTTTTGAAGCTATAATCATTTTAGAAATAGAGTCTTTTCTTGATTGTCCAGCAATTGCCTCTTCAACGTTAGCACAAATTGAAGTAGCCGACCGCAGTAACTGCTTTGACAGTACATATTCCTTATTTTCAAAAAGTGGGGAATACAATTGAACTATCGATAGCGAGAATTCGAAAGTCTTTGTGAGAATGATGTTGTCAGTTTTCATTGCTTGAATTAGTTGATAGCAGCAATAATTAAAAATTTATAATTTAGAATTGAGAATTTCCTTCTCTTTTTCAAAATACGTGTAGAGTATTGGCAGAACGACTAGCGTTAAAAGTGTAGCAGTGATCAATCCGCCAATCACGACTGTCGCCAGTGGCCGTTGCACTTCTGCGCCCGAGCCATTGGATAAAGCCATTGGTAAAAAGCCAAGTGAAGCCACTAGAGCCGTCATTAGTACAGGCCTCAAACGCACTTCTGTTCCTTTCAGCACAATTTCATGAATGGATAATTTTCCCTCTTTCTTAAGGCGATTGAACTCTGCAATTAATACGATTCCGTTCAGTACAGCTACACCAAACAAAGCAATAAATCCAACGCCTGCAGAAATACTAAACGGCATATCTCTGATCCATAAGGCGAAAATTCCGCCAATAGCAGAGAGAGGAATGGCAGTGAATATCAGTAAGCCTTGTTTGAACGAATGGAACGTGAAGTAGAGTAATAAGAATATCAATGCCAATGCCAGCGGCACGGCTACCATCAGTCGTTGCTTTGCTTCTTCTAGATTTTTAAACGAGCCTCCATACTTCAAAAAATAGCCGGGTTCAAATTTCAGCTGGGCGTTGATCTTGGCATCCAACTCTTGTACGATAGTCTGCACATCACGGCCTCGAATATTAAAACCGACAGCAATCCTTCGCTTCGCATCATCGCGTTGAATTTGATTGATTCCGGAACTCAGTTCAATGGTGGCTAATTGTTCTAATGGTATTTGTTTGCCCAATGCGGTGGTTACATAGAGACCTTTGATATCTTCCACCCCTTGTCGCTTCTTTTCATCTAACCGAACGACCAACTCAAACCGTTTTTCCTTTTCATAAACCATGCCGGCAACATCGCCCGAAAATCCAGCACGCAATACTCTGTTTACCTCATCTACGCTCAACCCGAACTGAGCTAGTCTGTTGCGATCGACCTTGATCACGTACTGGGGCAATCCACCAATTGGTTCTATGTAAACATCTTGAGCGCCTTCTACTTGCCTTGCAATTTTTCCTATTTGCGCTGCATAAGAAGCCAACAGCGCTAAATCTTCTCCATATATTTTAATTACCACATCTTGCCTGGCACCAGTCATCAGCTCATTAAAGCGCATCTGAATGGGCTGCTGAAATCCGTACAACACACCGGGCATTTCTTCCTCTAATTTCTTAGACATTTTATCGGCCAGCTCGTCACGCGAACTCGCACTTGACCACTCGTCTTTGTCTTTTAATACAATGATCAAATCACTCGCTTCAATGGGCATCGGATCTGTTGGTATTTCAGAGGTGCCAATTTTTCCAATCACTTCTTTTACTTCCGGAAAATTGTCCAGCAAAATGCGCGAACTCTTTTGAGTGGTTTCGATCATCTGAGAAAGTGAACTTCCGGTTAGCAATCGTGTTTCTACGGCAAAATCGCCTTCATCTAAAGTTGGTATAAATTCTCCACCCAGTTGCAGGAAAATAAACATACTGGCTATTAAAAATACAACCGAGCCACTCACCACCATCGCTCTTTTCTTTAAGGCAAACACAATAGTGGGTTTGTAGAGCTGATGAAAGAACTGAATGATGCGATCAGAAATATTTTTCTTGTGGCCAGTTTTTTTGCTTAGAAACAGAGATGAAACCATGGGGACATAGGTAAGTGACAGAACCAACGCTCCCACAATAGCAAAAGCTACAGTTTGTGCCATCGGGCCAAACATTTTACCCTCAATACCGACTAAGGAAAGAATCGGAAGATAAACAATAAGAATGATGATTTGCCCGAATGCCGCTGAGTGCATCATGCTGTTGGCAGAATGATGAACCTCCTCGTCCATTTCTTTTTGTGTAAGAGTGCGAACCAGGCCCGATGCAGCCAAGTGGTGTAAGGTAGCTTCCACAATGATTACCGCGCCATCGACAATCAATCCAAAGTCGATCGCACCCAAACTCATGAGATTGCCTGAAACGCCAAACAGATTCATGAGGCTGATGGCAAACAGCATGGCTAGCGGAATAACGGATGCAACCACTAACCCTGCGCGTAAATTTCCTAGCAGCAGCACCAATACGAAGATGACGATCAATGCACCTTCTGCCAGGTTTTTTGTTACCGTGCTAATGGCATTATTCACTAATTTAGTTCGATCTAGAAATGGCTCAATATCTACGCCTTCCGGCAACGTTTTTTTTATTTGCTCAATTCGTTCCTTCACTTTGGCAATGACCAAGGAAGAGTTGGCTCCCTTTAACATGAGCACAAGTGCTCCCACCACTTCGCCTTTATCGTTGTAGGTCATGGCTCCATAGCGCATAGCGTGGCCATAGCGCACTGTGGCTACATTCCGAACAAGCAGAGGCAATCCGTTTGGTGAATTTTTTATGACAATTTTTTCTATGTCTTCCAGATTTTCAACCAAGCCCTCACTCCGGATGAAGTAGGCATATGGCTTTTTGTCGATATATGCCCCACCCGTATTTTGATTGTTTTTTTCGAGCGCTAGAAATAGTTCGCTGATGCTGATATTCATGCTTCGAAGCTTTTCAGGATCTAATGCGATTTCATATTGTTTTACATGACCACCAAAGCTGCTTACATCCGCAACACCTTCCGTACCCAGCAATTGCCTTCGCACAATCCAATCTTGAATCGTTCGCAATTCCGTTGCATCAAATTTTCCTTCATATCCCTTTTTTGGGCGAAGGATGTATTGATAAATCTCGCTGAGCCCAGTGGAAAGCGGTGCCAATTCGGGGTTACCCGCACCGGGTGGAATCGCACTCTTTGCTGCTGATAGCCGCTCGTTGACTTGCTGCCGCGCCCAGTACACATCGGTGTTATCGGTGAAAACAATCGTGACAACTGAAAGGCCGAAGCGTGAAAAGGAACGCATCTCGGTAATGCCAGCAATAGTGGCCATTGTTTGTTCGATAGGAAAAGTGACAAGTCTTTCTATTTCGGGTGCTGCAAGTGAGGGCGAAACAGTGAGCACCTGCACCTGATTGTTGGTGATATCAGGCACAGCATCAATGGGAAGTTGGGTAAGCGAGTAGCTCCCCCAAATGATCAAACCCAACGTAAGCATTCCTACAACTATTTTGTTTTGGATAGAAAATGAGATGATGCGGTTAAGCATTTGAAAAAAATTAAATGAAAAAATGGAAATTGTTCGAGCATTCACAAAATGTGAAGCTCCTATAAAAAAAGAAAAGAGACAGTTACGCTAGTTTAGGAGGCTGAAATATGGCCTGCAGCGAAGAAGAGAAAAAAGATTCCTTGTAATCGAATGTATAACTCAATGTGGCACTTGGAGTTGCTTCAGTTAGGCTTATTTTCAAGGGGGGCAATACCATCGAGATCGCAATAAACGAATGACCAGGAACCTTAAAAGGAAGCTGCTCGTCAGTGGTGTCATGATTGACATCGCTCTCGTAGTGCATCTTTAAAAAATCCCAGAAACTTAGATCAGCCACTAACGTTTTGTGTTCGACAAAATGCTCTACCAAGATGGGCAAACGAAAAACCTCGTGTAACTCGGTATAAGAGTTGAGGTAGAGAGCGAGCAACGATATGGCCAGAAAACGTTTCAATGAATGTCAAAGGTATAAAAAAACTCAATTTTTAACTATTGCGTTAAGGTGTACCACGTCAATAAAGAGTACAATTCTTATCACTTTTGAGCTATTTCGTCCAATCCGGTAAAGTCATCGAGACATGATGGCTAGAACAATTAGAATAAACTCAACATGCCCCCTTTTCTAAACTTAGTCAAATCATAAACAGGCATTGACTTTCCGGTAAAATATTTTTTCTTGGAGGAGTGAAACAGTTGATGGATGGCATCAGCAATATGTCCTTCTCCTCGCATCCGCCTTCCGAATTGCGAATCGTTGACATTGCCATCATGTAGCGAACAGATCTGATTCCAAACTTTTTCAAATCGATCGGGAAAATTTTTCCGTAGCCAGTCTTCAAAGAGCACACCGATCGATCCATTCAATCGCACGATGGTCATGCCCGCATTTAATGCGCCATGCTCTGATGCAGCTTTTAAGATAGCCGGGATTTCGTGATGGTTGAGTCCGGGAATTATGGGCGCATTCATGATGCCAACAGGAATATTCGCTGAGGCCAGCGCTTTAACCGTTTTTAATCGTTTGAGCCCACTTACTGTTCGTGGCTCCAATGTTCTCCGCAGCTCTTCATCTAAAGTTGTGATGGAGATGTAAACGTGCACCAAATTGTCAACCGCCAAATCTTGCAAGATATCTAAGTCACGCAGCACCAAACTATTTTTAGAAATGATGCTAACAGGATGTCGATATTGAGCCAATACTTTGAGCATGCTGCGAGTGATTTCAAATTTTTTTTCCTGAGGTTGATAACAATCGGTATTGCCGCTGAGCATGATGGGCACAGCATTCCAATTCGGCTTCAGTAGTTCTTGTTCAAGAAGTTGAGCTGCATTTTTCTTTACAATGATTTTACTTTCAAAATCGAGTCCTGCACTAAATCCGTAGTATTCGTGAGTGTTGCGGGCATAACAATAAATACAGCCATGCTCGCACCCTTGATAGGGATTCATGGAGAAGCCAAAGCTCAGGTCGGGGCTGTCTACCCGATTCAAAATATTTTTTGGGGTTTCGTGAAAGATTTGTGTCTTCGGATTTTCTAACAAAGGCTCGTCCAGACCTTCGATGTGGTCAGTAACATACTGAGCCTTCAGGAATTTATTTCCACTTTTGATCTGCGATCCTCGTCCCTTAAAATAGTAATCCGCCATAGACCAATATTACTAAAAATATTAGCATATTAAGTTAGATAACGTTGATAAATTACTCAAAAACGCCCATTCAAGAGTTAGAAAGCCAGTTATTTGAGCGACACGGAATTCGTGTGTTGGTAAAACGCGAAGATCTTAATCACCCGTTTGTCTCCGGCAATAAATGGTGGAAACTGAAGTACAACTTGGAAGAAGCCGTACGACTTGATCATGACGTGCTTTTAACATTTGGAGGGGCTTACTCCAATCATATTTTTGCTACCGCTGCCGCGGGAAGAGAACTGGGATTAAAAACCATTGGTATCATTCGGGGTGAAGAGGTTTTGCCATTAAACCACACGCTTGCTTTCGCGAAAAGTTGTGGAATGAAGTTGCATTACATTTCACGAGAAGTGTATAGAAAAAAAACCAAACCGGGTTTTATAGAGCAACTTTTTAATGAGTTCGGTAATTTTTATTTGATCCCTGAAGGAGGAACGAATGACTTGGCCATTAAAGGTTGTGCGGAGTTTGCCAATCAACTTCGGCTAGAAATTAGTTTTGACTATTTGTGCTTGTCAATTGGGACGGGTGGAACGATGGCTGGAATCATTGAAGGGATGAATTCATCAAAAAACCTTATTGGTTTCTCTTCTTTGAAAGGCGGAGAATTCTTGGTAGAGGAAATTAGAGGAATGACCTCCCCTGAAATAACTAACTGGTCTGTTAATTCTGACTATCATTTTGGAGGATATGGAAAAGCCACATCAGAACTGAAAAATTTCATAACAAAGATTAATGACATTCACCAGCTCCCATTGGATATTGTTTACACAAGCAAAATGTTTTTTGGAGTTCTTGATTTAATAACAAAAGGGTATTTCAAAAAAGGATCAACGGTATTAGTTTTACATACCGGAGGCTTGCAGGGAATTAAATGAAGATGACAAGGATCATTCGTTTTATTGTTCTTTTTTCGCTCATAGAGAATACGTCATTGGCGCAAGATTCTTTAAAAAGAAGAGCCCTTTTCAGTTACGGTCTCCAGGCGAATTACGGATTTGTTTTTGCGCATGCAAAGGATGTGGAGAATACGGCCAATTCTTTTCCTCGTGGATTTTCCACCACGCTTAATTGGCAGCGTACGGACAAACAAATCCTCGATCAGTATAATTGTTTTCCGCGCCAGAGTTTACTGCTCGCATTTTATGATTTTGATAATTCTATTTTGGGACGTGGTGTTAATATCGCCTACACTCTGGAACCTCATTTTATGCTGAACAGCCATTTAAGCTTCTATCCAAAAGTGTCCATAGGTGCAGCCCTTCTTTCCAATCCGTTTGATCCAAGCAAGAATCCAACAAATAATTCATATAGCCTCCCTGTGAGCGCGTACCTCGCATTGGGTGTGGGTATGCGTTGGCAATTTAATCGCTCGTTGGCGATCAATATCTCTGCTGAATATCAGCATGTTTCCAATGGAGGGCTGCGAGAACCAAATCGTGGTATTAATTGGCCCACTTCCGGATTGGGAGTTGAGTACTCGCCAAAGGGCTTGTTATTGAAGAGATATGATCGGACAAAAGAAAGCAATGAAAAATATCGTGCCTTGCGATTGGACATAGGAATTTTTGGCATTGTAAAAGGTGGAAACATCAACGAGATTCGTTTTTACGAACCCATTGTAGGAATCCATTTTTTGGCAAGTAAGCAAGTAAGCCGCCTTCATGCCTGGACGGCCGCCATTGAGGTTTACCAAGATCAATTTTTGATTGAGCGTTTGTCTGGTGAGTCAATCCAATCTGGTGGAATGCGCAGCGGACTCTTAGCGGGGCATGAGTTTTTGATGGGGCGGTTTATTTTCAGCCAGCAAATCGGAATTTATCTGCTAGGTCAATACAACAATGACTTAGTGTATCATCGGTGGGGTCTTCAGTATTCCTTTTTGCCGCGTTGGGGTGTGGGTGTAAATCTAAAAGCACATAAGCAGGTAGCTGATTTTACAGATGTTAGAATAGTTTACAGCATGAGGAAAAGGTAGCTTAAACCCAATCTAGTTATCCACCCTTGCTCTCTTGAGCTGAAAATTTTGACCCAGATAAACTTTTCTAACAAGTGGATCATCAGCCAATTCTTGAGCTGTGCCGGCTTTAAATAATTTTCCTTCCACCATTAGGTAGGCGCGATCGGTAATCGCCAATGTTTCGTCCACGTTGTGATCACTGATGATGATTCCGATGTTTCTCTTCTTAAGTTTAGAAACGATTCCTTGAATCTCCTCCACGGCAATCGGATCTACTCCCGCAAAGGGCTCGTCCAGCAAGACAAAACTGGGATCGACCGCTAGCGCTCGTGCAATCTCTGTCCTTCTTCGCTCGCCACCCGAAAGCACCCTACCTAAATTTTTTCGTACATGGGTGAGGCTGAATTCCTCAAGTAACGTTTCTACTTTTTCGAGGCGATCTTTCTTACTCATATCGCGCATCTCAAGAGGAGCAAGTATATTTTCTTCTACAGAAAGAGTGCGGAAGACAGATGCCTCTTGTGCTAAGTATCCAATACCACGTTTGGCACGTTGATACATCGGCAAGTCTGTGATGTTTTCATCATTCAAAAAAATCTTCCCCTCGTTCGGTTTGATCAACCCCACAATCATATAAAAGCTGGTTGTTTTGCCCGCACCATTTGGACCGAGCAATCCTACAATCTCCCCCTGCGCTACCTGCACCGACACATTGTTCACCACAGTTCGCTTTTTATATTTTTTCAATAAATTCTCTGCTCTCAATATCATGTCATTCAAAAATTAGGTCTTTGATTCGGAGCTGCAAGGTGGTCATGCCATTGTAGGTATTTTCCTCCAGTGTAAAGGCCATGCTGAAATGGCCACCTTTTGTCAACTGGTCGTAGTATTGAATCATATCAAAACCGACCACATTGAATATGCTTTTGTTCCCCACTTGACCAGCCGAGAAGCGCAGGTGTCTTTCTTTAAAGTTAGCTAGGTTATTTTCCACAAAAACATGGGTTGCTTCAAAAACCGGCTTTTGATTTTCGGGGCCAAAGGGAGCCATTTGCTTAAGAATGTTATTGAATTTGTCATTCATAGAATCAAACTGAATGGGAACATCAATTTCAACAACGGGTATAAGCATTTCTTCGGTGATGGTTTGCGATACCACTTCTTCAAACCGTTGTTGGAACGCCACTAAGTTCGTTTTTTCCATTGTAAGCCCGGCAGCATACTTGTGGCCACCAAACTTTTCAAGTAAGTCGCTGCAAGAGTTAATGGCTTCATACAGGTCAAAGTCTCTTACACTGCGGGCGGAACCGGTAATTTTATCATTTGATTCAGTGAGGATCACGGTAGGGCGGTAATACTTTTCCACACACCTAGCAGCAACTATGCCAATTACTCCTTTGTGCCATGTATTTTTAAATAGCACCGTAGATTTTGCTCTTCTGAGCTTTTCATCACCATCAATCATAGCGAGGGCTTCATCGGTGATGGAAAGATCGTACTCTCTTCGCAGGTTGTTCTTAAGATTAATTTTTTCTGCTAATTGATTCGCCTCGTCTTCTGTCTTTGAAATTAAGAGTTCAACAGCTCCGCGTGCATGAGCCACACGCCCGGCCGCATTTATGCGTGGGCCGAGGGTAAAAACTACCCCAGTGACATCCAAGTCACCTTTGGCAGCTGCGATGTCTTTCAGCGCTTTTAACCCGGGCCGCGGGCGCTCGTTTAATTTCTGCAGCCCGAAATGAACCAGAATTCTGTTTTCGTCTACGATGGGAACAATGTCTGAGGCTATACTAACTGCAACCAAATCAAGGTATTCATTTAGCTCCTCTTCCTTTCTATACGATTGTGCATAGGCCTGCATTAATTTAAAACCCAGTCCACATCCACTGAGCTCTTTAAAAGGATAGTTGCAATCACTTCTTTTTGGATCAAGCACGGCAATGGCATTGGGAATATTTGTTCCGGGTAAGTGGTGATCACAGATAATAAAATCTATTTTTTTCTCCGTTGCTAAAACGACTGCGTCAATCGCTTTAACGCCAAGGTCCAATGCGATGATTAGGCGAAATCCATTTTCTTCTGCCCACTTTATACCCGCTTCTGAAACTCCGTAGCCCTCTGTGTGACGATCAGGAATGTAAAAATCGCAGTTCGGATAGAAGCTCCTTAGATAACTGTACACTAAGGCAACAGCTGTTGTTCCATCCACATCATAGTCTCCATAGATCAAGATTTTCTCATCGTGCGTGATAGCATCGTTTAATCTGGTTATGGCTTTTTCCATGTCCGTCAACAGAAACGGGCTATGAAGTTCCGCTAAAGAAGGGCGAAAAAATTTTTTGGCCAGGTCAAAACTGTTTATGCCACGCTGCAATAAAACAGTTACTAAAGAAGCATTAACATTGATCAGTTGGCTAAGCGTTTCGATTTCCTCATAGGCAGGGATCGTTTTACGTAACCATTTTCGTTGCATGCGTTTATTTTTGTTCAATTGTAAAGGCTCCGGGTTTTCCGGCCACACCGTCTGAACCCGCTATGCCCCGTTTCCCATTTTTTCCGTCTTTAGCAGGACCCAATCCGGCCTGTCCACCAATTCCCCCGATTCCACCGGTACCCGCAAAACCACCA
Organism: Cytophagales bacterium; assembly: GCA_020403045.1. Classification (GTDB taxonomy): domain Bacteria; phylum Bacteroidota; class Bacteroidia; order Cytophagales; family Cyclobacteriaceae; genus ELB16-189. The sequence goes on from JADBYK010000038.1 coordinate 83,909, forward strand.
TAATTTTTAAACACAAGTTTTGTTCCCTGAAGGGTATAGAGGTCGGTGCAGGTTTTGCAGGTCATTTGTAATTTCCCTCCATTTCCACCAACCGCTCCATTTCCACCATTTCCACCGTCTCCTCCATTTCCGCCTCTACATACTTGGGTTCCCGATCCGCCATCGCCCCCTTTCCCACCGCGTCCTCCATTTCCACCGTCACCACCGTTTAAGTCAATCGTCAGAGAACCTTCAATTTTAAGTTTGTTGCAATAAAAAGATAAGTTCAATCCATCGCTTCCTGGTTTTCCAATTTCCCCATCTTTTCCAGTATCGGCATTTCGGCAGGGCGCATTTTGCCGATTGCCCACTGCCCCCACTTTTCCTGCCAACCCGCTTTTACCGTGTCCATTAATCACGCATCCCTTTCCTATGATGACCATTTTGGCATTAATAATATTCTCCTTGGCGTCTCTGTTTAGAAAAATACGTGAAGAGTCTCTCATGATCAACGTATCGACCACCAACACATCGGAACCAGTTATTTTGTACTCCTGCTTCGGTAGGATTTCTAATTTATCCAACCGGATTTGTGAAAACACGGGCGTTAAAAACAGGCTGAAAAACAAAAGAAAAGAAAGTCGAATCATGAAGTAAATTTAACCCGAATTAAGCAAAGGAAAATTTCCATTGCTTAATTGACGAAAAAATCTTTTTACAAAAGGATTTTTCGTCAGGGTTAACCCAGACAAAGCTTCGCTTTCGTCTGCTCGAAGAGCAAATTATGCTAATGCGTAATTTGATTTAAGCCGCAGCGGATGTCATCTAAACCCAAACTATGCATTAGGAATGCATAGTTTGCCCAGGGGGTTGACGAAAACATTGGTTTCCTATGTTTTGTCAAGGTTAAAGCCTGACAATGAAAATCACCAACTTGGTTTTCTTACTTGGGGCTAAATCGTTGATTTTCATTCGTCAATTATGCAATAGAATTTCTATTGCATAATCTGGGCTAAATCGTTGGGCTAATAAAAAAGGGCAACCGTGGGCTGCCCTCTCTCAAAAGTTTAATCTCGTTATTTTTTTGCACCAGCCTTGTCGGCTACCACTCCTTCCAAAACATCTTTAATATCTACTCGTTGCCCGTCCTTAAAAGGAACAATCCAGGCATCCTTCACGCCCATACCCCGCAAGTACTTTTTAAACTTATCAGCTTCCCAATAATCGCGAAAAACACCAATGGTATACTTCTGTTCGCCCTTATCGGTTGCCTCTCCGCCAAAGTTTGGGTTATTATCAAAGTACTTTGCTAAATCTTTATTTTTGAAAGCACCTATCTGTACTTTAAAAACCACGCCTTTCGAAAAGTCCATCGGATTGATTGGAGGATTTTCTTTCAACTGAGCAAGCTCTGCTTTGGTGGAAGTTAACTCGCTTCTCATTTTAGAAATTTGGTCTTCCAATTCAGCGATTTTTGCGTTCTTGTCACTTACCTGGCCGTTGAGTGTACTAACCTGGCCTTTTAAAGCCGAGTTATCGGTTTCAACGATTTGTTTTGTTTCTACCAATGTCTTCAGATTAGCGGGGTTTTTGGCGAATTCTTTAGCCTTTTTTTTCCATTCTTTCTTCTCCTTTTTGGAGAGCTGAGAGAAAACTTGCGTGCCGGAAAAAATCATCGCCAGGCAGAGAAATAGAACTCTAGTTTTCATGTTTTGTGGGTTAGTTTAAAAGATAAAAGTAAGAAATATTTGGGAATCGAATGGTTGGGAGCATTTGGCACAACGTATTAGTATTCTACAATTTCGTTTCGTTTTCATGGCTCCGGGCGAGCGCGGGAATCGATTTATTACCTTTTTAGTTAGGTATCTCCATAAATGCCACAAGGAATCTGTTTTTTTAAAGGCATTTCTCTCGTCTGCTTGTTCCTTGCATCTCAATTTTGGCGGCATTTTCAGTGATCTCTACGCAACTTGCTGAAAATCCAAATCCGTCTGACTTGAGCACTATGCTCACATAGTATGTTTCGCCCGCTTTCATTTCAATTTTAGTAGGTGGATATTTGATATCGGACTGAACGGCAATCGCACGAAAGCCGGGTTCAACTTCGTGAACAGAAAACTGTTTGTTTTTGAGTTTGCATACCAGTGCATCATCGATAAACATCCGATACGAAGCCAGTGTTTGGCCTACACCTGTAGATCGAATGAAATATACGGTGGCTTTATCTTGCGCAAATACTTGTACGCCCACGAACAACGTCAACGCGAGAAAGACGAATTTTCCTGTTTTCATTTGCTTAGGGTTTTAGATGTTGAAACGATTTTCAAATTCGTCAAGTTGCACCCACTGTCGCTTTTTTGCCGCTGTTTGTTTACTTTGAACTCCTCAAATAATGCCAATGAAAGAGATTTTGATCACTCTCCTACTTTTATGGATGCCTTTTATGGGCATTTCACAATCAAGAACAAAAGTTGTTTTGCTTGGCACGGGGACGCCAAATGCAGACCCTGATCGATTCGGGCCTTCGGTAGCAGTGGTTGTAGACAATAAACCCTATGTCATTGATTGCGGCCCTGGTGTGGTGAGAAGAGTTGCCGCAGCTTTCAAAAGAGGCGTGAAGGGATTAAATCCAACTTTATTGAATCGGTTGTTCATTACGCATTTGCATTCGGATCACACCTCCGGCTACGCTGATTTTTTATTGACACCAGCAGTACTCGAGCGGAAAGGACCTTTGCGCGTTTATGGACCAACCGGAACAAAGTCCTTGAACGATCATATTGTTCAAGCTTATGCTCCGGATTTTCACATTCGAATTTTTGGTTTAGAGAAAGGCGACTCGACCGCCTATAAAACCGTTGTCACGGAAATAAAAGAAGGAGTTATTTATAAAGATTCGTTGGTTACCGTAGAGGCCTTCAAAGTGGAGCACGGGGGTTGGCCTGAAGCATATGGTTTTCATTTCATCACACCGGATAAGCGCATTGTTATTTCAGGAGATTGCACGTGGAGTGCGCGATTGATTGAGGTTGCCAAAAACTGCGATGTATTGGTGCATGAAGTGTACTCCCTTGATGGTTGGTCGCGGAGGCCACCGAAATGGCAGACATACCATAAAAATTTTCATACGTCAACTTTACAATTAGCTGATGTAGCCACAAAGGTTCAACCCAAATTGGTCGTACTCTATCATCAGCTCATTTGGGATTCTACCGAAGAAAAACTTCTAAAAGAAGTTACCGACCACTACAAAGGCAAAGTGGTATCGGGAAAGGATTTGGATGTTTTTGAGTAAGCGTTTAGTTCAATATTTTCTCTACTATCTTCCCGCTCTTCTTGTTTTTTAAAATTAATTTCTTGGCACCGTAGTGCGTTACTTCCTCTTTAACCAGATAATGGTCATCATCGTATTCAGTGAGATGTGCATCTCTGCTTACACCCACACGCCCTCGCCAAATATCTAACTTCACCGGCTCCCACTGCTTGCTTTTAGCCGAGCGATAGGCTGCGTCTAAAATAGAATTCACGACATAGCCATCATAAAAAGTTTCTTTCGGTTGGGTTTTGTTTTCGAGGGCATTGAACATATCCATGAACATGTGGTTGTAGCCCAACTCGTTCAATTCATCGCCCACCGGAAACAACCAACCCGAATTGCTCTCGGCCTTTTCGGCCACATAGTCAGCACCTTTGCCCGTGGTAAACATTTCAAAGCCGGTGCGCAAAAAACTGTTCGTCCAAATCGTTCCTTCGGTGCCCATCACTTCATCGCGCAAGTCGAGCCCACCACGGAATGTCCAGCTCACTTCAAACTGACCGATGGCACCGTTTTCATATTTCACCAATCCAATGGCGTGATCTTCGGCATCGATGGGTTTCACTTGGGTATCTGCCCAGCACATTACTTCCACAGGCTTGATGTCTTTTCCAATGTAGCTGCGCGCGATCTCCACACAATGACAACCCAAATCTAGAATGCACCCACCACCTGCTTGCTCAATATCCCAAAACCAATCGCTATGCGGCCCGGGATGTGTTTCGCGTGATTTTGCCCAGAGAATTCTGCCGAGCGCACCGTTCTTTACACTTTCATGAGCTTTGATAAACTTAGGTGTATAAACTAAATCTTCGAGATAGCCATTGAAGATGCCCGCTTTCTCTACTGCTTCTAACATGCGTTTGGCTTCTTCGGCATTTCTACCTAAGGGCTTCGTTGTCATTACAGCCTTGTTATGTTTGCAACAAAGCATTACAGCCTCTTCGTGCAAATTATTTGGCAAAGAAATACAAACCACATTCACCTCAGGTCGGTTAATTGCGTCCTCCAAAACCGTTGTTGCGAAAGCAACATTGTAATCAGCAGCAAATTTTTTCGCGCTTTCTTCCTTACGGGAATAGATGGAGACGATTTTATCTTTATTGCGGTAGCCTTGAATCGAATCGGCATAAAATCTGCCAATGAAACCAGAACCGAGCATTGCGATTTTCATGGTTGAAGATTAATTAGTCGTCCCTTAAAAACTCATTTTGAGTAGAGGTTGATTTTTGAAGGCTAAGAAAAGTGTTTCAAAAAGTTGGGTCAAAAAGACGCTTGGATTTATTTTCCACTTGTTGATCATCCGTTTGAAGTTCATGCCTGCT
>JADBYK010000039.1 GCA_020403045.1 Cytophagales bacterium
ATTTTCATTGTCAGGTCAGACGATAAATGTCTGACTCTGACCGCAAGCGTCACGAGGTTTAACCTTGACAATACTGACGGTACCGTCAGTATTCGTCAACCCCCTGGGCAAACTATGCATTCCTAATGCATAGTTTGGGTTAAAGGGTTGGCAGGTTTTTTTGGAAACTCCTACGCGCTTATTGCAGATGCCATTGAGTCCACCACTGATATTTTCTCGTCTATTCTGGTATTGATAGGGTTAAAATATTCGAGCAAACCGCCCGACAAAAATCATCCTTACGGCCACGGACGAATTGAACCACTCACAACATTTCTGGTTGTTGGATTTTTAATCACCTCCGCTACCATTATTGCTTATGAAAGTATTCTGCACATCGGCACGCCTCACGATTTACCCGAGCCCTATACACTTTTTATTCTTGGCGCTATCATTCTTTGGAAGGAGATCAGCTACCGTTTGGTGTTGAAAAAAAGTGTTGAAACAAAAAGTTCTTCCCTACGTGCCGATGCGTGGCATCATCGTAGCGATGCTATCACTTCTATGGCAGCCTTTGTCGGAATCTCTATTGCACTTTACTTTGGAAAGGGCTACGAATCAGCAGACGACTGGGCTGCACTGTTTGCTTCAGGTTTTATTCTATACAATAGCTATCTCATCTTCCGACCGGCATTAGGAGAAATTCTGGATGAGCATGTTTACGATGATCTGGTTGAGGAAATCAGAACGATCGCACTGCAGGTGAATGGAATAATTGCTACTGAAAAATGTTTCATCCGCAAGACAGGCATGAAATACCAAGTGGATTTGCATGCGATTGTTGATGGATTATTGACCGTAAAAGAAGGACATGCTATTGCCCATCGACTGAAGGACACTTTGCGTGAACAACTACCGCAACTGGGTCATGTATTGATTCACGTTGAACCGAACAAGCCAGAAAGACCTGGTCAGTAGATAAAAAAATTTACCCTACATCCGCTCAGGTACTTGTATGCCCAACAGGGTCATCGACCTCTTGATAACATCTGCTACTACACTAGAAAATGCAATCCTGAATTTCAATTTAGCCTGATCCGCTTCGTTGAATATGGGTATCGCTTGGTAGAACTGATTATATTCTTTGGCCAAATCGTAGGCATAGTTAGCAATTACGGATGGCGAATACTCGCGCGATGCTTCGTGCAGTTTGTTGTGAAAATTGTTGAGCGTGAAAATGATTTCGCGTTCAGAAGGCTCTAGTGAATTGATGTCTTTTAAATCTGATGTGACCACTTTTACACCTAACGAGTCGGCCTTCCGTAAAATTGACTTCACACGCGCATGGGTATACTGAATGAATGGGCCCGTGTGACCTTGCAATTGGATCGACTCACTCGGGTCAAACATCATCCGTTTCTTGGGATCAACTTTTAGCAAAAAGAATTTCAACGCGCCTAAGCCCACCATCTCAGAAAGATTCTTGATCTCCTCCTCCCCCATTTCATCAATCTTGCCCAACTCCCGCGTTTGTTTTTCTGCCTCGTCCACCATCTCTTGCATCAAGTCATCTGCGTCTACTACCGTGCCCTCGCGACTTTTCATTTTGCCTGTTGGCAGATCGACCATTCCGTACGAAAGATGATAGCACTTTTCTGCCCACGCATAACCCAGCTTCTTTAAAATCAAAAACAACACTTTGAAGTGATACTCTTGCTCATTCCCCACTGTGTAGACTTGTCCTTCTATTTTAGGGAAATCGCGAAAACGCAAAATAGCTGTACCGATGTCTTGTGTCATGTATACCGAGGTGCCATCTGAACGCAATAGAACTTTCTGATCTAACCCATCGCCTGTCAAATCAACCCAAACGGATCCATCTTCTTTCTTATAAAACACCCCTTGTTCTACGCCCCGAAGAACTTCGTCTTTACCTAGCAAATAAGTTTGCGATTCGTAGTACAATTTATCAAAATCAACGCCCATGCGTTTGTAAGTAGAATCAAAACCTTTATACACCCATCCATTCATGGTCTTCCAAAGACCAACTGTAGCAGAGTCATTTGCCTCCCATTGCAATAACAATCCCACCGCCTTCTGCATGATGGGTGCTTGCTTCTCCGCTTCCTCTTTTGTTAAACCTTTGCTTTCCAGTTCTGCAATCTGTGCTTTAAAATGCTTGTCGAACTCCACATAATATTTACCCACCAGCTTATCACCCTTCAAACCAGAGCTCTCTGGTGTCTCTCCATTTCCAAACAATTGCCAGGCAGCCATACTCTTACAGATATGAATGCCACGGTCGTTGATGATTTGAACTTTATGAATTTTGTAGCCAAGTGCTTTATAAATCTCTGCCACCGAATATCCCAAAAAATTATTTCTCAGGTGACCTAAGTGTAATGGCTTGTTCGTGTTGGGCGAAGAATACTCCACCATCATCTCTTTGCCATTGGGTGGTAACTGACCAAAAGATGAATTCGAATAAATGGACTCAAATACCTGCGCCCACACCGCATCGCTGATCGACAAATTCAAAAAACCTTTCACCACATTGTACTTGGTCACCAAACCAGAATTGGTTTGCAAATACTCACCAATCATCTTCCCAGTTTCTTCGGGAGATTTCTTAGAGAGTTTTGTCAATGGAAAACATACCAACGTATGCGAGCCTTCGAACTCAACATTAGTCGGTTGTACCTGCACTTGCTCAACGGATTGATTGAAAAGTGCAGTAATTGCTTTTTGGATTTCAGCTCGGAGGGTGAGGTCTAAGTTCATTAAGAATGGTTGTTAGTTGTTCATTGTTCGTTGTTCGAGACCGCCTAAACCATCAACCAACAACGGACATCCAACAACGATTACATGTCAAGTATATAAGCAAACATCAAAGGTGCCACAATTGTCGCATCACTCTCAACAATAAACTTAGGCGTATCGATATTCAATTTGCCCCAGGTAATTTTTTCATTTGGCACAGCACCTGAGTAAGAACCATAACTGGTGGTTGAATCACTGATCTGGCAGAAGTAGCTCCAATACGGAATGCTATCACGCTCCAAATCTTGGTGCAACATCGGCACCACACATATTGGGAAGTCACCCGCAATGCCACCACCAATCTGGAAGAAGCCGATACCATCTTTGCCTGAATTTTTTGTGTACCAGTCTGCTAACCAAACCATGTATTCAATACCGCTCTTCATTGTGCTGGCTTTCAGTTCACCTGTGATGCAATAGGAAGCAAAAATATTTCCCATCGTGCTATCTTCCCATCCCGGAACTACCATCGGCATATTTTTTTCTGCCGCGGCAATCATCCAACTATTTTTCGGGTCGATCTCATAATACTGTTTCAAGTCGCCACTGTTGATCATGCGGAACATGAACTCATGTGGAAACAACCGCTCGCCCTTGTCTTCTGCATCCTTCCACACTTTGAACAAATGTTTTTGCAGCCTGCGGAATGCCTCTTCTTCAGGGATACACGTGTCCGTCACACGGTTCAAATGGTTTTGCAACAAATCCCACTCTTGTTCTGGCGTTAAGTCACGGTAGTTTGGTATTCTGCGGTAGTGCGAGTGCGCCACGAGGTTCATGATGTCTTCTTCTAAGTTGGCACCCGTGCAAGAGATAATGTGCACCTTATTTTGGCGGATCATCTCCGAGAAACTGATGCCCAATTCGCCTGTGCTCATGGCTCCTGCGAGGGTCACCATCATTTTTTTGCCTTCGGCAATATGTTTTTTGTAGCCTTTCGCAGCGTCCACCAATGCGGCCGAGTTGAAATGCAAGTAATTTTTCTCAATAAAGGCGGAAATAGGGCGGTTTGTGCTCATGACGTTGTTAGAATTTGGTGCGAAAATACGGAATAAGTTGAAAGTTAGAACGAGAAAGTTGAAAGGGATTAAGAGGTGGTACTGCAGGGCTGGCCAGGACTTTCCAACTATGCCTTACCATTCTTTTTTACTACCTAGCAACTTTTCGGTTCATCGATGAGCAAACACTACGCCTCTGCCGTTACGGCTTTTCTTGTTTGGGGATTTTTCCCTTTGGTGCTGCGCTCGGTTGGTGCTCACCCAGCGGGCGAAATTCTCTACTTCCGCATTTTGTTTTCGCTGGTGGTTCTGGTTGTCATTCTCGCGGCTTTCATGCGAAAAAAGACGAGGGAAAATATTGCACTTTTCAAATCATTGAATACGAAAGCGAAAACGAGAGTAATCACATTGACTTTGCTGGGCGGAGTTTTGCTCACTGTCAACTGGCTGGTGTTTATTTATGTGGTAAATAGCGTAAACGTAAAGACCGCTTCTTTCTCTTACCTAATTTGCCCTGTAATTACTGCGGGGCTTGGCTATATTTTACTGCGAGAAAAATTGGTCGCCATTCAATGGTTTTCTATTCTACTTTGTGCCATTAGTTGTGTCATGATGGGCTTCAACAATATTCAGGAATTGTGGTACAGTTTATTGATTGCCTTCTCCTATGCGCTGTATTTGATTACCCAACGCAAAAATCAAGGTTTTAATCGATTGATGGTGTTGGCGGTGCAAGTAACGTTCGCATTCTTGCTCATGAATCTGTTCTTCACGCAATTGGTTGGTTCAGTCACGGTTGACTATTCATTCTTTGGCATTGTCTTTTGCATCGCGCTTTTCTTTACTGTACTGCCGTTATTCCTGAATTTATACGCACTCAACAAAATCGATGCCGCCACCATCGGAATACTTATGTACATCAATCCCTTGATCAACTTCACGCTGGCATTTTTGGTTCTTAATGAAACAGCCTCGGTTACGCAGCAAGTAGGTTATGCGATCATCGCCATTGCGTTAGTACTTTTTAACGTGCCTGTTTTGAAACGGAAGATATTAGCCTAGTTCCGTATTGGAATATTGAATTGAGACTTACAATTACGACTTCCTCAATAGCACAAGCATCCGCTAGTGCTTTCTTATTTGGTTATGTCCTGAAAGCTTTTCATCTCATTTTTATCCACTTCAATGGTTTGCACATTTGTTTCCTCTTTTCCGGTAATCGGTGGGGGTTTGTTCAACATGATTTGAAAGTTGTTGGGTCAAAAACCTACCCCTTCCACAAATACTTTTTTACTTTAAAACTATTTTTAGCAATCGTATTTAAAAAAATATATATTTCAAGTTATTGCCAAATGCCATAATGACCAAAGGAATGGATAACAAACACTTTCTGACAAAAATATTTATTGAGCAAAACTTCAAAAAAGAAGAACTGGAGACAATCCTACAGCAGTATCAACGAATTGAATTTGCTAAAAATGATTACTTAATTGAAGAAGGAACCACGGCCAATTTTTATTATTTTTTAGAAAGCGGCTTTGCGCGTTCGTATGCCATCGACTTAGAGGGCAACGACATAAGCACTAAATTTTTCAGTTCTACTGACATTGTCATCGACTGGCATTCTTATTTCTTGCGCACCAAGTGCAGAGAAAATATTCAAGCGGTGACTGCTTGCGTAGCTTGGAAAATTAACTTTGATGACTTTATGAAACTCTTCAAAATCGAAGCCTTTCGAGATGTAGGTCGAACACGTTTGGTCAACAATTATTTTGAGTTAAAAACTCATTCAGTCTCCGTCATTGCCGATCCCGCCAAAGACCGATACCTAAATCTGATAAAAGACAAGCCTGATATTGTGCATAACGTTCCGCTAAAGCAGATTGCTACTTATTTAGGCATTACAGATACTTCGCTCAGTAGAATCAGAAAAGAAATAACAGACAATAGATAACTATGTCAACTGAAATTTTTATACCTCAATGGATTTCTGTATTATTTTTAATCGCCATACCGATACCGGTTGTTTTAATAGGATTGGCGGCCAGAAAAGGCGCACCTCAGCACAGAAAAAATGTTTCTCTTTATACAGTATTGGTTTTTTATTTTTCCTACTTCACGTATGTCACCATTTGTAGTTTTAACGGGCTCCTCGACAAAATTTTCTTCCCACCAGTTATTCTGCTTTATACTACGTTCCCGTTAATGATTTTTCTTTTTACGGTAGTAATTCGATCAACTTTTTATAAAACCATAGTCGAAAATATAGTTTTAGAAGACTTAGTGAAGGTTCATATTTTCAGATTGATCGGGGTATTTTTTCTATTCTTAGCCTACCACGAGACGTTGCCAAAGTTTTTCGCCATCGTAGCAGGTTTGGGAGATATGATCACGGCCATCACCAGTGTTTTTGTGGCCAATGCAGTGAAAGCGAATAAGCCGTACGCTAAAAAACTCGTCTATTTCTGGAATTCCTTTGGCCTGATTGACATCCTATTTACCGCCATTTCATCGCTTGTACTCACCAAGATTTCTATTGATACAGGCGCTATGGGGGTAGAAACGCTGGCTAAGTTCCCGTTCTGCTATATTCCTGCCTTTGCGCCCCCTACCATCGTTTTCTTGCATATAGCCATTTATGCAAAGCTCAAAAAAAATTACAGCTAAGATCATTTCTTGTCCTATGGCAAGATTCCTCTTTTAGCCATCCTCCACATTTGTATCATCAATTCACAACTAAAACAAAAACAAAATGGTACAAACAAATGAATTTATGCTGCTGTTCAGATTTGAGCCCAGCAACGACTATCAACCAACCGAAGCTGAAATGAATGAGCAACACCAACTATGGGGCGCGTTCATAGGCAACATTGCCATTCAAGAAAAATTGGTAAGCACCCACCAACTTGGCTTCACGGGCAAACGTATTTCTGCAGATAAGTCAGTATCAGAAGGAATGCATGTTGCGGACAAACAAGCTGTTGGCGGTAACATGATTATTAAAGCCAATAGCCTTGACCAGGCAGTAGAAATGGCAAAAGAGTGCCCTATTTTACTGATGGGAGGAACGGTAGAAGTAAGGAATATTATGTCCATGTAAATCAGTATAAATCGATAATAAACTATAAACTAACCTAAAATGAATAAGAAAATGATACTTGGAACAATCATCATCGCAATTGCCGCATTCATCGGATTCGGCCTGTACAAAGCAAACGGACTTAAGACCATACAGATCGTAAAGTCTGTTACTGTCAAAGGCAAAAAAGAAGAAGTCTTTGATATGGTTCGATACTTAAGCAACTTCCCTAAATGGTCACCCTTCTTGGCGCAAGACCCGGCACAGAAGTATGAAGTAAAAGGCGCTGATGGTACTGTTGGTGCGCAGTACCATTGGGATGGCAATAAAGGGAAAGACTTAGGCTATCAAGAAATTGTAAAGATCGATACGTTTAAATTCGTAGGAATGAGGTGTGATATTCAAAAGCCATTCGTGGCGAAGCCGACTTTTGATTACACGTTCGATGAAACCCCCAATGGAATAAAAGTAACCCAAGATTTCAAAGTAGAATCTGCACTGCCTGACGCATTCTTTATGTGGCTGTTTGGCGCAAAGAAATCCATGGAAGAAACCAATCAGCAAGGTTTAGACTTACTGAAGAAAGCTGTAGAAAAATAGCAAAATAAGAATCAATCAGTTTCGCAGAATTCCCTTTGGCTGTTAAGTCAAGGGGAGTTTTGTTTAAATCATTTTGCGGCTATTTGAAATGGCAGGATTTTAGATTCATCAACTTAGCAGTAGCCGGATGGCATAAGCGAAGCAATCAAAAATCTCAAATCTTTTTTGGCTGTGACTTGCCTACTTTAGGAGCTTCCGGAAGTAAGAAATGAATTCGGAAAATTGCCTGTCTGTTAGTATTAAAAAATTCTTTTTACATTAGGGCCACGCTAATAAAAATAAACTGCAAATAAAAATGAAAAAGACCATTATCTATTGCTTCGCAATCGTTGGCCTCTGCTTTGAAAAAGGCTTCGCACAAAAAATTGATTTGGATAAAGAGCTGTGGACTCACAACTACGTTAATATTCCAAAAAGCAACGATTTAACCAACTTAAAGACCTACTCGGTAAATATGTTTGCTAACATGGATAATTTGAATCGCATAGGTATAACATCGAGTAAAATTGAAGCTGCTTTCAAATTGGATGGTTTCATATATACCAAGGAATTGGCCGACATCCTAATAGACGTGACAATTGAAGACCTCAGAAAAATTTCAGAAGATGTTGTAACTAAGGAATCATCGGTATTTGAAGGCGGTAAAAGCGTGGTTAAGAAAATTTACGTGGCCACTACTTCTTATGCCATTCCTACCACTATTAAAGCGATAAAAGCATTTAATAAACAGGAAGTCATGAACACTGTAATAGGTGATGACCAAAATCCGGTGGTTATCTCGTTTGGAGAATTCACCACTTCTAGTGAGGCCTACGCTTACTTGAGAAAAAGTGCTGATAAAAGTTTGGAAGACTTTAAAGAAAAATACAATCAGCTACTCGTTGGTAGGTTAAATGATTTTAAGGAAAGATACGATTTTGCCATTAGCAAAGAATCGGACGTCTTCTGGCATATTGATTTGAAGAAGAATCCCGAATTTACCGAATTCAATGAAAAACTCGGTACAATTAAGGCTGCATTTGCCGACCAGAAAGTTTCTGATGATATCAAAGCCACAAGGGAAAACCTCGCACCCACCATGCAATACTTTCGTGAAAATGCGGATAAGCTAGCTTCAGACGATAAAAAGATCAGAAAGCAAAAATATGCCTATCTAATTAATCTAGCAAAGACTCAGCTATGGTTAGAGATGGTAGATGAATGCGCGTTGACCGCTCAACAAATTATTGATAATGACTACGACAAATTAGACGGCAAAAATTTACTTCGAGCTTCGTCTCTGCTTAAGGATGATTTGAAACGGTCACCCAATGGATCGAGACATCTCATGAGAGATGGGTTTACTTCTGCTACTCACTTCAGCGCTTCTGAAATACAACCTATTCCATTTAAACTTCCCAATCCTCCTGCTGGATTCAAATCCTACAAAGGAACTATGACTACGATCACAGGCGAACAGTACAAGGGTGCGCTATGGGCAAAGGCAGGAGATGTTTTGAGTTTTGAATCGAAAGATGAAACGAGATTTGTGTACGAAAAAAACAATGAGTTGAAAGAGCAATCTATTGACCTAAAAGAAATTGAGGGAATAACACTCGACAGTGGTGAGAAATTCGTAAGGTTGAAGTATAGAGGTAATAATATGTTTTTTCAAGTCCTCCATGAGAGTGCGGGTCACAAAATACTAAAATACCTTCGCTCAAATGAGGGCGTAGAAGCAACTAGTGGGGTTGCTGATTTAAATAATGGAAAAGAAATGTGTTTGATGAACAAGACATCTGGCGAGATAAAATCGGTTAGCACTGGATTGGGCGGAAACGCAGCCAAGAAAACTGCTGAGTTTTATGCCTCGTGCGAATCGGTGAAAACCAAAATCCTCGCAAATGAGTTTGGAAGGATGAACGAGTTAGATGGACAAATCAAAGCCTTGGCTTTTTTTGAGCAGAACTGTAAATAATGCCAATCTGTAGCTAATTTCTTTTCGAAATACAAAGACCTATCAATCAGATGATAGGTCTTTGCATTTTAGAGTTTCTAAGCAATTGTCCTCATTTCGCCCTCACCTGAAAACCCTTCTCTCCATTTTTCTCCACTTCGCGTAGGGTGCGCAATTGTTTCATTTCTTCCAGCAATTGCAGCAGAGCAGCTTCATCGCTTGTGCCTATGTGCGCACGAATTTCAGCCAATGTCTTAATGTCGTTGGGGGCTTTGCGAAAGTCGGTAATGAAGTTGAGGATGTCTATCTTTTTCATCGGTCTATTGGATTTGAGATTTTAATTGTACGAAAAAATGAAGGGAAGGTTCGCTTCGTTCTTGCAGTTCATTTTTCGCTAGACTATTTTGCATGAGGCATTGCGAATCTTCCTTTTCAAGTATCGTCTCCCATTTCGGGGACGATACGTTGTTAGCAACCGCTCGCGTTTGAAGCGCATTCTCCCCGAGGCGTGAGACAAGGCGAGAAAGCGGTGGGCAAGCCCAATCAAACAAAATTCCTATCTTGTCATATCTTATAACCTAATCCATGCACTATGCGCTTTATAATACAATTATTTTTCTTGTTTGTATTTGCATTGATATCCTCCTCGGTACTCGCCCAAACCAAACAACCCGATTGGGCAAAATTACAGGATGAAACACTCAAACATTTTCAAGCCATCTTAAAGATTAACTCGAGCGTAGCCACAGGATATGAGGCACCAGTTGTAGAGTACCTCAAATCAGTTTTGGATAAAGAAGGGATTACCACAAAAGTCTTTTCGAATGACCCCAAGCGCCCAAACTTGGTAGCGCGCATAAAAGGAAACGGCAACAAAAAACCTGTGTTGATCATGGCGCATACTGATGTGGTCAGTGTTGATACGACTAAATGGATACATCCTCCTTTTTCAGCTACTCGCGATGGTGGTTATGTGTATGCACGCGGTGCGGTAGATGACAAAGACAATGTAGTGGCTGCACTTATGGTGATGCTTCAACTAAAAAGACTAGGTATTGTATTGGATAGAGACGTGATTTTCTTAGCCGAAGCAGGTGAGGAATCAAATACTAAAGTGGGAATTGATTTTATGGTGAGCGAACATTGGGCAGATATCGAAGCAGAATTTTGCTTTGCCGAAGGTGGTGGCGTCACGCGCAAAGATGGGAAAATAGTGTATGCTGCGGTTTCTACTACTGAAAAAGTGCCGAGAGGCGCAAAACTGATTGCGCGAGGCACAGCTGGACATGGGTCAGTTCCCTTGCAAGACAATGCCATCGTACATCTCTCACAAGCGATTTCAAAAATTGCAGCATGGCAAACCCCTATGCGGTTGAATGAAACAACCCGCGCATTTTTTACACGGTTGGCATCCGTTAGTGCGCCAGCTGATGCTGCCCGTTACCTGGCGGTGGTGAATGACAAAGAGGCTGAAAAAGCACAAGAATACTTCGCGGACAAAGAGCCACGAATGTACTCCACACTTCGCACCTCTATCTCGCCCAATATTTTTAAAGGAGGGTATTTGAGCAACGTAATCCCCAGCGAGGCCGAAGCCACTTTGGACATACGCGCTTTGCCCGATGAAGACATGTCAGCGCTATTAGCCGAGATGAAACGCGTGATCAACGACTCACAGATCGAGATCGTTGCGAATACAAAAAACCTGCGTCCGTCCGCCAGACCTTCACGGTTAGAATCGGATGCCTTTAAAATAACCGAAGCTGCGATCAAGAAGATCTACAACACCGTCACAATTCCAACCATGCCAACAGGTGCCACCGATATGGCATTTTTACGTGCAAAAGGTGTAGAGTGCTATGGCATCGGCCCGATGACGGACATAGAAGATGGCCCTAAAGGTTTTGGCGCCCACAGCGACCAGGAGCGCATCCTTGAAGAATCGCTGCACAAGTTTGTTCAGTTTAACTGGGAAGTGATTGTGAATTTGGCGAAGGCGAATTAGTTGGTTTGAATGAATACTCCATTAAAAAACACTTTCTATTGCATCGGATTTTTAGTTATTCTTCTCTCTTGCAAAAAAGAGAGCAAGAAGTATTCTCACGATATAGGATACATTGATCCAGCCACGGCTTTTGGTGACAAGGAATTTAAAACATGTAGTGATCATATCTTTGAGTATTACAACTTCGAAACTAATGCTGGATATAAATATGGAAAGAGAGCATTGAGAGATTCTATAGCAAAGAAATATTCTGCTATTGGAAATGAGTCTGGTTACTTAACGTTCCGCTTCGTGGTCAATTGCAAAGGGTCGGCAGGACGATATCAGATCATAGAAAACGATCTAGATCTAAAGCCAAAAAAATTCAGTAAGGAATTGGTTTCCCATTTATTTTCAATTACTCAACAATTCAAAGAATGGCAACCTGCCAATTGGGAGAATGAATCAAGGGATTATAACACATACTTAACTTACAAAATGCGTGATGGTAAAATCATTGAAATTTTGCCTTAGTTTATTCGCTCTATTGTTTTCAAATTGTCAAAACTCTGACGATTATAAAGACTACTCAATTTCTGAGAGGAAAAAGATGTCAATAGAATACTTAGAAAACGGAGAGAAAAATTTCGGCCAAGGAAGTCCAGAAAATATGGAACTTATTGAGATTGCCATAAAGCTAGACCCCGCTAATGCAGCGGCATGGAGAGAACTATCAGTACCCTATTTGAAGCGCGGCATCCCTCATGAATGGAAACCCCTTTTTGACAAAGCGGTTGAGCTTGACCCAGTGACATGGCAAGGATGGCGAGGTTATCTGAAATTGTTCTTCTACCGAGACTATGAATCTGCCATTGCCGATTTTAATGCAACAGATACTCTAACGCCCGGTTTTACAGATTATCCCCAAAGCATGAGTGTTGACTATCTTCGGGGGCTTGCTTATTTTCAACTAGGCGAAGAAGAAAAAGCATTAGACTATTACACTAAATACATCAATGAGGTAACTACTAAAAGTGGTGAAGATTGGGTAGACGTATTCGCGTTTATCCATCGGGCTATTCTGTTTATGAAATTACGAGAATATGAAAAGGCCGTGGTCGACTTAGAAAAATGTCTTAAATATTACCCCTCTTCGTCTGATGCTTATTACCATCTAGCAATGATTAACTTTGAGCAGGGTAGAAAACAAATTGCGAAAGAGCAGATAGCGAAGGCAAAGAGTCTATTCGAAAAAGGTTATTATATGCATAAGCCTTACGTAGAGACTTTTGGACAGATCGATCTCTATGCTATTGAGGATATTGAGAAAAAAGTAACAGATTAGGGTTAGCTACTCTGCCAACATCGGTCGCATCTCAACCGACTTCGCGGCAGCTTCCAAAATCTCGAACGCACTTTCTGCTGTTCTGTTTTCGGTATCAAGGGTTGGGTTTATCTCTACAATTTCCCATGCACACACACGGGGGTCTTTGCAAAGTTCGGCATTGATCACTTTGGCTTCCTCTACGGTAAGTCCATTGGGCACCGGTGTGCCAGTGCCTGTTGAAAAACGACTGTCAATAGCATCTACATCAAATGAAACATAAATCAAGTCACAGTGATCGAGCATCTGCAATACTTTTTGCGCCATTTGCTCGGCACCAAATTTTTTGATGTCTTCTACTTCAATAAAGTTGATATTATTTTTATTGATCAGATAATTTTCCGGTTTCTCAAAATCACGGACAGCTATGTACACGAGATCTTCCGAATTAATCTTTGGCCCTTGCATGCCGACATTTTTGATCTGTTCCCAATAATCTAATGTCTCACCACGCGGGTCATTTACTTTACATTCAAAGTTGTCGAGGCCAAGTGCCATGGCAAGTGGCATTCCATGCATATTGCCAGAAGGAGTTGTAAAAGGCGTGTGCATATCGGCATGGGCATCGATCCACACCACACCCAATTTCTTTTTTGGGTATGCCTTCTTAATGCCTGCTATGGTACCGTAGGCTGTAGAATGATCACCCGCCATAATCAAAGGGAAGAAATCATCGAACAGCTGCTCATATACCTCCAGGCAAACACGTTCTTCCATGATCAAAACGCCATCAATAAACTTAGCATAGGCATGCTCTGCGCCATCGAAAAGAAGCTCGTTCACGTTTTCCACTTCAATCGAATCGTATTTTCTGAACAAATCCGACTTCAAATCTAAGCTGGCGATTTTCATCGCTTCCACGCCCAAACTGGCACCACGGGTTCCTGCACCGATTTCTGACTTAACCTCAATGATTTTTATTTCTTTCCCCTTCACAAAAATATGATTTGTATAAAACGATTAACTACCAGTAAAAACGAACGTTCTTTGGCTAAATCCCGTCAGAAATCGGGGAGCGCATGTGCGATTGCAAAAACCAAGGAACTGTAGTTAACCATACCGCTTGAATTATTGCAAAGATGGCAAAATTATGGCAATATTGCACCCAAATTTTTAGGTTGTTGGTTGATCGCTCAGCGTTGTTCGAAGACCTCCACCAGCCCACCACCGAACAACTAGTAAAGAAATGAAGAGCTATCGCGAACTAATTGAGCAAACCTTCGAATTCCCACAAAAGGAATTTAAGGTTAGAAACCACGAATTACTGTTTAATGATGTGCCGTTGATGGACATCATCAAGCAATATGGAACGCCAGTGAAAATCACTTATCTCCCAAAGATCAGCGAGAATATCCGATTCGCAAAAGCGGCTTTTAACAACGCCATGGAGCGGTTTAAGTACAATGGCACGTATACTTATTGCTATTGCACCAAATCTTCACACTATGATTTTGTGCTCGAAGAAGCGTTGAAGAACGACATCCATATCGAAACTTCTTCAGCCTTTGACATTCCGATTGTAAGAACGCTTTATGGTCGCGGAAAAATTAGCAAAGAGACGTTTATCTTGTGCAATGGATTTAAAATGCCGAAGTACCGGGATTATATCACGGAGCTGTTGAACGATGGCTTCAATTGCATGCCTATCCTCGACAATTTAAGTGAAATCGATACCTACGAAAAGAATGTTACAAGGCCTTACAACGTAGGTATTCGTGTGGCTGCCGATGAAGAACCGAAGTTCGAATTTTACACCTCTCGCCTCGGCATTCGCTACAATGACATTAACACTTTATACAAGGAAAAAATTGCCACCAGCAATAAGGCATCACTAAAGTTGTTGCATTTTTTTATTAACACCGGAATAAAAGATACCGCCTATTATTGGAGTGAATTAAGTCGATTTATTTTCAAGTACTGCGAAATGAAAAAAATCTGTCCTACACTTGATTCGATTGATATCGGTGGCGGATTTCCAGTAAAAACTTCGTTGACGTTTCAGTATGACTACAAGTACATGATTGAACAAATCGTGGAAAACATCAAGTGGATTTGTGAAAAGAACAATGTGCCCGTACCTAACATCTTTACGGAATTCGGAAGCTTCACGGTAGCCGAAAGTGGAGCCGTACTTTACTCTGTAGTAGATCAAAAACTACAAAACGACAAAGAGCTTTGGTATATGATTGATGGCTCGTTCATCACTCATCTACCCGATGTGTGGGGAATGAATCAGAAGTATATTTTGATGGCGTTGAACAAGTGGGACGACCCCTATCACAAAATAAATATTGGAGGCCTTACCTGCGACAGTCAGGACTACTACAATTCCGAAGCACATACGGGAGAAGTTTTCTTGCCGATGATTACGGACGAAGAGCCTTTGCATATTGGCTTTTTTCATACAGGGGCTTATCAGGAATCATTGGGAGGCTATGGTGGCATTCAACATTGTCTGATTCCTGCACCCAAGCACGTTCTCATTGATCGCAATGAAGATGGCGAGCTTTCTACAGAACTTTTTGCCAGCGAGCAAACCAGCGAAAGCATGATGAAGATTTTAGGCTATGAGGAAGCCCAAGCACCCAAGAGACAAAAGCCAACAAAGTTAAAAGTAAGCGGGTCAGTTTAGCCTCACCCTTTTTGTTGAAAAGCTGTTCTATGTTAGCATTGATTTAACCGTAATTATGCAATAGAGAAAAGACTATTGCATAATTTGACGAATGAACCCTGACGATACTGTCAGGGTCATTGTCCAGGTTAAACCCTGACAATCCTGACGCAAGGAGGGATTCGTCAGCTTAATAAGTCAAAATTTTAATCCCAATGGATAATCTGGGTTTAAGTGATTCCTTATCAAAGATGAGGCCTCTTTCAAATTCATACAAGCAAAGTCCGCTTTATTCTCGGGCTCAATGTCGTGGCCTATCTGAATGGTCCGAATGCCCAACTGCCTGGCCGGAATGATATCCCTACCACGATCGCCTACCATCCAGGAGGCAGAAAAATCAACGTTAAATTTTGCTCTGGCCTTTTCAAACATAAGTGTGCCTGGCTTGCGGGTCAATGAAGCAGAAACGGTTGGATGGCAAGGCGAAAAATAGAAATGATCAATTAAATTTCCACAAGCATGTTGCAGAAATTGATGGCATGCTTCCATCTCGGTCTGCGTATAAATGCCCTGGGCAATGCCGGATTGATTGGTCACCACCACCAATAAATAGCCAGCAGACTTTAGTTCGCGTAACGCTTCCAGCACTCCGGGTAAAATTCTGAACTGATCAACACGATAGGTGTAATTGGGATTGTCTTCGTTTAAAACACCATCACGATCTAGAAAAATACATTTTGTCATCCCGTAAAATTAATCAATTGTATAAACGTTCCTTTTTTATAGTTTTGTTATCAATTGACTTACGCAATCTAAATTAGTTGTCCGTTTGAGCCTGTCGAAAACTGACCATTCTTGCTACGAGTCGACTTCGATAAACTCAGTCTGACATTGGGTTTGTTAGTTTGCAGGGATCCTATTAAATAACTGAAAAGAATTGAGTAACGCATTAGTCATAATTCCTACCTACAACGAAAAAGAAAATATACAAGCGATTGTAGATGAGGTGCTCTCCTTGCCAAAAGATTTTCATTTATTAATCGTAGATGACAACTCGCCCGATGGCACGGCAGACATTGTAAAGGGCCTTCAGACCAAGTACAACGCACTGGAAACAAGGTTGCATCTATTGCAACGAGCGGGCAAATTAGGGCTAGGAACAGCTTATATCGAAGGGTTTAAATTTGGTCTAAAAAAGGGATATCATTACTTATTGGAAATGGATGCAGATTTTTCGCATAACCCAAAAGATCTTACGCGACTGTATCTTGCGTGTGAAGAAGAGGGTCATGACTTGGCCGTTGGCTCCCGTTATTCAAAAGGAGTGAATGTTGTTAATTGGCCAATGAGTCGCGTGCTCATGTCCTACTTTGCCAGCAAATATGTTCGCTTCATCACCGGCCTGCCAATCCACGATACTACTGCGGGTTTTGTGTGCTACCGGAGAACCGTGCTGGAAACCATTCAGCTTGACAACATCAAGTTTATCGGGTATGCTTTTCAAATTGAGATGAAATTTCTCACCTGGAAATATGGATTTAAAATTACCGAAGTCCCCATTATCTTCACTGATCGCACGCTCGGCCAATCAAAAATGTCAGCCGGGATTTTTAAAGAAGCTATACTCGGTGTGTTAGCCATGTCCATTGGTAGTTGGTTCAAAAGCTATAAGAGATAGCATTTAGTATGCGATCCTATTTTTTGGGTGGGGTGCTTGTTCTTGCTTCTACCTTTTGCCAAGGTCAAGATTCGCTTAAAATTTTATCATGGAACATTCAGATGTTGCCACGCGGCATCAACCACAACGGGAAAGCAAAACGAGCCAAGCTCATTGCCGAGCATTTGAAAAAAAGCGCGTATGATGTTGTAGTGTTTCAGGAGTTATTCTACCGAAGAAGCAGACGGATTATTACCAAAGAACTTCAATCTGAATTTCCTGCTCAAACTAACGTCCTCAACAAAAAATCAATCGCCCTAAAAACAAATGGTGGTGTGATGATTTTCAGTCGCCACCCGATTAAAGAAATAAAAGAAATCAGGTTCAAGAATCGCAGCGGGCCTGATCGACTATCCAGAAAAGGAGCTATGCTGGCTGCGATAGACGTTAATGGAAACAAGGTGCAAATCATTGGCACTCACTTACAAGCCTTCGGTATGCAAAAAACGATGTACAGCCAGTATCAGCAGTTATACGATGAGCTTTTGAAACCCAATGAGCAACAGGGCATCCCACAGTTCATTTGTGGAGATTTTAATACGATCAAGGAATTGCCCAAAAATCTGCCTGCCAATCTACCCAAGAACTTTGAGCAGCGAATCGCACGATATGAAACCATGCTCCAGAAGCTGCAGGCAAGTGATGGCGATCTGGATGGGGAACATCAGTTTACAATGGACAGACCTAACAACGATCTCTGCGAGAAAAGAAAAGAATTCCGTTTGTTGTTAGATTATTTTCTTTTTCGCCCCATGACTTCTAATCTATTCATTGCAAAAAGAAAGGTGCAAATCATTAGGTATCCATGGCGTACCGGCAACCAGGATCTATCGGATCATTTTGCGTTAGAGGCGGTAGTGAACATAGACTAGGCGCTTGAAGCTTAAGAAAACTTAATCTCAACTTAAGCTGAATATAAGGTTCATCTACTACTGTTGTATTACTAAACAAATTAGTTATGCATTACAAAATCCTGTTTCTACTATTAATCTTCTCCCCTGCGCTCTCCCAAAAACAAACTAAGTTTCGTAAAATCGTAGAAGAAAGAAAATTCGAAGGCACTATTGAGAAATACAAAGTAACCTTTGGAATTGCTTACAATTCGATGGCGATCCGAATGGACGAAAAATTGATACTTGTTAAGTTTGACCGATCGCAAGGGAAGGAGCTAGTCGAAAATTTCCCGGTTGGCACAAGAGTTACCGGTGTAAGCAGAGGTTCAAGACTGGACTTTAAACCCTACAATGAAAAAGCGTCAAAAGGTTTGAAGGAGTTATTCAGTTACTTCATGGCTGATTCGCTAGTGTCGATCAAATCGCAAGCACATGAGACAGTTGCGATTTGGAAAAAACGAACTCCCCAAGATGGCCTTTTCATCAACAAAAAAACAGAAAAGGACAAAGTTGTTTTTGATCAAGAAATTGCTCAAATTTTTAAAATCGACAATCGAAAGAAAGCCTTTTTACTAGAAGACCAGAATTTATTAGTTGGAAGTCCGTTTATTGACTTTCTGAAAGCGGAATGGCACGCCAATGAAGAAGTATCTTTTATCGGGTATGAAATAGATCTGAGACCCGGGGAGGCTTATCCTATAGAAGGCTTCAAAAAAGTCATGAGCGTAAGAAGGCTTAGCAAAGAATCGGTTGTTATCGAGTCCTTTTACTACAAACAAAATTCAGTATGTATTGGTCTCCGCGCAACCACAAGCATGGGCATGGTCAAACTAAATTTTCCGAGTATCTATGCGAAAAAAATAATGGAAATAGAGAAAAAGAAAGAGCCGATCTTGATCTATTTTGATCGATTCGAGGGTGACCCAAAAAGCTTTTTGTTTCCAACTATTCACGGGTTGATCTGCGGTTCTGATACTCTGAGAATGGAAGATGACTATTACGGTGACCCTGATGGTGACCACGATTACATTTCCATAAGTTCAAAGGGTGTGATTACAAAGCTGAATCTCTCAGCGAAGCAAAAAATAGTGTCGCTTGTTGTGGATGAACGCTACTTACTTGAAATTGATACAAAAACGGAATCCCAACTGAAGGCATATTTGAAAAAAGGAAAATCCATCGGGTTCGAAGGCGATCAACGCATCAAAAAAGAAGGAGAGGTATATCAATTTGACTATCAAATTGTATCTCCAAAAAAGTTAACTTTAGAAGGTCGGGAGTTTTTACTGTATAATCGATGAAAATTCTGTTGATTGAAGATGAACCCAAACTGAATTTGTTCATCAAAGAAGGGCTTACGCAGCATGGATACTCTGTCGATACAGCGACTAATGGTAGTCTGGGCTTAGAGCTTGCCTCCGTTGGTAAGTATGACTTGGTAGTGCTAGATGTGATGTTACCTGGCCAGAATGGATTTGAAGTACTCGACAGCATGCGACAGTTTAAGATAAACACGCCCGTGATTATTATCAGTGCATTGAATAACACAGAAAACGTGGTTCGAGGTTTAGACGCAGGTGCTGTCGACTACATTAAAAAACCCTTTGAATTTGAGGAGTTTTTGGCGCGCATCCGAACAGTAACACGAAAAGGCGAACCAAAATCATACACGTTCTATAAAGTGGGAGGCCTGGAAATGGATTTACTCGCACGCAAAGTTCAATTTCAAAATGAGGAAATAAACCTAACCAATCGCGAATTTCTATTATTGGAGCTTTTAGTTGTGAATTGCAATCGAATCGTGTCGAAAACTGAAATCGCTGAGCGTGTATGGGAAGTAAATTTTGATATGGGGAGTAATGTCATTGAAGTCCATCTCTCACAATTGCGAAGGAAACTTAAAAATGATTTTATCCATACGAAAGTGGGCATAGGCTATTTTATCGAGGGTTCTTTATTGAAAAAGTAATTGAAACACGAAATTCCATTTTATAAAAGCATTCGAACAAAAGCGGCAGTCCTTTTCCTTGTTGTTTTTGTAGCCATTTTGGTACCAGCAAATTGGCTCATTTTCAAAAAGGTGAAACTCACATTGGAGGAAGCAGACACGCGAGAGTTAAGCGCGGAAGCTGAAAAACTAGTTGACAACCTGCAACTAGATCCTTTGTCTATTCCTTTACCGCCCAACCGATATCTTTTGAAAGTACAGGCCATCAAAAACCAGCAAATAGATGAGCTCTTCTCTTCGCCTGGATTTCCGGCAGTTGCTCCTCACAACTATCTTGAAGATTGGTTTGTTTGGGACAGCCTAAAAATTGTCAACCTCAAAAAAGGAGATGAATACTCATCCAGCGAGCTGGTTGTAAGTTTAGCACGTAGCGTGACTCAATTGAGGGCTCAAAAAGGAGATGTACTCTCCTATTTAATCGTTGCCAACTGTCTTTCCATTTTATCAGCTGCAGTTCTCGTCTTTATTGCGGCCGGGCAGTTGATCAACCCGATCAAACGCATTATCTCCACTGCTTCAAAAATCACAGCTTCCAAAACAATAGACCGGGTTTCCGTTCCGAGTACAATGGACGAAAGCAAGCAACTGGCCGAAACATTGAATGAAATGTTTCTGCGGATGGAGCTCTCTATTAAAAATCAAGTTAACTTTTTTGCGTCTGCAGCTCACGAATTAAAAACACCTCTGGCCGTTATGAATACCGAGCTTTCGGTAGCCTTAAAAAAAGTAGATCTACCCACTCAAAAAATACTTCAAAGTCAATTGCACGAAGTACAAAGGCTGGATCGTCTTATTCAGGATTTTTTATTGATCAGCCAACTAAAAAGCGAAACCTTAACACTTCGAAAAGAGCCCGAACGACTTGAAGAAGTACTTTATGCAAGCCTAAAAAAGACAAAGTACTTGGCGGAAGAAAGAAATATTCAAATTCAAATAAAGGTGGAGGACAACATTCCTACGCTATTTTCCCATATTGACTTCGAGAAAATTCAGACAGTCATTTCTAACCTCTTACAAAACGCATTCAAGTATTCTTTGATTGAATCGATTGTCAAAGTGAGTATAAGCTATCAAGAAAACAGGTCAACCCTTGTTATTACTAACCCCGTCTCAACACCAATCGAAAATCTGCATTTGCTAAAAAACGAATTTCATAAATCAAATGAACCAGTAGGTGGACTTGGAATGGGGCTCTGGATAGCTGACCAAATAATTTCCCTGCATGGCGGACAATTAGAACTTTCTTGTCTACAAAACGAGTTCAGCGCCATTGTCATATTTAAGCGGTAAGAACTACGCCCCTCCCACTTCATCTGTGTTGATATAGTTGATCAACACAAACGTTACAAACAGGCCAGAGAACACGCCCTCTAAGGCAACTATAAACGATGCCATGTAGGCATTCAGATAGCGCCCCATGGGCTCGTTATTGATAATTTCCTGCATCATGTTTGAATCCAACTTCATCCATGTAAAAAGAAACAACGCAAATACTAACGAGCCAATGGCTGCCGTGCCAACGCCAGTCGCCAACGCCAAAAAATAATTGAGGTGCTTGCCATGTGTATCTTTAAACTTCTTCAACGCAAAGTATACACCAACCACCAATACAAGAAGATTGAGCAACCGTAGTTCTACGATATGGCTAAGGCCAGTCACCTTCATCAAAAGAAAATAAGCAATCAGGCCTGCAGCTATTTTAAGGCCATAACTCTGAGGAATTTGGTTAGGATTGTTGAAGAGGTTCATAGGATTTGGGTTTACTGACCCTAAGTTTCACTTTTTTGGACAAACCAGCAATCTTTTGATTACATATTTGTTTAACTTCGACATCCCAATACCCTTAAATACATAAACTATGAAAGCTTTAAAAATCATCGGCTTTGTCGTAATCGGCATTCTGGCTCTTGCGTTCGCCTTTGTTCTGATTCAGCCTTCTAAAGGACATGTAGAAAAGTCTATTGTGATTAACGCGCCTGCATCGGCCATCTTTCCTCACTTGAACAACATGAAAAATTTTACTGCGTGGTCACCATGGAGCAAAATGGATCCGGAAGCATTGCAAACCTTTGAGGGCGCAGAAGCAGGTGTGGGCGCCAAAATGAACTGGGATGGAGAGTCAATGGGAAAAGGATCTCAATGGGTAGAAGAAAGCGTTGAAAATGAGCGCGTCAAAACCGGTTTGTCTTTTGAAGGCATGGAGGGTAAAGCATGGGCAGAGTTTAAACTGGGTCCAGAAGGAAATGGAACAAAGGTTGTCTGGACCTACGATGGCGATAACGTTGGCCTTGGTGGCAAAGCGATGTGGGCAATGATGGGGATGATGCTCGGTGGCCAGTATGAAGATGGGTTGAAAGATTTGAAGCAACTGGTCGAGAGTGGCTCAGCCCAATAATTGTTTGATCTAAATTACAAGGTTTTAAAAAAGACTCGCATGCATTTCTCAAAAAGACATTTGTTAAAAACCGCACAATTTTTCTGCATTGCCGTCATTTTGTTGTCTTCATGTAGCGAAGAACCCGACAAACAAGCGATTGTATACGCAGCTGGTGCTAAAAGAAGTAAAGCCGCGTACTGGGAAAACGGAAAAGTTGTCTTATTACAAAATGACAATTTCGTGTCAAAGGTTCTTGGTTTGTACCAATATAGTGGAGTCCTTCATGCCGTTGGTTACACGACAAAAGGCGGAAGAAACAGCTACGCAACTTATTGGAAAAGTGGTGAAACGATTGAATTGCCTTTACCAGAAAAAACAATGTCTTCTTATGCTAGTTCGATCTTTTTGTTTGGGAAAAATATTTACATCGCTGGAGGTCTACGAACTACCGCTAATTGGGAAGCTATCTATTGGAAAAATGGAGTGATCAACCGGTTAACAGACGGAAAAAATCATAGCGAAGCAAACGCAATTTCAGTTGCAGGTGGAGACGTCTATGTTGCAGGTTGGGAACAGGATGACCAAGGGATCGCAACGGCAAAATACTGGAAAAATGGCATAGAGTTCATTCTTGCCAAACCAGCCTATATCTACGCGATGTTTATTACGAATAACGATTTATACTTTGCTGGTGAAAGACTTAATACTACAGATGGTGAATTTTATGCAACATACTGGAAAAATGAAAAAGCAACAGACTTGCTTCAGGACGGAATAGCTACGTCTATTTACGTTTCAAATAATGACGTTTATGTTGCTGGCCATTATCTATTTAGGCAAGCATATTTCTGGAAAAATGACAAGATTTTTAATCTAACAGACGGCACTAAACCAGCAACTGCTGAATCCATCTACGCCATAAATAATGATGTATATGTTGCTGGGCAAGAAGAAAATATTGCAAGATTCTGGAAAAACGGTGTCGTTTATCCCCTAATCGAACTCAATGATGGAACAGGGCAGGCGACTTCAATCGTTGTAAGGCCTTAAAGAAAATTACTCCAAATCGCATTCAAAATCCTTAGTTTACCTTTCACCGAAACGTAAACAAAAAGTTAGAGAGAAAATTCCAAAGTGTAACGATGATAGTAGCCGCTGCCTTTGAAAGATAGAAGTTCTTCTTTAGACGATCATTCAGTAGCCATACAATGATAGAGTTGATCAACAAACCCACAATAGAAAACAAGATAAACTTGAGATACTGCCCACCTACATCGGGGTCTGCGCTGGCAAAGGTCCATGAACGGTTGATAAAAAAGTTGCTGGTGGCGGCCGAAAAAAAACCAACTCCATTGGCGATATACTTATTCACCCTCCATTTTTCTTTGAATAAATAGGTAAGCCCGAAATCAATAATCAAACCGGAAGCCCCCACCAGCACAAACCGGAAAAACTTAATAGCTATGGGTGATAATGTTTCCAGCATATCAATGCGTTAACGGATTCTCGAAATTTCCCTGGTAATTTTTCAATCGATAAAAAAATGCATACCGCATCGTCTCGCCCCCTCTTGTAATGCGAGCCGTATCGAGCGGCTCAATTGTCTCAAAATAGTTCCCAAAGGCTTCACTGGGATCCTTGTAGTAGTTACTCACGGCAATGTGATAATAGTCTTGTCCCTTTTCTAACCCACCCCGCTGCTCATTGATCCAGGCATACTTGTGGATCTCATTCAGACTGCCAATCAAAAACAACTTGCGGCGAAGGGGTTGAGCTACGTAAAAATCAAGATGAGTACCCGGAAACCATTTGTTTGAAATCAGCCCCGATCCTTTTTTCATCAAACCATTCGACTCTTCTCTTGCAGCAATTCTTTTAAAAGCATCCTCGATTTGATCGTAGCCAAACATGTCTTGTGTAAAATCGTATTCACCAAAATTTTGGACGTCCGATTGCTTCCCCAACGGGAATGGCGAATAATTGATTATATAAAGTGTAACCGTCAAAAGAAAAGCTAAAAAATAGCTTGGTAGCAGTATTCGAAATGGGCGAATTGTGTTGGCTTCGGAAACATGTTGCACTCCTATTCGCTCACACCAATAGACAGCGCTTATCACTATCAACGACAAGAAAGCCGGACCCGACCAATGCGGCAACGTACTTCTAAAAACAGAAAAACCGGTGAACAACAGCCAGAGTGGAATCGCATTGAATAACAGAATCCACTTGAATGATGAATCCAAAAAGCGTTTACCCTTTGCCAGCGCCACCAACGCTATTACGATCAAAATAATATTCAGGGGATTGTTGTAAGCGATCTGCCCCCCTATCTCCGTGAAAAAATAATCGGGCCGAATTTCGAAGGCGGGAGCTACCCGGTCGCCATGAAAAGTAAAACTGATAAAATTGTTTTTTACATTCCAGATAATCACTGGCGAAAAAACCATCAAAGAAATAACGCCTGATGCATAGAGCGAATAATCCAGCAACCATTTTCGATTTTGAAAAAGCACATACAGCAAAATACCAACCCAAATAAAAACAGAGTGATACTTGGATAACATCGCCAGTCCGGCAAACACTCCTATACTTACCATCTTTATTCGATGCGCATTAGTAATTTTCTCAACGGGCAACACATCCAATGCCGCATTCAAACTCAACAACCAGAAAAACACCTGAGGTGCATCAGGAATTAATGAAAAGCCGCTGATAATGGAGCAATAGATGGAAGACGTGTAAAGAAAGGCAGCATAAAGTCCAGCCAATTCATTTTTCACTTTTCTACCTATACAGAAAATCGTCCACGTACTTGCTGCCGATAACACAATGGTTCCCAGTCGCAAGAAAAAATCATCTGTAAAAAACAGGTTGGCTGTGAATACTTGTGCTAAAAAACCCACCATGGGTGGATGATCGAAATGACTTAGATCAGGAAATAGCGCATAGGTCCAATAGTACACCTCATCATTCGCTAATTCCAACTGTGAGGCCAACAACAGTCTGATCGTTGTTGCAATGACAATAAGCCAAACAACCTGCTTGCGTATTTTAATTACTTGATCGTTAGTTAAATTCATTGAGGATTGTAAACGCAAAGATGTCAAAATATCCTTTCAATAGCATGGTAGAGCCAAGCGATATCTTGAAGGCGTCTGACGGCTGATCCTAGGCAAAAATAGCCGTCTGACGCCTGCTAATTCAAAAAATATTTTTGACAAGGCTTCTAATTCCCTTCCGTTTCGTGCGCACGCGGATTCGACAACCGTTGCTCTTTCCACTTTTTCAATTCCTCTCTCCTCAATATCAATTCCTCTTCGGTGGGTTTGTAATCGATTAACACTTTTAAGTCTGGCTGACCGGCATCGACCCAGGCAGTATACCACACATCACCGATCATCTTTACACTCTCTCTCATCTGCCGCTCAACCATACCCGACAGCAACTGATGGTAGCTTCTGGCATATTCGATCGACACCACTTTCGCAGTTTGTTTTCCTTTCGTTTCAAAATTGAATTTTCGATGGCCCATTTTTAATGACAGCTGCCTCTCAAAACGCAGCACAGAATCCAGGGCTGCGTTCGCACCAATCACCGCGTTCCATGACGCCAATTGAACATTTTCGAGGTACTCTGCCTTTCCCACAAAGAAATCGTACTCATTAAAAAATAATTCTGGCAATCGCGATTCCCAAAAAGCATGAATGCCCACTTGATTACTAAGTTGGCCATCGTAATTTTTTGTGGTGTGCAACGGCACGTGAGCATCTGCAATGTAATGACCGAGATCAGCCGATATTCTCAAAATACGATCTGGATCTTTTAGTAAGAAGGCGTCTTTTAATTGATAATAAACACGATTTATATGCCACGGCACAATCCCATGCCGTGTAAGGCTGTCCTCTCCGTATTTCGCTACTGCATCTTTCCAATAGCGTGGCAATTTTGTTGCAGCACTATCGCCATACTCGTCTAAATCAATGTAGTGCCGAGGCGCCTCTTCAGGAATAGCATATCTCCTGCGATCGGGATTTACAGAGGCCTCAGAAATATATTGGATATTTTTCTTGTAAAAGCCAATCATCTCCACAGGCAAGGTAAATACAGCGAGTCGGTTTATTTTTTGGTGAGCAAAAAATCCCCAACTAAAAAAAAGAAACGGAATAGTGATTAGCAATATCTTTTGAAAATGCTTCATTCGAATACAAATTTCACGCAAAGACGCCAAGACACAAAGGGCTACCGAATACTTTTCTTGGCGACCTAGTGCCTTTGCGTGAAATCTTTACCTTTCGGAATAAAATACGAAGCATGAACAAACTTCTCTCGCTCCTCCTTTTCATCGCCACGGCCTCATTCGCCACAGATCCCTACCCAAGGAATCCGTTCATCGATGTAAAACAGTACACCTTTCAGTTAGAAGTGAATGACTCCACCGATGTGATTTATGGAAAAGCATCTATTCTAATCCTGTTCAAAAAGTCTATCGCTGAATTTGAACTTGACCTTACCAATAAGAACGCCCAAGGATTTGGAATGGAGGTCACCGGAATGAGGCTAAATGGGAAAACACTTTCATTTCAACATAAAAATGATCGCTTGAAAATCACTCTCGACCAACGAATAACGATCAATGAACAACTTAGCTTCGAAATAGACTATAAAGGCATCCCCCAAGATGGGCTCATCATTGGAAAAAATAAATATGGCGACCGCGGCTTCTTTGGCGACAATTGGCCTGACCGCGGCCACCACTGGCTACCTGTAATCGACCACCCCAGTGACAAGTCTGCCGTTGATTTTATAATCATAGCTCCGTTGCATTACTCGGTTATTTCCAATGGTCTCAAAATCGAAGAAAGCTTTATTGATTCAAAAAGAAAATTGACCCACTGGCGCGAAGAGGTGCCCATCCCTGTGAAAGTCATGGTGGTGGGTATTGCCCGATTTGCGGTGCAACACGCTGGAAAGGTCGATGACATCAGTGTAGAGAGTTGGGTCTATCCACAAAACCGGGTCGAAGGATTTTTTGACTACTCAGTCGCAGTAAAAGTGCTGGACTATTTTCACCGAAACATCGGTCCTTACCCATTCAAAAAATTGGCAAACGTTCAGTCGAAGACCCGCTGGGGAGGACTGGAGAATGCGGGCGCTATCTTCTACTCCGAGAGTTCAATCAACGGAAAGGGTGATCATGAAGGATTGATTGCACATGAAGAAGCACATCAATGGTTTGGCAATTCAGCGAGCGAAAATGATTGGCATCATGTATGGCTGAGTGAAGGTTTTGCCACCTACTTCGCGAACTTGTATTTAGAACAAGCCTATGGCCGCGATCGGCTGGTGAAAGAACAATTACTTGACCGCGATCAAGTCATCAAGTATTACCAAAAAAATCCAGCACCCATAGTCGATACTACGCTAACCGATATCAACAAAGTACTTAGCACCAATACCTATCAGAAAGCAGGATGGGTACTGCATATGCTTCGGCATAAAGTGGGTGACGCAGATTTTTGGAAAGGCATTCGCCAATACTATGCTACGTATCAAAAAAGCAATGCCATGACGGTCGATTTCAAGAGAACTATGGAAACAGCTACCGGAAAAGATCTGACCTTGTTCTTCGACCAATGGTTGTACGAAGGGGGACACCCAAAAATTACAGGTACCTGGCGGTATGACGCCAAGACCAGCCAGGTCCTGCTTGAGATTTCTCAGGTGCAGCCGGGAATATATTTTCACTTTCCGCTAGACTTAAAAATATTGGGAAAGGACGGCAAAACCCACATTCAAACGATTCAAATTGATTCTAAAACATCCAAAACAAGCTTGATTATCCCTTTTGTACCCCATGAACTGACATTAGATCCTGACACCTGGTTGCTTTTCGAGGGTAATTTGGTCAAAAAATAAACAGGCCTACAAAGTCACTTATCCACACATTTTAAAACTTTGTGCTTGCAAATCAGCTTATTGCCCTTATTTTTGCAGTCCTTTTAGAAAAGCAATATGGCAAACCACAAATCAGCAGAGAAAAGAATCAGAGCAAATGAGACAAAACGCGTGAGAAATCGCTACCAGGCGAAGACTACTCGCACTCAGATAAAGAAATTGACTGGCACTACTAAGAAAGACGAAGCAGCGGCACTTTTAAAAGAAGTAAGCGGCATGATCGACAAGTTGGCCAAGAAGAATGTCATTCACTGGAAAAAAGCAGCTAACCAAAAGAGCAAGTTGGCCAAACGTGTAAACGCACTCGCTTAATTCAATATCCAAGAAAATATTTTTCCCTCTCTAACTTCGGTTGGGGAGGGTTTTTTTATGCAGATTTTTGGCGGGTCTATAATCTTGGTTTAATAATCGCAGGCTTCTTAGCGACTTGGGACCTTTGCCTGACACAGATTTTTCCTACCTTTCATTGATGAAAATCGAAGATAGCAAACCCCTTAACATTAAAGACTGGAATCCGGAAGACCGGCCGCGAGAAAAGCTATTGCTGAAAGGTACTTCAGCCCTATCCGATGCAGAGTTGATCGCCATCTTAATCGGCTCTGGCACGGCCAACTTGAGTGCTGTAGATGTCTCCAAAAAAGTATTGCTGCACGGAAAGAACAACCTGAATGAACTGGCCAAACTCTCTGTAAAAGAGTTGATGAAGATAAAAGGTATTGGTGAAGCAAAGGCGATCACGATAGTCGCTGCGCTAGAGCTCGGGCGTAGAAGAAAAGAAACAGATAGTGAAGAGAAGCCGAAAATTAGCAGTTCAAAAGACGCCTTTGAATTACTACGAGGCGATATGATGGACTTGCCACATGAAGAATTTTGGGTGCTGTTACTCAATCGTGCCAATCGTATCATCAAAAAGAAAAGAGTTAGCGAAGGCGGTGTTTCTGGTACGGTGGCCGATCCAAAGATTATTTACAAAATGGCTTTAGAGGAATTGGCCAGTGGCGTGATCGTGGCCCACAATCATCCTTCCGGTAATCTAACCGCCAGTCAAAGCGATATTGACCTCACCAAAAAGTTAAAAGAAGCCGGAAAATTTCTGGAGGTACAACTATTGGATCACCTCATCATTGCTGGCTCAAAATATTATAGCTTTGCCGATGAAGGAATTATTTAATTCAAAATTCAAAATTCAAAATTTAAGATTCAAGATTCAAGATTGAAAATCCAATATCTAAAACCGAAAACAAATTTTGAACTTTGTATCTTGCTTTTTGAATTGACAATATGAAAGCGAAACAAATCATTGCACTGGGGGTTGCGGCTTTTTTGGCCACGATGGTTTATTATAGTTTTACAAAAACCGATTCGCCAGAAGATTACATCAGCACCATTCTAAAAGAACGCCAGGAGAAGGATGAGTTCATGAAAACTGATAAAGATTCTCCCTTTCGATCAACCAAAGCGAGTACACTGGGTGTAGCCTCTGTGCCGATGGACACCACACAAGCAACTGTCGTAGTCGAGAAGCTCAACTATTTTCCGCCCGATTTAAAATACAAATTGAAAGCTAGCCTCGAGCCAATCGAAAACAAAAAAGTAATTGTACTGCCTACGAGTGACGGCAAGGAGAAACGATACCTGGAATATGCATTTGCAAAATTTAGCCTCGATGGTCAAGAAAACAGCCTGTTGATCGTGGAAATCATGGATGCAGGTCCTTACAAGGGGACACTCTTTCTTGCCTTTGCGGATGAGACTAGTGCCAAAGAAACGTATGGAGCTGGCCGCTACATCGATTTGAAAAAAGTACCAGGAGCAAGTTCCATCGTTCTTGATTTCAATAAAGCCTATAACCCATACTGTGCTTATTCAGATAATTTTTCTTGTCCTTTTCCGCCCAAAGAAAACATCATGAAAATTGCGATAAAGGCTGGTGAGAAGAATTATCATGATTGATAAATGCCTTTAGAAAACATAGGAGAATTCACTATTTTTGAAGTTCTGATTTTTCCTAAACCATGAAGATTTCTTACAACTGGCTCAAGCAATATATTCACATCCCCGAATCGGCTGAAGAAATTGGCCAAACACTAACCGGAACTGGTCTGGAAGTGGAAAGTGTCGAACCTTTTGAAAGCGTTAAGGGAGGCTTAAAAGGCTTGGTCATTGGTGAAGTGCTTACGTGTAGCAAACACCCTAATGCTGATAAACTTTCTATTACCACAGTCGATGTAGGTGGAGGAAGTCCACTTCAAATTGTGTGTGGCGCGGCCAATGTGGCTGCCGGTCAAAAAGTAGTCGTGGCCACGGTAGGCACCACAGTTCATCCAACGAAAGGCGAACCATTTCTTATCAAAAGTGCGAAAATCAGAGGCGAGCAATCGGAAGGAATGATTTGCGCGGAAGACGAAATAGGGCTCGGTGAAAGCCATGCCGGCATTTTGGTGCTTGACACCAAAATTGCGAATGGAACATTGGCGACTGAATTTTTCAACGTGCAGTCCGACTATGTGTTTGAAATTGGCCTGACCCCCAACCGGGCAGATGCCGCGAGTCATTTAGGTGTGGCGCGTGATATTAAGGCGGCAAAAAAACGCGAACTAAAATGGCCTTTAGTAGATCATTTTGAAATTGACAATACAAGCCTAACCATTCCAGTAACGGTAGAAAATAGTGAAGCCTGCCCACGATATTCTGGTGTAACTATTTCAGGTATTAAAGTTGATGAGTCGCCTGATTGGTTAAAGAATAGATTAAAATCGATTGGTCTTACCCCCATTAACAATGTGGTAGACATCACCAATTTTGTGTTGCACGAAACGGGTCAGCCACTTCACGCTTTTGATGCCGATGAGATTGAAGGAAAAAAAGTCATCGTAAAAACAGTACCTGCAGGAACCAAGTTTTTGACATTAGATCAGAAAGAGCGAACGCTTGCCGGCAGTGATCTGATGATCTGTGACGCAAACGAAAATGGAATGTGCATCGCGGGAGTGTTTGGTGGAATCAAGTCAGGTGTATCAGGGAAAACCGTCAATCTATTTTTAGAAAGTGCCTGTTTCTCCTCGCAGTATATACGTAAGACCGGAATGCATCATGGGCTAAAGACGGATGCTTCATTTCGTTTCGAGCGAGGAACAGATCCTAACAATACCGTTTATGCACTAAAACGAGCGGCACTCTTGATCAAAGAACTAGCCGGTGGAGCTATCTCGTCAGAAATAGTGGATATCTATTCTTCACCTGTTGGAAATAGAGTCATTGAAGTAAAAGACAAGAATGTCAACCGCCTCATTGGGAAAATGTTGCCCCGCGAAGAAATCTTTTCCATCCTTGAAAGTCTTGACATTGCAGTTTCAAACAAAAAAGAGGATCGTTTCACTGTTTCCGTTCCGCCTTACAGGGTAGATGTGACGCAGGAAGCCGATGTGGTAGAGGAAATTTTGCGCATCTATGGCTTTAACAACATCGAACTCACAGAAATAGTTGGCACCGATTACCTCGCAGAGTTTCCTGATAAGGATCCGAACAAATTCAAAAAATCTGTGGGCGAAATGCTGGCAGGGAACGGGTTCTACGAGATACTCACGAATTCTTTGACAAATGCAGCCTATCATCAAAAATATCAATTAACGTTTGCCGGAGAGCCGGTTGAAATCCTGAACAAACTCAGTGAAGAGCAAGGTATACTCAGACAAACGATGCTCTTTACCGGTCTGGAGGTTTGCTCTTTCAACATTAACCGCAAACAGAAAGACTTAAAGCTTTTTGAATTTGGTAAAGTCTATTGGAAAAAAGAGGCGGCCGAGGGCAAGTACGAGGAAGAAGAACGCTTGGCGCTATACTTAACCGGCAATGTTGAAAGTGAAAACTGGCAAAACAAAACGCGAACTGTGAGCTATTATCACCTGGCTCAGCAAGTGGCGCACATCATTCAAAAATCATCGGTTGAAAATGTCAAGCAAGAGCCTTTAAGTGACCCGTTGTTCGAGTACGGCATGAAAATCTTAAAGGGAACAAAAGAAATTGGCAAGTTGGGCAGGGTAAAAACCGCTTTACTCAAAGATTTTGGCATCAAGCAAGAAATATTTTTTTCTGATCTGAGTACGGCCTTGCTTTTCAAATCGGCAAGCCCTAAGTTCGTTGTATCGGAAGTGCCAAAGTTTCCTGAAGTAAGACGTGATCTTTCTTTTGTAGTCGATAAAAAGATCAGCTTTGCAGAAATGAAAGAGTTGGTGCTGGCAACAGATAAGAGTTTGATCAAAGACATTATTGCTTTTGACGTTTACGAAGGCGATAAAATTCCAGAAGGAAAAAAGGCATATGCGCTTGGCTTTACGCTACTGGACGGTGCAAAAACGCTGACGGATGAGGAGATTGACAGAACAATGACCAAATTGATTGCGGCATTTGAATCGAAATTCGAAGCTGTAATCAGGAAGTAATTTTGACAGCTGTTTAATGATGGATATCGGTAGGTTTAAAGAGCGAATTCAACATTAAAATTCAACATTCAATAGTAAGAACATGGACCAAGAAGCATTAAAGACCAACTTAAACGGACTGGAGCGAAAAATTCTGGTACTGCTGAATGAGCATAAAACCGTAAAAGATGAGGTACGGGGGCTAAAATTAGAGAATTACGAGCTCAAAGCAGATCTTCGCAAACGAGACGAGCAACTGCATAATTTTAAAAATCAGATTAAAATAACTAAGATTGTAGACCATATTAACCCGGAAGACGAAAATGTTTCTGAGTTGAAAAGGAAAGTAGACGAGTATATCCGAGAAATCGATAAGTGCATAGCTCACTTGAGCAGATAACCCGGTTAGTTGATGGACGAACTATCAGTAAAAATAAAAATTGCCGACCGCGAATACCCCATGAAGGTAAAACGCATGGAAGAAGAGAAGGTACGTGCGGCTGGCAAGCTCATCAACGAGAAAATAAAGCGTTACCGCGAGCAGTTTGGTCTGGATGATAAGCAAGATCTCCTCGCCATGGTTGCCTTCGATTGCCTGGTGGATAAGATGGCAGAAGAAGAAAGCCTACAGGTAATTGATGATACTGTAGCGGAAAAGGTGAACTACCTTAACCAACTGGTTTCTCAAGCGCTTTAAGTCCCCTTCCTTTCAATTTTTTTTCATTTCCATTCTTCAACCAAAAACGTCTGGCTAGTGGCCAAACTGAGTTGGGGAGCCTCTGGAAATAAGGTTTAACAACTAAATTTTTTCAACTATGGAAATAATCTTAATTGTCTCTATTGCCACTATGGCTACTGTATTACTAAGCCTGGTAATCGGTTCGCTCATGGCGAAGAGAAAAATCAAAAAGAACGAACAGGCTGCCGGAGAAAAAGCAAAGCTGATCATTAAGGAGGCAGAAATTCAAGCTGAAAACATCAAAAAAGACAGGATTATTGATGCCAAAGAAAAACTGCTGAAGATGAAGCAGGAGTTTGAAGAAGAAGCCAACCGCAAGAAAAACCAAATCATCAACAACGAGCAAAAGATCAAACAACGTGAGGCACAGATTTCGAAAGAGCTGGAAACGTTGAAAAAGAAAGAGGGCGAGGTGGACGAAGAAAGACAAAGCCTTGCGCGTCAACACGAGTTAGTGAAAAGCAGAAAAGAAGAGTTAGACAAATTCAACGCGCAGAAAGTGGCAGTATTGGAGGGCATCTCTAAATTGTCGGCAGATCAGGCCCGTGACCAACTGATTGAATCCATGAAAGAAGAAGCGCAAACCAAGGCGAGTTCTTATATTAAGGAAATCATGGAACAGGCAAAATTAACGGCTACGAAAGAAGCCAAAAAAATTGTCGTGGAAACCATCCAACGCACAGCAACAGAGCATGCAGTAGAAAATTGCGTTTCTATTTTTAATATTGAAAGTGATGATATCAAAGGAAAAATCATAGGTCGTGAGGGTCGAAACATTCGAGCACTCGAAGCCGCGACTGGGGTGGAGTTTATCGTGGATGACACACCCGAAGCAATCATCATTTCAGGATTTGATCCGGTTAGAAGAGAAATTGCAAGGCTTTCATTACATCGGTTGGTACAAGACGGGCGTATTCACCCGGCTCGAATTGAAGAGATCGTTGCTAAAACAACCAAGAACATTGAAGACGAAGTATTAGAAATTGGGGAACGGACGGTGATAGACTTAGGTATCCATGGTTTAGCACCCGAGCTTATCAAAATGGTCGGTCGCATGCGCTACCGCTCTTCGTATGGACAAAATTTATTGCAGCACTCACGCGAGGTAGCGAATCTTTGCGCGATCATGGCAGCAGAACTTGGATTGAATGTTAAGCAAGCAAAACGTGCCGGACTTCTACACGACATCGGCAAAGTATGGCCTGAAGAATTAGAAAAGCCACACGCCATTGTTGGTATGGAACTAGCCATCAAGTATAAGGAACATCCGATCATTTGCAATGCCATTGGCGCACACCATGATGAAATTGAGATGACCAGCATTATTTCTCCAATTGTTCAATCATGCGATGCTATTTCTGGTGCAAGACCGGGTGCAAGACGTGAGGTGATGGAGCAATACATTAAACGATTGAAGGATCTTGAAAATGTAGGCTTGAGTTTTGAAGGAGTAGAAAAATGCTATGCCATTCAAGCCGGACGAGAGTTACGTGTGATGGTAGATGCGGAGAAAGCAACCGATGAACGTGCCTCACAACTTAGCTTCGATATCTCGCAAAAGATTGAGAAAGACATGCAGTATCCGGGGCAAATAAAAGTAACGGTGATTAGAGAAATGAGAAGTGTGGCATATGCAAAGTAAAGTATTTAAATTTGTATAGATGCATCTTAAAAAAATAGAAATAGAGGGTTTTAGGGGGATAGCAAAAACAGCCTTAGGAGACTTTGGTCAGATAAATGTTTTGGTGGGTAAAAACAATTGCGGGAAAACATCAGTCTTGGAGTCCATTTTCCTACTGTGCGGAATGACCAATCCCGAACTCATTTTGAGAATAAGTAGCCAAAGGGATTTGATACTCAACGAAGAAGATGATTTTAGATTTATTTATAACAATTTAGACTACAACAAAAACTTAGAGATAAAAGGAGACTTTGATACAAACAATCAACACCGGGAACTAAACATAAGACCCAAAAAGAGTATTCTGAAAAATATCAAACCATCCAATAGTTCAGTATTTGACTCAAACTCTATATCTGAAAATATCTACGAACTTGATTTAATTTCTAGCCTCAAAGAGACTCATAAACCAAAAATTTCTTTTGAATCAAAACTGATTTACAGTCAAGGGGCTTTTTCAATCGAACCAGCCAAAAACTATTCAGACAAACTAAGGGCAACACTACTTCCTCCTCGTTGGACTACAGCTGTCAATCTTGAAAAGAAATTAGAGGAGTTGGTCATTACAAAGCAGCTTTCGTCAATAATCAATGTGCTTAAAAAAGTGGATGCTGCAATTCAAGGCATTTCACTTGGCTCAAACAGAATGATCTATGTTGACATAGGACTATCGAGACTAATTCCAATTAATTTATTGGGGGACGGAATGAAAAGATTACTTTCAATTTTACTGACAATGCCTGATGCGAAAGATGGGATCGTTCTTATTGATGAAATAGATAATGGGCTACATTTTTCCGCGCAAAGCACTATGTGGAAAGCAATAATTGAAGGTTGTAAATTCTATAATGTTCAATTGTTCTGCACAACTCACAACTATGAAACATTAAAAAATCTATCTGAAGTTGTAGAGGACGATAACCCTGATTTTAAAAAGCTTATCCGTAGCTACACAATTAGAAAAGTAGGGAGCGAAACACTGTCCTATGAATACGACTTTGAAAAGCTTGACTTTTCAATTCAACAAGGAATAGAATTTAGATAAAATGATTAAGGTATTTGTTGAAGGCAAGGACAAATTTTTCATCGAAGCCTATATTGCCTTTCTTACCACCAATTTAGCTATACCAGGTGATATAGACTTTAATGTGATCCCTCTAGGGGGCTGGACCAATCTAACAAATGCAAGTAATACCGTTAAAGAAAACTCAGATTTAGGTGGTAAGAATATCCTTATTTTTGACGCGGACTCTGAGCTAAATAGTGGAGGATTTAACATCCGAAAAAAGGAAATTGAAAAGATAAAAGCTGAAAATAATTTAGCTTTCGAATTATTTCTATTTCCGGACAATTCAACGAATGGGGACTTTGAAAGTCTATTAGAAATGATCATAAACCAAAAGCATGCAGGTGTCCTAGAATGTTTTTCCATTTACGAAGAATGTATCGCAAAATATAACAAACCAAATAGTCCGTTAGTGTATAAGCTCCCAATCAGGAAATCAAAGATTTATTCCTTTGTGGATGCTTTTCCAAAGAGTAAAAGTGAAAGCAAGAAATTCAAGCAAGGTGATTTTTTCTTTCAAAATAATGAAATGTGGGATTTTGAATCTAGCAAGCTAAATCCGCTAAAGGAATTCCTAACAAAAGAACTGACTAATCACAAACACTAATAGCATGAGATTCTCTTTAACACTTACCCTTTTACTAATTGGATTTTGCTTAAAAGCCCAAAACACTCTTAAAGTCAATGGAGAAAAAGACAAGCAATTCGCATTGCAAGAATTATCGAAGAAATATCCTGCCTACTCGCAAATCGCCAAACAAATTTGGGGTTATGCGGAGTTAGGTTTTCAGGAAAATAAAAGCGCCACACTATTACAAGAGACTTTACGTAATGAAGGGTTCGCTATTCAATCAGGTATTGCTGAAATGCCAACTGCATTTCTGGCATCGTTTGGATCTGGCAAGCCGGTGATTGGAATCTTAGCGGAGTTTGATGCATTGCCTGGTCTTTCTCAAGACAGTGTACCTGAAAGAAAATCACTTATTGAAGGAAGGGCTGGACACGCATGTGGTCATAACCTGTTTGGGACTGCGTCAACAGCGGCCGCCATCACATTGAAAGACTGGCTCACTAAAAATAAAAAATCAGGAACTATTAAATTGTTTGGAACACCGGCAGAAGAAGGTGGTGGCGCAAAAGTGTACATGGTGCGCGATGGGCTTTTCAAAGGTGTTGACGCTGTGTTGCACTGGCATCCGTCAAACAAAAATGACGCTAGTCCTGAGTCATGCATGGCGATCAAACAAACCTTATTTAGGTTTTATGGCCGCTCGGCACATGCCGCAGCCGCGCCCGAAAAAGGCAGATCTGCCTTGGATGCCATAGAGGCCATGAACTATATGACTAACATGATGCGTGAACATATGCCATCAGATGCGCGCATACACTATGTAATCACCAAAGGAGGAATGGCCGCAAACGTAGTTCCCGATTTTGCAGAAGTTGAATACATGGTGCGACATCCTGATGCACGCGTGCTGGCAGAACTGTGGGATCGTATTGTTAAATGTGCCGAGGGGGCAGCCACTGGAACCGAGACTTCGATGAAATATGAAGTCATCTCAGGTTCATTTAATCTCATGCCAAATGAAACGCTATCTCACTTAATGTATGACAACTTGAAAAAAGTTGGTGGTGTAAATTACTCAGCTGAGGAAACTGAGTTTGCAAAAAAAATTCAATCAAGTTTTAATTTTAAGGCACCTGATCTAAATCAAGCACAACAAGTAATGCCTTTTCATCTGGGAGGGTTTTTTCCAGCCTCAACAGACGTTGGAGACATCACCTGGGTAGTTCCTACAGCAGGGCTAGGTGTTGCCGCTTGGGTTCCAGGCGTTCCACCTCATTCTTGGCAAGCGGTTGCTACCGGTAGCAATGGAATTGGATTAAAAGCAATGTCGAATGCAGCAAAAACGTTGACCACGACTGCTATTGATTTATTCAACAATCCTGAATTGATTGAAAAAGCAAAAAAAGAGTTGCTTGAAAAAACGGGAGTAGGATTCCAATACAAATCCCTCATCGGAGATCGTAAACCGCCTCTTGATTTTAGAAAGGGGATGCAATAAGCAATCAGCCCGGTCACGTTTAAAATGTCTATGACTTAGCTCCCTTTTTCCAGAACATACTTTTTGATGCATCCGTTTTGATTGTTACATTTATACCAAGAATTGGTATATCAAAAATCCTAAAATATGGGTAAAAACACTTCGGTGCTACTCGGTGATCATTTTGAAGAATTCGTTGACAGCAAGGTAGCTTCCGGTAAATATAGTTCAGCTAGTGAGGTAATTCGGA
The DNA here is from genome assembly GCA_020403045.1 of Cytophagales bacterium. Classification (GTDB taxonomy): domain Bacteria; phylum Bacteroidota; class Bacteroidia; order Cytophagales; family Cyclobacteriaceae; genus ELB16-189. Next base: position 38,547 of record JADBYK010000039.1, read on the forward strand.
CAGCTTTACGTCTATTAGAATCTGAGGAACAAAAAGTAAACGAACTAAAAAAAGCGCTCACCGTTGGTGAGAAGAGTGGATTTGTCAAGAAATTTGATTCGAAGGAACATCTAAAAAAGATGCACGATAAATTTCGATGAAAAGAAAAGCTTATAAGATTAGTAACCAAGCGCTAATCGACCTTGAGCAAATCTGGTTATATACATTTAAAAACTGGTCTATTGAACAAGCCGACCGATATTATAATCTACTTATTAGTGAGATGGAGTATATCAGTCAAAACCAAGACAGCGGAAAGTCAATGAGTCATATTAAATATGGATATAGAGCTTCCAAAGTAAAATCTCATCTTATTTTCTACAAAACATCAAGCGAATCAGAAATTGAAATAATTAGAATTTTGCATGAGAGAATGGATATCGAAAACAGATTGAAAGAATAGCACTGTGAAACCTTCTTCTATATCTCCTTCGCGCATCGCTGTAAAACTGATTTTCTTCATCAACGGATTTGTTCACGCAAATCTGGCTGCCCGCTTTCCCAGAGTTCAGGAGCTATTTGACATTGATAACGGAACGCTTGGCTTCGTGCTACTATCGTCATCCGTTGGAGCATTATTAGCAATGCCATTTACCGGTTGGCTCATTATTCGAAATGGAAGTAGGCGCATCACCATCTTTTCAATATTCCTGTACTGCATATTCGTTCCTTTGGTTCCCCTCACGCCCGGACTTCCTGGATTAATTATATTATTTTTCATCATGGGTTTAACAGCCGGCATGCTGGATGTTTCCATGAACTCACAAGCAGTGATGGTAGAGAGGATTCACGAAAAACCCATCATGACTAGTTTCCACGCCCTTTTTAGTATTGGTATGGTGGCCGGTGCATTTTGCGGTGCCCTATTCGTAAAATTAGAAACCACTCTCTTTGTTCATTTTGCTGTCATTGTGGGAATGAGTGTTGCAGCGGCAGCATGGGCACGTTATCATTTAATTCACGATAAGCCAAAAGAAAAGGAAGTAGACGGCCCGGCTTTTCGCCTGCCCAACGCTGCAATGGTAAGCATTGGAGTGATTGCCTTTTGTTGCATGTTGGGGGAAGGAGCAATGGCTGACTGGAGTACAAACTACATGGAAAATATTGCTATGGCCTCTCCTGCCCTTGCTCCTCTTGGTCTATCCGCTTTTGCATTAGCCATGACGATCGGTCGGTTTTTTGGTGATGGTGCGCGCTTGAAATTTGGTGATCGTAATCTCATGGTGATGTGCGGACTCATCTCCACCATGGGTATTGCGCTTACTTTGCTTTTTAACAATCCTTATTCAGTCATTGCCGGACTATTTATCATCGGTATTGGGCTTTCATCCATTGTTCCCATCGCGTATAGCATTGCAGGTAATTCAAAAAATCTACCTCCCGGTGTTGGGCTTGCTATGGTTACCACTGTTGGCTATTCAGGTTTCTTGTTCGGGCCACCCATCATTGGTCTACTAGCCAATTGGCAATCTCTTCGAATTGCCCTGATGGTTGTTGCCTTTCTCTTTGTCATCATGACCTTTTTAAGCGCGAAGTATAAATCGGCCTAATGCTTATTTTTGTTTGATGGATATAAAACAAATCGAGCATAGCTCAAAAGGTGCCTTCGTGATCGATGTAGGTGATGAGCGCTTGGCTGAAATGACCTATTCTAAAGCCGGAGAAAAAATAATCATCATTGATCATACGGATGTGTCCGATAAGCTCCGTGGACAAGGAGCAGGTAAACAACTAGTTCTTAAAGCTGTCGAGTATGCGCGAATGAATCATATAAAATTCTACCGCTGTGCCCTTTTGCGCGAGCTGTCTTTAACAAATCTCCAGAACTTTCTTATGTGTTGAATACATAGCGAATGCCACTCATCGAAAACTCATCGTACAAAAAACCATTCTACTATTGGAACGGACATTGGGAGACAATTATACCCAGCATGTTTCGCAAAATTGAGGGAGTAGCTTATCAACGTGAACGGTTGGAATTGAGCGATGGAGATTTTGTTGACTTAGATTGTCTAAACCAGGATAGTTCGAAACTTGCCATTATTACCCACGGTCTCGAAGGAAATAGCGATCGCCACTATGCAAAGGGAATGGCAAAGCAATTTTTTCAGAATGGATGGGATGCGATCGCGTGGAACTGCCGTGGATGTGGTGGAGACATTAACCGCCTACCAAGATTCTATCACCATGGAGCCACAGAAGATCTTGCAGCCGTTGTGCAACATGCTCTTGATAGCAATCGTTACAAGACTATTGTTCTCATCGGGTTTAGTATGGGTGGGAGTATGACATTGAAATACCTTGGTGAGCTGGGAACTGCGGTGAATCCAATTGTAAAGACGGGAGTCGTGTTTTCTGTTCCGTGTAACTTAGGAGCAAGTGCGAGCGAGTTGGACAAACCGTCCAGAAAATTCTATCTCAATCGCTTTTTAAAAAAACTCAGCATCAAGATCAAAGAAAAATCTCAGCGCTTCCCAAAAATGATCAATGCCGAGGGATTTGACCAGATTAAATCATTCCGGGAGTTCGACAATCGATATACTGCGCCTTTGCATGGATTCAAGAATGCAGATGATTTTTATGAAAGAGCTTCGTGCGGTCCGTACCTACCAACGATTCAAAAACCAGTACTTATTGTAAATGCATGGAGCGACCCTTTCCTCCCGACTAGCTGCTATCCAACTGATTTTGCAAAATCACACAAGTATGTTCATCTTGAAACACCAAAGCACGGTGGTCATACTGCGTTTTCACTAGCAGGAAAAAAAGAGAATTGGATGGAAGTAAGAGCTTTAGAATTTATCAGCAACAACATCGCATGAAAGTAGTTAGCCAACTATCCTTTTTTTTTGTGGTGTTTGCTCTTTCATGCACGCACGTAAAAAAAGAGAATGTTACAACTCGCATTGATTCGCTATGGGATGCGCCTGACACCGCGAACATGCCCAACGACCTCACTCGTTATGGCAGGAAGTTAATCACCAACACCTCTTTTTATCTCGGCCCTAAAGCGATTGTGGATTCTATTTCTAACGGAATGAATTGTCAGAATTGTCATTTGGATGCCGGCACCAGACCGTATGGAAACAACTTTGGATCAGTCGCATCACTCTACCCAAAGTTTCGTGCACGATCTGGTGGAGCAGAAAGCATTGAGAAAAGAGTGAATGATTGCATTCAACGTAGCTTGAACGGGAAGCCACTTGACTCGCTTTCAAAAGAAATGCGTGCGTTGGTGGCATACATTACGTGGGTCGGTCACGAAGTACCAAAGGGAACGAAGGCAAAGGGATCTGGACTTATTGAAATAAAATTTCTAAACAGATCGGCTGATCCCCTAAAGGGAAAAAAACTTTATGAAACTCAATGCCGGGTATGTCATCAGAAAAATGGACAAGGGATGATAGCCAGTAATGAAAAAGGTTATGTCTATCCACCTCTTTGGGGTACACATAGCTTCAATACGGGAGCGGGTTTATTCCGGATTTCAAACTTCGCAAAATACATCCGGGCTAATATGCCACAAGGCGCTACTTATGATAATCCCGTACTAACAGAAGAAGAATCGTGGGATATAGCTGCCTATGTTGTCTCTATGCCTCGGCCAAAAAAAGAGTTTAAAGGAGACTGGCCAAAAATTGAAACGAAACCCTTTGATCACCCTTTTGGGCCCTATGCGGATACGCTCAGCGAGATAACTCATAAATTTGGGCCGTGGAAAAATTCCAAATAATAGTAGTACCAAAACGATCTAAACATTCACATTTTTTGTTTCATCAAAGTACAGACTAAACCAGGGCATTCCCACGATGAAATTGACTATTCCAGATAAAACGACTACTATACGCCAAACATTTCCAGTGTTAGAGATGACCTGTGGTGCATGCGCAGTCAGTGTAGAGTCACTATTAAGAAAAACAGATGGGATAAAGGAAGCAGCGGTGAACTATGCGAATCAAAATGCCCTCATTGAATATGATCAAAAACGCATCCAACCACAGGCGATACAACAAGCCGTGAGAGCCATCGGGTATGACCTTGTCATCGACACCGAGAATGCGCAAATCATTCAAGAAGAGGCGCAGCATAGTCAATACGAATCCCTGAAAAGACGAACGATCTGGTCAAGTATTCTATCATTCCCGGTTTTTATGATAGGTATGTTCTGGATGGATATGCCGTATGGAAATTATATTTCAATGGTATTATCGGCACCGGTGGTATTCTACTTTGGCCGTAGCTATTTTGTTCATGCCTATAAGCAAGCCTCTTTCGGAAAAGCAAACATGGATACCCTGGTTGCGCTTTCTACAGGCATTGCATTCTTGTTCAGCCTATTCAACACCATCTTTCCTGAATTCTGGCATCAACGAGGTATCCATCCACACGTCTACTATGAAGCCGCAGCTGTCGTGATTACATTCATCTCGCTTGGAAAATGGTTGGAAGAAAAAGCAAAGTCAAACACTTCTTCCGCCATCAAGAAACTGATGAGCCTGCAACCAAAAACGGTGCGAGTTCTTAAAAATGGTTTGGAAGAAGAAATAGCTACCTCTCAAGTAGTGGTGGGCAATATCATTATCATACGGCCGGGAGAAAAAATACCGTTAGACGGAATAGTCGTTGAAGGAAAATCTTTTATAGATGAGTCCATGATTTCTGGCGAGCCGATTGCGGTTGAAAAATACGCTGGCGAAAAAGTATTTGCGGGCACCATCAACCAAAAAGGAAATTTTCAATTTGAAGTACAAAAAACAAGTAGCGAAACAGTACTGGCTCAAATCATTAAAATGGTTCAGCAAGCGCAAGGCAGCAAAGCGCCTATCCAATTAAAGGCAGATAAGATAGCTAGCGTGTTCGTACCAATTGTGATGGTGATTTCAGTTTGCACCTTTATCATCTGGATGATGGTTGGCGGTGAAAATGCATTCACCCACGCACTTCTGACTTCCTTAACGGTACTGGTCATCGCTTGTCCTTGCGCACTGGGGTTGGCAACACCCACTGCCTTAATGGTAGGCATCGGTAAAGGCGCGGAAAGCAATATTCTCATCAAAGATGCCGAAAGCTTAGAGCAAGCGCATCGGATTTCGATAATCGCATTGGATAAGACCGGAACGATTACGGAGGGAAAACCAACCGTAAAGCATATCCGTTGGTTGACTCATTCTTCCGCCCAACATCAATCAGCATTATATTCTTTGGAATTAAAATCGGAACATCCTTTAGCACAAGCTATTGTTGACAACTTGACAAGAAACAATATTTCAACGGCACCGATCACTGAATTTGAAAGCATCACAGGAAAGGGTGCCAAAGCAAAAGTAGCAGGCGAAACCTATTTTGTGGGGAATCAGAAATTGATGGTCGATAACAATATTGTTTTCTCTGCTGAAGTAAAATCCCTTTCTCTGGAGTGGGAAACAAAGGCCAATACCATTGTCTACTTCTCTGACACGGTCAATGTATTAGCAATGGTCGCGATAGAAGACAAAATTAAAGAGTCATCAAAAAGTGCCGTTGCGGAATTGCAAAAAATGGGCATTGAAGTGCATTTAGTAACTGGAGACAATGCTCAGACAGCCGAGGCAGTAGCCAGACAAGTGGGAATCCAACACTTCCAATCAGAAATGCTTCCTGCTAACAAAGCGCGGTACATCGAGCAATTGCAAAAGTCGGGGAAAATTGTGGGCATGGTTGGCGATGGTATCAATGACTCACAGGCATTGGCGCAAGCAAATGTGAGTATGGCGATGGGTAAAGGATCTGACATTGCTATGGACACGGCCGCGATGACATTACTCACTTCCGATTTGCAAAGCATACCAAAAGCCCTTAAGTTGTCGAGTCGCATCGTGCAGGGAATTCACCAGAATCTGTTTTGGGCATTCATCTACAATGTTATTGGAATACCAATTGCAGCCGGAATATTGTATCCCTATAACGGATTCCTACTAAATCCCATGATTGCTGGCGCGGCTATGGCGCTTAGTTCGGTGAGTGTAGTAAGTAATAGTTTACGATTAAAATGGGTACGACTGTAACAACATTGTTAAATTTGAAGTATGGAAAAGCTACTTTTTAAAACCAATATCAAATGCGATGGCTGTATCGCTAAAGTAAAACAAAGCCTCAATGAAGTTGCCGGAGAAAATAACTGGCAAGTAGATATAGCTGATCCCGCCAAAATCTTAACGGTAACCGGAACTGCAAACACTACCAGCATTATCGAATCACTTCAAAAGGTAGGTTACAAAGCAGAGAAATTAGAAAGCAAATAAGCTTGCCACCTTTCATTGTACACCTGCAATGATTGGCGATACATTTGTTATTCGGTTTTTTTCCATCCCGGCCCCCTCACAACTCTTCCCGGTCTTGCATTTGTATGCTCCCCGTTCTCTAGTACTTGTGTTCCATTCACAAATACATGAACCATTCCCGTGCTGTATTGATGTGGATTTTCAAAAGTAGCATGGTCTGCAATTTTCGTTGGGTCAAAAATCGCAACATCACCAAAATACCCCGGCATTAATGCTCCACGCTTTTGAATCTTTAGATTGGATGCAGGTAAAGAAGTAAGTCTGCGAATTGCTTCTTCCAGCGAAATAACTTTCTCCTCGCGCACATACTTTCCCAGCAATCGGGAAAAATTTCCATAGGCACGTGGATGGGTCGGGATTTTTAAGAAATTACCCGATGCAGTAGATGATTCCGCATCCGACCCAAAACTGATGTAGGGAAGTTGAATTTGACGCTTCACGTTTTCCTCTGTCATTAGAAAGTAGGCCGTCCCTACACGAGTGCCATCAGTGATCACCAAATCCATTGCAGTTTCTTCAGGCGTCTTACCATATATTTTGGCTACCTGCCCGAGCGTCTTGCCTGTAAAGTTTCTTCGCAGAGAATCATTGGTGAAGCCCATCAATAATACTTTATCAAAATCGCCAGCCAACATCATTAGGTTTTCCCATTCATTGGTAGGCGTGCGCATTTCTTGCAATGCCTTCTTGCGTATCACAGGGTTTTGCATTCGCTTAATCCATTCTTTTAAACCACCTTCCTGTAGCCAAGGAGGCATCGCTGCATCCAAGCCTGTAGCGCCAGCAGTATAGGTATACATGTCGGCAGTGATCTTTAATCCTTCCTGGTTGGCGTTGTCAATCATAGCTATCACAGAATCAATTTTATTCCAGTTGTCTTTGCCACTGAATTTCAAATGGTAAATCTCTGCGGGAAGCTTTGCCTCGCGTGCAATACGGATGGTTTCATTGACTGCTTCAAAAATTGAATTTCCTTCACTTCGAATATGGGCGATGTACATACCGCCAGAAGCGGCCGCCACTTTGCTTAACTCAATCAATTCTTCCGTGCTGGCATAATTCGCAGGGGCATAGATCAACGCAGAGGTGACACCCATTGCGCCTTCATCCATCGCTTGCTTAACAAGGGCTTTCATTCGTTCCAATTCCTCTGCGGAAGGAGCACGATTGGCATACCCTAATTCATGAACACGTACGGTAATAGCGCTCACAAAAGAAGCTACATTGGTTGATATACCCTTTCTCTCTAAGCCTTCTAGGTATTGGCCAAGCGTAGTCCAGTCAATCTTATAAGCCCAATCGGGATCGCGCTTCATGGCTTCCTCATCATCTGCCTTCATCTTATCATTCATCGGGCCCATAGAGCCTTCGCCAAATACTTCCAATGTCACTCCTTGACGAATATCACTTTGAGAATTCCCATCAAAAAGCAAGGAGCCCTCCGCATGACTCAACATATTAATGAACCCGGGAGCAACCGCCAATCCTTTCGCATCAATCTCTTTCTTTCCAACCGCATTTTTTAAATCTCCAATGAAGGCAAGGGTATCGGCATTCATTCCTACATCTGCCATCATTCCTGGCTTTCCAGAGCCATCATAAACGGTGCCACCTCGAATAATTACATCATACGTTTGCTTTTTGCAAGATGCCAACGCTACGAACATGGCGATAAACAAAGTCATGTACTTTTTCATGTGCTAATATTTAATTTTTTAGGTCACATGGAATGGCCAGAGCCATTTCATGAAACTACATTTTTAAGATTTACAATTATTCTTATTGTCTATAAATTACTTTCCCAACTAAATTGCCTGTAACATTTCCTTTTAAAAATACTTCTTGCCCATTTACCCAGACTTGGTCAATTCCTTTTGAAACGAGCTGTGGGTTTTGAATGGTTGCTTCATCCTTCACCGACTTTTCATCAAATAATACAAGATCAGCATAATTCCCAACTTTAATCCGGCCACGCTTTTTTATTCCGATCTGATCTGCCGCAAGGCCAGTCATTTTATAAATTGCTTCCGACATTGCAATAGTCTTTTCATCTCGTACGTAATGTCCTAGCACTCGGGTGAATGCACCAAAACCGCGAGGGTGCCTTCCCGCACTCGTTCCATCTGAACAAATGTTGGTGTATTGCCATTTCATCAATTTCTTTACATCCTCCTCATCCATACTAGTAGCTACTATACTCCCGCCACAATCATCATTCTTTTTCCGACATTCGTCTAATCGCTTAATTATTTCGACAAGCATTTTCTCCGGAGACATTTTTTCAAGACTCGCTACTTCAGCCAAACTCTTTCCATTATAATCCGGATTAGGTCCGTATTTGCTGAAGATAATTCCTTCAGCGCTAGTAACTTCTTTTAAAATGAAAGCAGCCTCTTTCTCGTCTGTAAAATTACGCTCAGGGAAAAGAACCCGAATAGTAGATGACCAATAAGTGTATGGATAAAGATCGGCCGTTATTTCAATCCCTTCCTTTCTTGCCTCATTGAGCAATAATAATGCACTATCCGCTTTTCCCCATAGCCCACGCATAGCTAATTTAAAATGACTGATCTGCACAGGAATTTTCACCTCGCGACCGATCGTGATTATTTCCTGGAGGGCATCCCAAAAATACCTATCCTCGCTGCGAAGGTGACTAATATATCTTCCGTTGTAATCCGGCAATACCTTAGCAAGTAGAAGCACTTCTTCTTTTGAAGAATAAATGCCGGGATCATATTCCAGACCCGTTGACAAACCAAAGGCTCCCGCTTGCATATCGTCCTTCAAGAGTTTGATCATACTATCAATTTCAGCTTGCGTTGATTTTCTTTTGAAATCAGCACTCAACACCTGATCGCGAAGTGTATTATGACCGCTATAAGAGCCCACGTTTACGGCCACAGGGCTGTCAATAAGTAGTTGAAAATATTTTTTTAGTGGCAAATCGGAGCCACCATCTTGCCCTACAATAATGGTAGTGATTCCCTGGCTTACTAAAGCAAGCCCGGAAGGATCTTCACTTAAACCTCTATCGTGATGGCTATGGGTGTCGATAAACCCAGGAGCGAGAATCAACCCATTGCCATTCACTTCTTTTAGTCCGATGGCTTTTGAAAGATCTCCTACAAAAGCAATGGTATCAGCATTGATGGCCAGATCAGTAACAACCCCAGGATTTCCAGAACCATCGAACAACATTCCCCCGCGAATGACAACCTCGTATTTCTGCTTTTGGCAACCTAAACACAAAAAAGCGACTATAGAAAACAAACAAATCTTGGTCATAGTAAATCAATTAGCAGAAGAAATGTAGTAAAATGAATGACAATTATCAAAGTGAAATTCAAAATTGCAAATACCGTTTTCCTATATTAGTAGCTTCTACTATACTCCATGCAAACCACTTCTCATCTCCTCCTGATACGTCCTGCTAAATTTACCTTTAATACGGAAACAGCTGTGAACAACACTTTTCAATCTGCCAAAGATATCGATGCGCAAACAACGGCCTTGCAAGAATTCGATGGCTTGGTAAAAATGTTGGAACAAAACGGTATGGATGTCACGACCGTTAACGATACCGAAGAGCCGCATACGCCCGACTCAATTTTTCCCAATAATTGGATCTCTTTTCATGACAATGATCAGATCGTGCTGTATCCAATGTATGCCCACAATAGAAGGTTGGAGCGAAAACCACACGTCATTGAAAAGCTAAAAACAAAGTTCAATGTAACTGGTGTAATTGATTTATCGGTTTATGAGAATAGTCAGGTCTATTTAGAAGGAACGGGAAGTATGGTTTTGGATCGTGAAAATAAAATTGCTTATGCTTGCCTTTCTGAACGTACAAATTTAAATGTCTTAAAAGATTTCTGTCACCAACTAGGGTACAGACCTATTGCGTTTACTGCCACCGATTCAAAAGGCTTTCCCATCTACCACACCAATGTGATGATGTGCGTGGCCGATCAGTTTGTGGTCATTTGTCTGGAATCGGTAAAAGATATAGATGAGCGCGGTAGCCTGGTTGGGTTTATCAAAAACGCGAAAAAAGAAATTATTGACATCTCCATAGACCAAATGAACCATTTTGCGGGCAATATGCTACAAGTTGAAAGTGCGAACGGAACAAAGTTTTTGGTAATGTCTTCGCAAGCCTATCAATCACTCAGGGAAAATCAGATTGCTAAAATTGAAAGTTATTGCCAAATTCTTCATTCTAATCTGGCAACCATTGAAAGAAATGGAGGCGGAAGCGCCCGTTGTATGATAGCCGAAGTATTTCTATCCGAAGTTACAAAGACCTAAGTCAAGATATTCTTTAGTATATTTAAACATACAATATTCTAGATATGCTAGCTTCTCCCTACTTACAATCAAATCCGAACTTACATATTTTTCTTCCGATCTTTTACATTGTTTGGAGTGATGCCGTACTCACGCCCAGCGAAATTAAAGTAATCAAAGATTCAATTGGCCAACAAAAATGGCTTAGTGAAAAAGAAAAAAGATTTTTGCTGGACCAAATCAATCCCACGTATCCACCCTCACCCGATGAATTCAGGGATTGGCTCACCGAGATTCGAAAATCGTTGGACACCATTCCTACTTCGTCCAACCCGAAACTAGTCGACATAGGTATAGCGCTGGCGCAGCTTCATTCTTCGACACTTCTCAACGGAGAACTCACCGAAGCGAAAGAATCACTGTCAGGAATTGACAAAACACTCGGCCTTATTGATGGCGAAGTTGTGTATCAGTTTTATCCGGAAAAACGAACTACCATTACTGAGCAGCAAACAACAAAAACTACTTTTGATGTTAACCAACTCGCAAAACTACTGGATGGAGATCAAGCCGATATCATCAAAAAAGTAAAGGCGGTTATTGCTGATCCTGAATTTAAGTATTTCGAAACGGACAATCTTCAAGCCAATCGCGAAAAAATTTACCAATGGTGCAAACAATTGGCTGAACAGGGTTTTGGATCCATGGCCTATCCCAAAGAATATGGCGGTCAGGGAGATATGCTAAAGTATTTTTCAATCATGGAAACCTTAAGCTATCATGACCTCAGTCTAGTGATCAAGTTTGGTGTTCAATTCGGTTTGTTTGGCATGAGCGTCTACTTTTTGGGTACAGAAAAACACCACAAAAAATATCTACAACAGATTGGCGAACTCGATTTACCCGGATGTTTTGCAATGACCGAAACAGGCCATGGATCAAACGTAAAAGGAATAGAAACAACAGCTACGTACGAGCACGCTACCAAAACACTCGTTGTTAATACACCCAATGAGCTGGCCAAAAAGGAATACATTGGGAATGCTGCCGTTCATGGACAGATGGCAACTACGTTTGTGAAATTGATTGTCGATGGTAAAGATTATGGAGTAAGTGCTGTGCTTGTTCCTATTCGAGATAAAAATGGAAAAACACTTCCCGGAATCACCATCGAAGATTGTGGTCGTAAGATGGGATTAAATGGCGTGGATAACGGAAAAATACATTACAACAAGGTAGTTGTTCCAGTTGAAAATCTTCTGGATCGCTTTGCCAGCATCAATAGTGAAGGGAAATTCGAAAGTCCTATCGCAAGCGACAACCGTAGATTCTTTACTATGCTGGGCACCCTCGTGGGTGGTAGAATTGGCATACCGCGTTCGGGACTAAGTGCTTCGAAATCCGGATTGACCATAGCCATCCGCTATGGCGATCAACGAAAACAATTTGGGCCAGAGGGAGCCAGCGAAATTCCAATTTTAAACTATCGAACCCATCAACGCAGGTTAATGCCTCTTCTGGCGAATGCTTATGCACTGCATTTCTCATTGCAATATTTAACAAAGCGATTTGTGAATCGAACAGAAGAAGATATGCAGGAGATTGAAGCACTTGCCGCAGGACTTAAAGCGTTTGCCACTTGGAATACAACCGATACCTTACAAGAATGTAGAGAGGCTTGCGGTGGCAAAGGGTACCTTTCTGAAAACAGAATTGAGCGACTGAAGAACGACACTGACATCTACACCACTTTTGAAGGTGATAACACAGTTTTGTTGCAACTGGTGGCAAAAAGCAGGCTAACAGAATTCAAACAGGAGTTCAGCAACATGGGCATGTTTGGCATACTCAATTTTGTTGCTGAGCAGGCGTCCTCCTCTTTATCCGAGTTGAACCCGTTCTTTACAGGCAATACCAATGAAGAGCACCTGCTCGATTTTGAATTTCAACTAGAGGCATTTAGACATCGCGAGCGAGACATACTCATTTCTGCGGCTCAACGACTAAAGAAACATATCAAAGGTGGCATGGATTCCTTTGATGCTTTCAATGTAAGTCAGCATCATCTCATGGAAGTGGGATTGGCACATGTTGAAAGAGTGATCCTCGAAAAATTCATTGAGCAGGTCAGTCAAACAGAAGAGGCGGGCTGCAAAGCAGTGCTCACGAAGTTATGCCAACTTTTCGCGTTGTCACACATTGAAAAGAACAAAGGGTGGTATTTGGAAAGCGGGTATATGGAAGGGGCCAAGACAAAAGCCGTTCGAAAACTCGTCAATCAACTTTGCTGGGAGGTAAGGCAAGAAGCTGTGCCGCTAGTAGATGCGTTCAAGATACCTGAGAGTTGTCTGGCAGCACCTATCGCAAGAAGGTGATACAATTCAAGATTCAAGA
>JADBYK010000004.1 GCA_020403045.1 Cytophagales bacterium
ACCAAGTTGGTGATTTTCATTGTCAGGTCAGACGATAAATGTCTGACTCTGACCGCAAGCGTCACGAGGTTTAACCTTGAAAATACTGACGGTACCGTCAGTATTCGTCAACCCCCTGGGCAAACTATGCATTCCTAATGCATAGTTTGGGTTAAACAAATAACAACGCCCTTTTTATACAAACGCGATCAAGGACTGATGTTGTTGGTGCAATTGCAAAAACACTCAGGTAATCAGAAAGCGATTAGCGTTTTTCCGCAATCATCTCACTTACGATTTTTGCGCTGAGCAATCCGAGAGGTATACCTCCACCCGGGTGTACACTGCCACCACAGAAATACATATTCTTGATACGGCTGCTTTCGTTGGCATGGCGCAAGAAAGCCGCGAATTTATTATTGGAAGAATTGCCATAAAGAGATCCACCGGATGAACTGGTTCGCTGCTCAATAACGTAAGGATCAAGTGTATCCTCGATTTCTATAAACGATTCTATATCGGTTTTTAAGACTCGGTTGATTTTTGCCACGATTTGTTTTCTCATTTCCTGAACATACTCGATCGGCTGTGCCGATGCATTATGAGGTACGTTGACCATGACAAACCAATTTTCGCAACCGGCTGGGGCATCTGTCGGTGTCACTTTTGAGGTGATGTTAATATAGGTTGTTGGATTCTCGTAAGGTCTTTTTTCGCCAAAGACGGTCTTAAATTCCTTCTCCCCATCATCTCCAAATAAAATATTATGAAGCCCCAACTCTTTAAACTCCTTTTTTATACCCCAATAAAAAATCAAAGCAGAGAGCGACTTTTCTTGATTAAGGATTTTAGCGGGGTAATACTTTGGGTCAAGTAATTTGGTGTATACGTGTTTAATATCCGCATCGCTCACTATCGTATCCGCTGCTATTTCGCCAGCAGCAGTAACGACCCCTGTCACTTGATCATTCTCTGTCTTAATTTTCAGCACACGGGTATTCATGACGTACTCGGCTCCTAGTTTCAGGCTTAATGTATGTAAGTGTTTGGTAATGTCATGCATTCCACCCTTTGGTGCAAAGGCTCCGATGTTGTGTTCAAGGTGTGCAATGATATTGATTAACGCGGGTGCCTGAAAAGGATCGGATCCATTGTAGGTGGCGAAGCGATTAAAAAGCTGAATGGTCTTTTTGTTTTTGAATCGGGCAGAATTCGCCTCGTTCATTGTTTTGCCAAGCTTTAGTTTTCGAATATTCCAAAGTGCTTTGGCCGTTTTCAAGTTGAGAAAATTAGACAGCTTGTGCAGTGATTGTTGCATGAACAGATCGGAGGTCAGTTCGTAGGCTGTAGCGCTATACTTTAACTGATCATACACTGACTGTTTGGTCTCACCCAACTTTGTAGCCACTTCGGTAGCAAACTTCTCTTTATCCACGTAGGCAACCAAATTCGTTCCGTCCTCATAGAAATAGTTACAAATCTTGTCTAATGTTACGTATTCAAACTTGTCATCCTGACGACTTACTTTTGTAAGATCTTCAATCAAGTGGGGCAATGTGAGCACCGATGGCCCCATGTCAAATCGATAACGCCCGATATTTTTGGAAGTTAGTTTACCTCCCACATAGTCATTTGCCTCAACTACTGTAACGCGATGCCCCGCAGCACTAAGACGTACTGCTGCCGCTAACCCTGCCACGCCCGACCCAACAATAACGATTCGCTTTTGCGCCATATCCTATTTTACTCAATGCATTTTCAACCCTAACAGCTTACTACAATGTTATGTTTTCGCTACTTGCGTGTAAAAATAAAAAACCTTGCTAATACAAACGTATCAACAAGGTTTAGCCCATTTTCAGATTAACTTCTAGCCAGTGGCCCACGTCTTTCCATTACCTGCTTCCTTCAACGGAATACAGCCATTGTATTTTCCAGGCACAGCTTCGTATTGAAGTACTTGAGTTGCGCCAGGCTCTGAGGTAAAGTAGCCCAACATCGTCAATTCCTTTGCCATCAAAATGAATGGTCTTTTTGCTTTTTTGTTTTCTTTCTTCTCTTGTATCGCTGCTTGCAATGCTGTCTTGGTTAACGAAACCTGATCTTCCGGCTTACAATAAATGAAGCTGTCTCCAAATGATTTCTTGGCTGCTTCATCAAAAGCAGTTAACCCCGCGATAAAAAATTCCTGATCTTCCTTCTTATAACATTGGGCCAGCATCCTATCAATGAAGGTAGGTACTCCCACTTCCTTCGCTCCGGGCGTATCCGTTTTCGGCAAAATGATTTCTGCTAATTCACTAACCAGCCGTGCCTGGTCTTCGGTAAAAAAAACAGGCTTATAGGTTAGATCTGGTGTTGCCTTACAACCATTTAGAATACCTGCAATTGCAGAGGCTGAAACAGCAGCGCCCATCAGTAAAGCGGTTTTGCGCAGTGCCTCTCTCCGATCGATTAGTTGATTCATGTCTGTATAATTTAATCGTTATAAATTTCCTTTTTTCAATTCACTAACGGCATAGTCGGCTGCTCTGGCTGTAAATGCCATATACGTAAGCGATGGGTTTACACAAGCTGCTGACGTCATAAAGGAGCCATCAGTAACAAATACATTTTTACAAGCGTGCACCTGATTCCACTTGTTAAGTACTGATGTTTTAGGGTCTTTGCCCATGCGCGCAGTTCCCATTTCGTGAATGCCCAAGCCTAAACCGGTTTCGTTGTCGTATGTATGAATATTTTTTACGCCTGCCGCTTCTAACATTTCGGCTGCATCGGCCTTCATATCCACCCGCATTTTCTTTTCATTTTCTTTAAAGCCAGTATCGAAAAGTAGCGTAGGCAAGCCGTTGATATCTTTCTTGTCCTTAGTGATGCTCACACTGTTTTCATGGTAAGGAAGTACTTCTCCAAAACCCATCATACCAATGGACCACTTTCCGGGTGTAGCCGACAATTGTTTTAGATCTGCGCCAATAGCCGCCTCAGCCACTAGACTACCCCAACCCTGCCTGCTCCCTCCGCCTTGGTAGCCAAAACCACGAACATAATCGCGTTTGTCATTACCCCAGTTTCTGTATCGAGGAATATAAAATCCATTGGCTCGTCTGCCGAAATAATACTGGTCTTCGAAGCCTTCCACATCGCCACCGGCACCCACGCCTAAGTGGTGATCCATGATGTTATGACCTAATTCACCACTGTCATTACCAAAACCTGTTGGAAAACGATTAGAAATTGAATTCAGCATAATAAAAGTTGAGCCGAATGTAGAAGCACACAAGAAAATAATTTTGGCATAAAATTCCACCTGCTCGCCTGTCTCTCCATCAATTACTTTTACACCTGTCGCTTTGCTTTTGGTTTCATCGTAGATAATTTCGTACACGACCGAGTTTGGTCGAAGCGTCATTTTGCCGGTTTTCTCAGCGGCTGGAAGTGTACACGAGTTGCTGCTGAAATAACCACCATAAGGGCAACCTCTGCTGCATAGATTTCTAAATTGACATTGCCCTCTCCATGGAGTATGTGGTAGGGGCGCTGTAGCGTGTGCTGTTCGGCCAATGGTGAAGGGCCTTCCAAATTTTTCGCGTACTGCTTTTTTCAATTCCAGTTCGGTACAGTTCAACTCCATCGGAGGAAGAAACTTTCCATCTGGCAGTTGCGCATACCCCTCATTCTGGCCACTCACACCAATGTATTGCTCCACATAGTCGTACCAAGGCTCAATGTCTTTGTACCTCACGGGCCAATCTACTCCAAATCCATCTTTTGCGTTGGCTTCAAAATCCAAATCACTCCATCGATAGCTTTGTCGTCCCCACATGATCGAACGACCGCCTACATGGTAGCCGCGCATCCAGTCAAAGCGTGTTCCTTCTTTTTCTGTATAAGGGTGGTCAAGATCATTGACAAACCAATGCTTGGTAGACTGCCGGATGGTGTAACCAGTTCTACTTTGTACGCCTTGTTTGCGCAAATCTTCTTGGGTGGGCAAATCTGCATTTTCGAATTCCCAAGGATCTTTCGTAGCCGTTGGATAATCGGGGTGTTTCACATCGCGCCCGCGTTCCAACACCAATGTATTTAATCCTTTTTCCGCTAATTCTTTGGCAGCAAATCCACCACTAATTCCCGTACCTACCACAATGGCATCGTAGGTATTTTTCTTCTCCGCTTCTGTATTCAAATTCATGGGCTATATTTTTGTAAAGTGTGACGCGTACTAGTGAACATAAATTCGTGCAAAAGATAAAAACTTTTACCTAAACAGGTTAGCCGTTTAACACATTTTTTAGAAAACGGTTAAAAATCCCGTTCGATCCCCAACCCAAAAAGGGCAAAATCATATTTGACCGGGTCGATAGGATCTAATACCCGCAAACTATCGGTCAATTCGAGTGCCGTTTCCCAGTCAACCTGTTTTCTGATGATCAATCTCAATTTACGAGCTACTCGTTCAACGTGTAAATCCAAGGGGCAAATGAGGCTAGCTGGGCTAATCTTTTTCCACAATCCAAAATCAACCTTTCGATTATCTGAACGAACCATCCATCTCAAATACATATTCAGCCGTTTACATGCTGACTTTCGTTCAGGGGTAGAGACATGCTTCTTTGTGCGAGCAGGAAAATCAGGCAGGCTAAAAAACTGTTGATGAAAACGTTTCAATCCACTTCCCACTTCGCCAGTGTGTGGGAGAAACACCTCCTCCAGTGATTCATACTGCCGATAAATATTCTGTAGTGCTGCGATGAAATAAAGTGCGTCAGTGGTGTTGAATGTGCGATGTTTGAATTTTTCAAAACGCCTGAGTTCTTTAATCTGGTGATGCCGTACGAACTCATAGGGAGAATTGTCCATCAACGCCAGCAATTCATTACTCTTCTTTACCACCGTGACTCGTTGCCCCCAGGCTAACACAGCTGCCAATAAACCGGCAATTTCAATATCTTGTTTTTTTGAGAATTGGTGGGGAATAGAGATGGGATCTAGCTCAATAAAAGGGGGTCGGTTAAATTGATCTACCTTTTCATCTAGAAAGTCTTTGAGTCCAAGAATGTGCTGACGTTTCCTTGACGTCATTTGAAATCGATCTTCATACTACTTCTTGATTCCTGTTCATTTCTCTGAGAATCTAATCTCAACCCTACGATTGATGGCATGTGCGGCTTCATCTTTGCCTTGTGTCAAGGGCTTAGACTTTCCTTCACCTTTTGTAGTAATTCGGTTGGCGTCTACGTTAGACTTGATTAAATAGGCAGCTACGTTTTCCACTCGTTGCTTGGATAAACGCAGATTGTATTCGTCAGAACCTCTTTCATCGGTGTGACCGGTCAATTCAATTTTCCATTTTGGCCTCGCCCGAATCACTTCCAACCACTTGTCTAACTCAGCAAATGAATGGGGCACCAATTCAGCCCGATCAAATTCAAAAAAAATATTTTTCAGTACGTATGTCTTGTTGATCTCTATCTCCGGATAACCGGAGATGACTGGTATTTCCTTTTCTGGAGGCACATCGAGTGGAATCACCCGCACATCATCAATAAAATAATAGGCAGCCTGGTTGAGCATTGCTTGTTTCGCTTTTGAAAACTTGATTGGGTAAGTGCGAGTCGTCTTGTTATCAGAAAAATTACCGATCGTTAAAAAACGTTCGCCCCCTTTCGCTTGCCACTCGATTCCGCATTTTGCCCATAAGCCCGTTGTTCGTGTATAGGGTGCCGGCAAAACCAATTGATAAGTCGGTTCAGAATACACCACAAAATCGTCATTCCGTCTTTTAGCAGAATCACTCAAAAAAAAGCCTATGCGATCTATACTGAATTTAGAGTTGGAGGAGAGTTTATAATAAAATTCGATGTAGTATTTGCCGCCCCTCTTCATCGATGTTGTTAATTCCGTTTGCAAATACTCACGGTAACCGGTGTTGGTAAAACAATATATACCCGAATAGCCTTTTCCACTGTAAGCAGTCGAATACCCCGCCCAATTCGTGGGTACACCTGCATCTCCCTTGCTGCATGCATTGTAGAGATCAGGGGTGCCTCTGTTGGCCGACACCCAGCCGGGCGCCAGGTTGCCATCTTTTGCCAGATTGTAAGAACCCGGGCACGTAAAATATTCTTCAAAACTCCCGTTTCGAACCATGTTTTGCGAAAAAAGACATGAGGAAACCAGCAGTAACCCTACGAACGAAAAGCGAAAACAAATTCGAATCACACGACCCTACTTAAAATAAGTGAGTTCAATACTAAACCTGGCTTCTGCTGCCCCAAGTCGATCATATGCAGACTTTGAAATCCGAATTACGACATCCGGGCTTGCAGAGGAGGGTAACACACCCGTGACGCGCACAAATACTTCCCGGTTGGTTGTTTCATTGCGAACTTTCAAAATAGTGCCCGGCTTAATCGAACGATGTAGTGCCAGGTATTTTCGGTTAGCTTCGGTACCCTCCATCAATTCAGCCATACCCGATTCTTTCACTTCATCAGTTCCAATTACATTTTCGGAGATTTTTATTCCTCCAGTTGATGCGCTTATTGGTTTTTGGGCGGCTTCTGTAATTGTTTGGGTGCTATACTTTGGCTGAACAACCAACAAAATCTTCCCTAAGGGCAACTCATCCTGTAGATTGTTCCACTCTTTTAATTGCTGTACTGTAATACCGTACTTCCGGGCAATTGAATACATGGTTTCCTTCGGAGCCACCGTATGCATTGAACTGGCCGATTTCAGCTCGCCAGGCACAGGAGCCGTTACTACTATTGATGGAGAAGGAATAATTAGTTCTTGGCCCGATGCAAGACTGTTCTCTGCCAGCCCATTTGCTTTTTTAAGATCCTCTACGGAAACATCGTATTGACGAGAAATTGAAAATAGTGTTTCTTTAGCCGCCACCACATGTCGTTTTATCTCCTTCACTTCCGGTTTTGCCTTTGGAGTATAGGGAACTTTGAGGAGGCGGCCGACAGAAATGCCGCCCTCTGACGATGGATTGTTCTCTAAAATCGCAGTCACCGGCACGCCATATCTTCTGGAAATAGAATAGAGTGTCTCTTTTGCATCTATCTGATGAATAATAAATAGCTTTCCCTTGATCGTCTCTACGCGCAACGAATCAGATGATGTTGCCGACCAAGAGAGAAATACAAATAATAATTTTACCATAGTACTGAAACAAACCGAAAAGTTACCAAATTATGAAGCGCTATTCAAATTCAAAATTCAATCAGCCTCCACCAAGAAAACAGGAACCTTGGCAACGTAAAAACGTTTATTGGGTGAAGTCTATTACTTTTGTATTAAACAATCCTAAAAAATGAAGAAGCTAGCGTTGATTACATTGGTATTTCTCGTTTTGCTAACTCCCGTGTCGAAAGCGCAAACGGGAAAGTCAAAAGTCATGGTGATGGAAATCAAAGACGAGATTGATCCGCGCATGCTTCGCTATGTCAAACTGGCCCTCGAAAATGCTGAAAAGATAAAGGCAGACTACGTAGTAATTGACATGGACACCTATGGAGGCGTGCTCACCGATGCCAAAGAAATCGTGGATTTAATAATGGATTTTAAAAAACCCGTTTGGGTTTATGTTAACTCCGATGCGGCATCTGCGGGTGCTTTGATTTCAATTGCATGCGATAGCATTTACATGTCGCCAGGCGCAACTATTGGGGCAGCCACGGTTGTTGAAGGTGCAGGAGGCCAAGCAGCGCCAGACAAGTACCAAGCGTATATGCGAGGGATCATGCGGTCGACTGCAGAAAAAAACGGAAGAGATCCGAGAATAGCCGAAGGTATGGTGGATGAACGAATTGTCATCGATAGTATTAAACAAGAAGGACGCGTCATTACGTTTACCACTAAAGAAGCGTTGAAATACGGATTCTGTGAAGCTCAGGTAGAAACGATACAGGAAATCCTCAAGCGAAACAAGGTAACAAACTATGAGCTGGAAATCTTCAAATTGGGCACCACAGAAAAGATTATTGCGTTCGTAATCAATCCGTTTATCAGTGGAATCCTGATTCTTATCATTCTCGGTGGAATTTATTTTGAACTTCAAACACCGGGGATTGGGTTTCCACTTTTCGCATCTGTCACTGCCCTTATCCTTTATCTGGTACCTTACTATCTGAATGGATTGGCAGAGTATTGGGAAATTATCGCGCTGTTTGTCGGGATTCTGCTTCTGATGGCTGAGGTCTTTGTTATTCCCGGATTTGGTGTTGCGGGCATTGCAGGAATTATTTTGACAGTGATGTCCCTGGTGCTAATTATGTTGAATAACGACTTCTTCAATTTCGAATTTGTGCCGATGGGTGACATCATCCGAGCTACGTTTGCTGCGATTGGAGGAATTTCTGGCGGGATGTTACTGCTCTTTTTTGGCGGAGCCAGGCTGACAGAAACAAAAGCGTTTCAACGCATGGCACTCACCGATCAACAAGAGAGCTCACAGGGCTTTTCGGTAAATACCTCCACGATTGACATGCTTGGCAAAAAAGGAATTTCTCATACGGTTCTTCGCCCAAGTGGAAAAGTATTTATCGATGAGATTGTTTATGATGCCTTCACACGTGGAGAATATGTAGAAAAAGGAGAGTCTATTGAAGTGGTTGGAATAGAAGGGGTAACATTGAGAGTTAAGAAATCAATTGGTTGATTTGTTGATTTGAAAATTTGAAGATGAGATTAACAATCAAATTTGACTGGTGATCGTTGACAAAACTCAATAGAAATTTCGCAATACTAAACAGTAAATGAAAATACTTGGAATTATTCCTGCACGCTTCGCGTCTACACGATTTCCGGGCAAGCCACTGGCCGATTTGGGTGGGCAATCGATGATTGAACGTGTTTATCAGCAAGCAAAAAAATCAGTTACGCTCTCAAAAATCGTAGTGGCTACCGAACACCAAGGAATCTTTGATCATGTGATTGCTTTTGGCGGGAACGCATGTATGACTTCCGAAAATCATCCAAGTGGTACTGACCGGTGCTTCGAGGCATTAACGAAAGAAAAAGAATCATTCGACTACGTGATAAATATTCAAGGCGATGAGCCATTCATTGAGCCAAGTCAAATTGATTTATTGGCAAATTATCTTGATGGGAATACACAACTGGCTACATTGATCAAAAAAATTGATTCTTACGAACAATTGAATAGCAACAGTGAAGTCAAAGTAACTTTCAATACCCGAAACGAGGCGTTGTATTTTAGCCGGGCTGTTATTCCATTTATTCAGAAGGTTGATCCAAAAAATTGGCTCGATCATTTCGAGTTCTATAAGCATGTAGGCATGTATGCTTATCGAACGGACATACTAAAAGAGATTACCCAACTAGAATTATCACCACTAGAAAAAGTAGAATCACTGGAACAACTTCGGTGGGTGGAGAACGGCTACATTATTAAAGTGGCCAAGACAACGGTAGAGACAATGTGTGTGGATACACCAGAAGAATTAGTAATCGCAAAACAGATATTGGAAAAGAGGAAGTAACTTTTTCAACTCTAATTTTCTTCCGTTAGAATAATCTAAACACCGATGAAAGTCATCTGGAAAAAAGTCTTAAGCATAACAACACTTAGTCACCTAAAAAAGGTAGGGCAGGACAATAGAAAGTTGTCTGAATATAGATTAGCAAAAGGATTATGGGAGTTAAGAATCGTTGCCAAAAGGCTTTTCAAAGACGTTATACTTATTACAGCAGGAATTTTCTCTGCGACCTTTGGTTTCAAAGGGTTCTTGTTGACAAATCATTTTATCGATGGTGGTGCCACCGGAATTTCACTCCTAATATCTGCAGTTACCTCTATTCCTCTTCCGCTACTCATTATTGTTGTAAACATTCCATTTATTGCT
Organism: Cytophagales bacterium; assembly: GCA_020403045.1. Classification (GTDB taxonomy): domain Bacteria; phylum Bacteroidota; class Bacteroidia; order Cytophagales; family Cyclobacteriaceae; genus ELB16-189. Next base: position 9,861 of record JADBYK010000004.1, read on the forward strand.
CTTGCGTACAAGGTACTAGGCAAAACCTTTTTCATTAAAACGTCACTCGCTATTACAGGCCTAGCCATCTGCTTAGCAACCGTCAATTTCCCGAACGTGACCAACGATAACTTATTAGTAGCCGTCTTTGGTGGCTTTTTCCTTGGCGCAGGTATCGGGCTAGCTGTGCGTGGCGGAGCAGTGATAGACGGAACGGAAGTGCTTGCGATCTACTTAAGCAAGAAACTAGGAACAACAATTGGCGATATCATCATCTTGATCAACGTATTTATTTTTTCTGCTGCTGTGTATTTTCTGTCGGTAGAGATAGCCCTTTATTCAATGGTTACCTATTTGGCGGCTTCAAAGACTCTTGACTTTATAGTAGAAGGTATTGAAGAATATGTTGGAGTGACTATCATCTCATCGCATAGCGAAGAGATCAGACAAATGATAATCAACACGATGGGGCGTGGGGTAACTGTTTACAGCGGTAAAAGAGGCTATGGCAAAAGAGGCGAAACAACTGAAACGGACATTATTTATACCGTGATCACACGCTTGGAACTAAATAAACTCAACACAGAAATAGAAAAAATAGAACCAGACGCTTTTGTGGTCATGAGTAGTATTCGAGATACCAAAGGAGGAATGATCAAAAAACGTTTTTGACAAAAATGCCCAGCGCGCACAGATTGATACGAATTCTGTTGCCGAACCACAAGCACTACTTGAGCAATAAACCAATACCAAAAAGCGCGACAAATAAAAGAGTTGACAGTGCCATCTGTTTCAAAAACGGATCCAACTCACGAGATGGCTTTGATGATACAGAGATGCCATTGAAAACAAACAGTGGAGTTGAAAGTAAATACAAAAATTGAAAGGGTGACTCATAACTTATCCCCACATAAATAGACGCTGTTAATAGTCCACCAATCAAGAGTGCCCAATGGTATTTTGAAGCATTGGCTTTTCCGATTCGAACAGGTATTGAAAATTTACCAGCCGTTCTGTCTGATTCTATGTCTCGGATATTATTGATGTTCAATACAGCAATTGAAAAAAGTCCACAGCTAAGTGCCGGAAAAATTTCCTTCCATGAAATGTCGTGAGTGAATAAATAGAGAGAACCCATGACCCCGACCAACCCGAAAAAGATCAGCACCGATATGTCACCCAAACCGATATATCCATAAGGACGTTTGCCAACCGTATAACCAATTGCAGCGAGGATACTCAACAAACCCAAGCCAAAAAACAAAAGTATTCCACGCCAATTTGTGCCAAAGGACAACCACAACAGAAAAATGCCACTTGCCAAACTGAGTATTGAAAAAGTTACCACTGCCATTCGCATGTACGTCAATGAAATGGCGCCTGATTGAACGGCTCGCTGTGGACCTTTTCGACCCACATGATCTGCCCCGTTCACAGAATCTCCATAATCATTGGCAAGATTTGAAAGTACCTGAAGAAAAATAGTGGTGAGACAACAAAACGAAAAAATCCATCCATCAAACTTGCCCGCATCTGCTGCTAAAAAGCCGCCCATGCCAATGCAGGAAAGTGACAAGGGAAGTGTGCGCAGTCGAAAAGCATTTAACCAGGTAGAGATAGTCATAAAAATTTATCAATCATAAATATACAATCGATCTATGATACAGAAATAATGGTTTGCTTTTGATTATTAAAGCTGAAGAACTCTCCAGCGCATTTGTTAAGCAACAACTGCCCAATAGGCGATTGCGTGGAAATCGCAATGTAGGACTCCCCCCCTATTTCTAACTTGCCTGCACCAATCGAAACGTAAAACTTATTCTTATCGGTCACCACCACGCTACCTAAAATGACCCGTTCTGCAATTGTACTTTGCTTGATTTGACGAAGCACCGCTAGCATCTTTCTATTTTCTTCCACTTGCGCTGCCGCTTTATCTCGTTCAAGCTGCGCCATAGCCCTGCCTGTTTCATATTTATCGCCTGCGCTGCTTTTCTCTTCCTGATTGGCCGATTGCTGGGCAGCATCCATTGCCTGCTGTGCTGTAGCCAATCTATGCTCCACTATTTTTTGGCACTGCATCCAAAGTTGTTCTTTCAATTGGCTCATCAAATACGTGTTGATTACATATTCACTTTATAGACCTAGTATCACTTTCAATTTTGCATAGCCCGTCTTACTAACCGGAATCTGTTGCCCATTTCGAAGGATGGCCAAATGAGTTTCCTTTTGGTAAGGCTCAATCTTTGTGATTTGGTTGATGTGCAGAATGTAGGAACGATGCACGCGAACAAACTGAGCGGGGTCTAATGACTGCTCATAGAAATTCATCGTCTTGTTCTTTAAAAAAGAACCTTCCTGTGTTGTGATTTTTACGAAATCGTCATCGGCCTCAATAAACTGAATGTCGTGGACAGGTATAATTTTGACTTTGCTTCCGGTCTTGACTACTATCCGATTTTGTTGCGCTGTGGTCGTGGACATCTCGTTCAGCACTCGCTCCATCGGATCTGGACTTGCGGGCGCCAATTTACTTTTCCACTTAAGTATAGCGGAGTGAAACCGCTCTTCCGCCACCGGTTTCAACAAATAGTCCACTGCGTTGGCCTCAAAGGCTTTGATGGCAAACGAATCATAGGCGGTAATAAAAATCACAGATGGCTTTTGATCAACTAACTCCAACATCTCAAAGCCATTGATCTTGGGCATTTGAATATCCAGAAATAGCAAATCCGGTTGATGCTGCTGAATGGCTTTTACCCCTTCAAATCCATCACCACACTCCTGCATTACCTCAATTTCAGGATAGGCTTTCAAATAGGCTTTGATGATTTCTCTGCTAAGTGGCTCATCATCTATGATTATCGCTTTGCTCATATCTTTTCTGGCAGTGTAAGTTGCACGGTAAAATGATTTTCTTCAATCGTTGTAGTCAATAAATCATTTCTCGCATAAAGTAAGTAAAGTCTTCTCTTGAGACCGTTTAGTCCAAAGCCACTTCCCTCTGCGGGTTGCATATCGGCATCAAATGGATTAGAAATGACAATCTGGAGTGAATCACCAATCCGTTGAGTCTGCATTCGAATAACGACACTTTCAGTGGTGCCATACAACCCAAACTTAATGGCGTTTTCTACCAACGGTTGAATCAACAAAGGCGGAATCAACCAAAGCTTTATTTGTTCATCACAGTCTACTTGCACATCCAATCGATGACCGAAACGTACTTTTTCTATGGAGAGATACAACTGCAGATAAACCAACTCTTGATCGAGTGTAATCCAGTGTTCGTCTGCTCGCTTGAGTGTTGTCCGCAAAAAATCTGAAAGCTGCTGAACCATCTCACGCGCTTGTGATGGGTTGACTAAAATCAGTGCGTTGATGGAATTTAAACTATTAAATAGAAAATGTGGTTGTAGCTGCAACTGTAATTTTTGAAGTTCAGCATCGCGCATCATCACTTCGTTGGTTGTTTGCTGACTGACGGACTCTTGTAGTTCCTTCATCTGCTTGAAAAACAAATAAGCCATGCCATAGCCGAAAGTAATCAGAAATGTGATGGCAAGACGAATGGGAATGGCTTGAGAATTGAATTGGCTATACAAGTCATTGCCGGTAGCGAGTTTAACATAAATTTGTTGCGCTACCCATTGGCATAGAAACGCTACCACAAAACTTAGTCCCACCACATATTGGTACTTACTGGCTTTTGGGGTGTACCGATTTAATATCGTTTCCAAAAGCACCACCGAAAAACCTGCACAGACCACCGAGACAAGTGCATCTATTGCAGCCGTTTTCAAGTCGAAGCCAAACCAATTAACGAGCACAGCGGCATTGGCTAAACCCCACATCGCACCAAAACCAAACATCAGCATTCTGGCAACTACCTGAGAAGATCGACTCAATCGCATGGGTAACTCGTTTTTTTATTGGGTCAGTTCTAATAACCGCTGCTACAACGCGTGCTGCAATCTAGTTGCTTTTGCTCTTACTTTATCCAAATAATCGTTGACATTTTCCGGCTCTTCAGTAGACGAGTAAAGTTCGTCTCCATCTTCCATAGAGGTGATGGAACAAAGGTCTACCACATTAATAAACTTCCACTGAACGGATTCTTTTCGTTCGTTTAGAAAAGAGCACTCGCCCAATCTGCCGAGTATACTTGCTTTTTCTTTTGCCCACGCAAACTCATCGGCTCGAATCAATCTCATTTGCTCGTCAAACTGCGGAGTGTGGTTTCCATTTCCGCTGATCACCTGATAGACAAACTTGGCCAAATACCATTTCATGACTGTTCGTTATTAAATATTTAAAGTGATTTCCAACTGACCCTACTTGTTATATAAAAATCTGGCCACGAATACACAAATAAACACGAATGAGTTGAAGCTAAAATTCGGGACGCTTCTTGCTAATCGTGGCAAAATAAGGGCGTTCCATTTATCCATCAAAAGGGTGCCGTGCAATTTGAGTTGGACGTTAGTAGCTTTTTATTTCTACACCCCCAAACATACAGACACCCGTTAGCACTAGTTTTTTCTCGGGCGAAAAGGAAGAAGGATCTTTGCGCTTGTCTTCCACCCCACCTAAAATGGCCGATATGTTTGTTTTCACTTCCCAGTTAGCAGGCACAATTAGCTTCACCCCTCCAAAGATAGAAACTACATCTACCACCACAGGTCCTTGAATATCTGCCTGAGACAAATCTAAGTCTGAGCCTCCAAAAACGGCTGTCATTTGTCCGCCTTTAAAATTCTTTGAAAAAATCTTTCGGTTACTTCCGCCAAATATAGACGTGATATCGATGCCCTCATCACCGAAAGAAGAGCCGCTCACGAAATCACTTTTTTTTTCATCACCCCCAATCCAACTCTTTCGCGCCTCACTGGCTGACTTAGAGAGTACTGATCGCGATAGAATAACCAATCCAACGGTGATGATAATTACAGGGAATAAATACCTGCGCACTTCAAAATCAATTCCGGGAATGTCTTCGATTAAAAAGAAAGAGCCCACTATAATTAAAACAATCCAACCGATGCCCTGAAAATTTTTGCGTAATCCAACGGCCACCCCGATGACAATCAAAAGCGTCTTCCACGAGATCAGCCAATATGGGACGAGGTCAAAATCTAGCCGATCAAGCAATAGCAAAGCCCCTACCGCTACGACAATAATGCCCAGCCAGAAGCTGTTTCCGAATTTTGTGTTTTGCTTTTCCATAATTGTGTTATTGTTTGTCAAATGTAACGGAACAAACCGTTTAGAAATTAAGGGAAAAAGGCTAGCGACCGGAAAAAGTCGGTGAAACCGGAGTTTCAGACCGGTGAAACCGGAAATACTTTTGCATAAAAAGCAGATTAATTGTTGGCAAAATGCCATCATTCAATTAACTTTGAAAGTGAACGTTATAAAAAGACAGGCACTGGAGCAGTTTTACAAGAGGCATCCCGATGCAAAGGTTTCTCTCAATACGTGGTTTGCCACTTGCAAAAAAGCTGAATGGAAAACGTATCATGACCTGCAACAAGACTATCCGGAGGCGTTTCCGGTCGGAGACAATCGTGTAGTCTTCGATATCAAAGGAAACAAATACCGGCTTGTCGCCAGAGTTTTATTCGTTTTCAAACAAGTTCAAATCAAGTGGGTGGGCACTCATGCCGAATATGACAAGATTGATGTGAAGAAAGTTACTTATTAGTTATGTGGACAATCATAAAAACAAAAAAAGAGTATGAACTCGCCACTACGCGACTGGAAGAATTGTCTTCGAACCCTGTTGAAGAAAACTCACCAGAAGGCCGCGAACTGATGCTTCTTGGCTATTTGATTGATCACTATGAAGAGCGAACATTTGAAGTTCAATACCCGCAACCTATTGACGCCATCAAAATAAGAATGCAAGATCTAGGATTAAAAACGAACGATCTGTTGAACATATTTGGAGACCGGGGAACCGCCTCGAAAGTGCTCAACAATCAGCGCGGCTTGTCACTATCTATGATTCGCCAGTTGGCAGATCGATTGTCTTTACCGGTTAGTCTTCTTATCCAACCCCCTGGTTTGAGTAACAGTCCCAGCAAAAAAAGCAAGGTTGCACAAGCTCTGGAGCCAAAGGCAATTTACAAGAAAAGAAAAAAATCGTAACGCAAATCTACTGTGTTATCTTCGACACAATCTCCTGATCCAACGGCTTAACTTTGGGTGGAAAGAAACCCACGACATTGCCACTTTTGTCGATAATATATTTGCAAAAATTCCAGGAGGGTGATTTGCCTGACTTCGCTTCCAGCCACTTGTAGAGAGGCGATTTATCTTTGCCCTTCACCGATATCTTTTCGAACATCTGAAATTTTACTCCGTAGTTACGCTGACAAAACGTGGCTATCTCTTCATTGCCACCCGGCTCTTGCCATAAAAAATTGTTGGCCGGAAATCCCAATACGGCTACCTTATCGCCATATAGCTCATGGAGTTTTTCCAAGTCTTCGTATTGATAGGTGTATCCACATTTGGAGGCCGTGTTGACGATGAGTAAGTTTTTTCCTTTGTACTGAGCAAAGTCAATTTCCTTTCCATCCAGCGAGTTCAATTTAAAATCATAGATCGATCCGGAAACTTCTTTCTGATTGAGGCCGGCCAATTTGTTGGAGAGAAACGAAGCAAGTCCCATAGCAGTAAGAATTAATAAAGTAAGACCAATTATTTTTTTCATTTCAATTCGCTCAAGATCGCGTCATCGCCAGGGTTGACACCCGATGCAAAAAATTTCACCGTGCCATCCGGCTTGACTAAATATTTGCAAAAATTCCAACTCGGTTCTTTGCCTGTTTTTTCTTTTAGGAATTGATAAAGCGGATGTTGGTCACTTCCCTTCACCGAAATTTTCTCGAACATCTGAAAAGTGACGCCATAATTCTTTTTGCAGAAGGTGGCGATCTGTGCGTTGCTGCCCGGCTCTTGCCCTCCGAAATTATTGGCCGGAAACCCAAGAATGGTGATTTTGCTACCAAACTGCTGATGTAATTCCTGCAAATCAGCATATTGAGGAGTATATCCACACTCGGATGCCGTATTGACAATCAACAGCGTCTTTCCTTTGTATTGTGCAAAATCCGTCAAGTTGCCGTCCAGGGACTTGATCTTGAAGTCATAAATAGAGCTAACTGTAGCGTTCATAAAAAAAAGTAAAATAAATAGTGCTTTCATATTTTTTTGTCTTATTGACTGATGTACTTCAAAACTAAAAGAGCTGCCTTTGAAAACCCAAAGATAAATCGCCTTCGAGTGCCTCGGCCTGACAGTCCCTGTGTAACATCACTTACCAAACACCAATTCTTTTAAAAAGTTGCTTTTCACTTTTACTTTCTGTAGTCCAAAGCCGGCTTCCTATTCCCCAGCAAAGGTTCATACACAAATTTTTCGCCCACTCGCTTTTTAAATTCGAGCCAGGCCTCTTCTGTTATTTTCGGATCAGAGAAGGCATCAACCATAGATGCCGCTAAGGTTTTGGCTGCTACCATCATTCCTTTGCTGCCAATACTTGTGCCGCCTGCGGCCACGGCTTGCCAACTATGGGCGGCTGTGCCCGGCACCCACGTGGCGGTGGAAAGGCCTGCCGTAGGCACTATCCAACTTACGTCACCCACATCTGTGCTGCCACCTGCCCCACCTTCTCTAACTTCAAATTTTTCAATCGTGGATGTAGCAGTAATAGGCGGTGGTGATGAGAATGTCTGCTGTATTTTGGTAGCAAATTCTTTTTCCGAATCAGAAAGAGTATACCCACCCACTAACTGCAAATTAGTGTTGACCACTTTTGCCAACGTCTCATTGTAAAGAAGGTCGTAGGTTCCACCCGTTAGCTCTACTTCGTACCGGGTGCCGGTGCCAATCGCTGCGCCCTGCGCAGCCTGAGTTACGCGCTCCCACACAGATTTTACTTCCTCCCGATTTGGGTGACGGACGTAATAATAAACTTCTGCGAATGCAGGCACCACATTGGGCGCTTCACCACCCCGCGTGATCACATAATGAATTCGTGTTTTTTCGCTCACATGCTCGCGCAACATATTCACCATCCCGTCCATCGCTTCTACTGCATCAAGGGCAGAACGTCCGCGCTCGGGCGAACCCGCTGCGTGGCTAGCTACTCCATAGAAACGAAACTTTCCTGATTTGTTGGCGAGTGCGCTACCAAAGGCAGCGGAATTGTTTGCGCCCGGGTGCCAATGAAAAACTAAATCTACATTTTTGAAAAAACCATCACGTACCATATATACTTTGCCAGAACCTCCTTCTTCGGCAGGGCAGCCATAAAATTTGATAGTCCCCGATTTCTTGGTGGCCACCAACCAATTTTTCACCGCGATAGCCGCAGCCGCAGATGCTGTACCAAACAAATGATGACCACATGCATGACCTGCTTTTTGTCCAACAATTGGTTTTAACTCTGGAACGGCCTCTTGCGAAACACCGGGCAATGCATCAAACTCACCTAATACTGCAATGATGGGTTTACCCGATCCGGCAGTAGCGATGAATGCGGTGGGCTCTCCAGCAACGCCCGCCTCAATGGAGAAACCGGCATCTTTTAAAGTCTGCTGAAGGAGCGCAGAACTTTTTTCTTCTTGATAGCCCACTTCAGCAAATTCCCAAATCTTTTTTGCCGTACCTGAGTAAAGCTCATTTTTTTCATCAATTGATTTTATGACAGCTTGCTTTGATGTTTGCGAGAAAACAAAATGTGCAATTGCCAAAAGGAAGAAAGTCTGTATAAATTTCATAGCTTACGGTTTAGGTTACATAAAGGTAAAGTATTCCATAGTAAACGACCAACCACTCATCAAAACTTTCGGGTTGTTATCAGATATTTTCTTAGCTTTAGTTCTGCCAATTTAAACACTATGAAATGGCCATTAAATTGTCTACTCCCAACGGTATGATAATTCTGGCCATTCCATGTGACCTTAAAAAACTAAACACTAACACATGAAAAAAGCCTTACTATTATTTTGCACAGCCATTTTATCATTTTCAGTAATCGCTCAACGCGAAATCAAAAAAGCGCCTGAGTTGAAAGAGGGTGATGGTCCATACACACAGTTAATTATTCGTGGGGTCATGCTTATTGATGGAACAGGGGCGCCACCGGTTGGACCCATTGATATTGTGGTGAAGCAAAATCGCATTGTAAATATTGTCAGTATTGGCTTACCTACACCGGGCATGAGCAGCGACAGCAACCGGCCAAAGTTAGAACCCGGTGGTAAAGAACTGAATTGCGAAGGCATGTATTTGATGCCAGGCTTTGTGGATATGCATGGCCATATAGGCGGCAACCAGGCACCCAATGCAGAGTATGTTTTTAAATTATGGATGAGTCATGGTATTACTACCGTGCGAGACCCGGCCTGCGGCAATGGTTTGGATTGGGTGCTTGATCAAAAAAATAAAAGTGAAAAAAATCTGATCACCGCTCCGCGTATTAAGGCGTACACCGTTTTTGGCCAAGGGAGCAAGGAGCCCATTACCAACGCAGTGCAGGCGCGTGCGTGGGTAAACGAAAATAAATTGAAAGGATCAGACGGTGTTAAGTTTTTTGGTGCTGCGCCAGAAGTAATGGATGCTGCCTTGCGCGAAAACAAACGCATTGGGCTTCGCTCTGCTTGTCACCATGCACAATTAGGGGTAGCCCGATGGAATGTTTTGAATTCTGCAAAAGCCGGATTGACCACCATGGAACATTGGTACGGTTTACCGGAAGCGTTGCTGGCAAATTCTACTCTGCAAAATTATCCGCTGACTTACAATTACTCTAACGAACAACATCGGTTTGAAGAAGCCGGGCGATTATGGAAACAAGCTGCAGCACCTTATACTCCTAAATGGAATGCGGTGATGGACTCACTACTTGCGTTGGGCTTTACCCTCGACCCTACATTTAACATCTACGAAGCCACCCGCGATTTGCACAAGGCAAGACGACAAGAGTGGCACGAAGTCTATACACTTCCTACGCTGTGGGCTTTTTACCAACCCAACAGAGTGGCGCATGGCTCATTTTGGTTTAGTTGGGGAACGGAACAAGAAGTAGCCTGGAAAGAAAATTATAGGTTATGGATGACGTTTGTGAACGAATACAAAAACCGAGGCGGTCGGGTGACCATTGGCACTGATTCCGGTTTTATCTTTCAACTCTACGGATTTTCTTTTGTGCGCGAGATGGAGCTGCTACGAGAGGCCGGTTTTCATCCACTGGAAATCATTCGCTCCGGCACCCTGTACGGGGCGCAAGCCTTGGGCATGGATAAAGAGATTGGATCTGTAGAGATTGGAAAGTTGGCTGATTTTGCAATCACTGAAATTAACCCACTTGAAAATTTACAGGCCCTGAATGGCATGGGTGCCGTGAAATTAACGGACGAGAATAAAGTAACTCGTGTTGGCGGGGTGAAGTACACTGTAAAAGACGGAATTGTGTACGATGCCAAAAAACTATTGGCCGATGTGAAGAAAATAGTGGATGACGAAAAAGCCAAGGCCGGATTTGTGCTGAAGCAGCCGGGGATGAATTAAGAAGACGCAAAAAAGTAGTTTCCGATATACCCTATTTTTTGAAGCATATCGGCTACTAGTTTTTCTATTTCGTTAGGATGTTGAAAAAAAATAACATGAATTTTGGCCTTGAAACCCCGACCGAATGCTTGAATTATTTAGCAAAAGGCTTAAATTTATACACCCAATAAGGGTATATAGGAGACTCCGTCTCCGATATACAAATGTTGCCAGCAATAGCCCGATAAAATTTTGGCTTCGAAAAAAGAACGAAATCATGAGGGATAAATCGAGAATTCCTAAAGTATTAAAACTTGTTGAAGAGGTTTGGACCGAGAATCCAGACTTTAGACTTGGACAATCAATAGTTAGTGCAGTCCGACCAAGTGTACCGACTCCGGAGATTTTTCACATAGAGGACGAAATAATAGAGCAAAAATTGGAAGAACTCCTTCTGACTATGCGGAAGACTCGCCAGCAAAAGCCTTAAGATAGATGGCCATTTATCAATATCATTTGACAGTTATACCGCGACATACACTCCATCGACATTGGAATCCCATTCCAGACAAAGTTCAATATCGTGACAATCCAAAGTTTGGTGATGACTTGATTAATGTTAATTGGTGGGACAAATTAAATACGGACTTTGACGACATTGAAAAAAGAATTAGCGCGTTTGCCGACCAAGTAGAATGGACTAAGACGACTGAGGGAATGAAAACATTTGGAAACAACGACACGAACGACATAACAATTTCTAAAACAGAACTGGGACAGCTTGAAGGAATTTCGTTTAGAATTGACCTGAGAGAAATCGACAAAAGTTTTATCGACAACGTTTTGAAAATTTCAAAGGACTTGGACTGCTTATTACTCGACAGTCAAGAGAATTTATTTGAGCCGACACATGAGAATCTGGCCGACAACGTTAAGAAGTCTAACGCATTTAAGTTTGTGACTAACCCGACCGACTTTTTAAATAAATTGGGAAAAGAAATAGAGATGGAGTAGGGCTACAGCTGGCAACACAATGTTTCTGCTATGGTGCGGTGACGTGTTGCCCAAAGTTTATATCTTCGCTCTAAGTTTGGTTTCGGGGACAGGACGCGGCTTCGGAAGCGCACCACAGCAGAAACACAAACGTTGGTGGCAAGCGAAACGAAATAAATTGAGACCATGGAATACAAAGCTTCGTTAGACTTGACATCAAAAATCATTTCGGTAGTTATGACATTGCTATTCTTGACAATCACTGTGTACACGTATACATTGCTTGACTTAAAATCTGGTATTGGGACAGAGTCAATAACTTTGATACTAACAACGCTTCTAATCATATCGATTTACTTTATCTGCTACGTTCTTAGACCTATTAAGTATATTCTTGACAAGGACAAAATAACAATTAAACGACTTATTTTCGATGTAATAATAGACATCAGATCAATAAAAAGTGTTTTGCAGGCCGACAAAGAGTCTATGAAATGGACTATTCGGACGTTTGGCAACGGTGGACTTTTCGGCTACTTTGGTAAATTTTATAACAAAGCATTTGGCGCGATGACTTGGTATGCGACAAGACGTAGTAACTACATTGTACTTGGGACAGTAACTAGTGGAAAGATCGTTATCACGCCAGACGACTCAGATATGGTAATTGAGATTAGAAAATTAATTTAGGTGTCGTTCGCCAGCCACCAACACAATGTTTCTGCTATGGTGCGGTGATGTGTTGCCCAAAGTTTATATCTTCGTTCAAGGTTTTGGTTTCGGGGACAGGACGCAGCTTCGGAAGCGCACCACAGCAGAAACACACACGTTGGC
>JADBYK010000040.1 GCA_020403045.1 Cytophagales bacterium
TCAAAAACTCGGCATGCTCTTTTGAGAGAATAATTTCTTCGTTCATCAAAACAAAACTAACGAAAGTACCCGTTATCCAAGTTTATCTCGCTTGTTGGTGAGCCCTGCGCCATTGCTCACACGCAACACCAACAAGGGCGGAGTAAGAGCCAAACCTACTCCAAACATTGATTTACCGAATGCCTTACCTACTGAATTCATCACTTTGTATTCATTGAAAACAGCTGTTACATTTTTTGAATAGCCCCTAAAATTCCCAAAGGAATTATGAAGTTTGAACCTAGAGTCATTTACAAGGACATCTCTAACCTTATTCATGTAATAAAGTTGGTTGAATGTTTCTGACGTTCCCATCAGATAAGCAGCAACGTTTGCCGCGTCCTTATAACTACCCATGCCGGCATAGAAGGCCCTAATCCGGGCACAATACTCATCGGTCTTGTGGCTCTGCCGCTAGCTTGTTCACGCGCCCTTGAATAAACCATATGCCAATTGGAAAAACTAAAATACATAGTGCTATGCCAATAATTTTTCCAAGATCAACTGTTGATCCGACTTGACTAATTTGAATAATCATTGCACTGAAAAATACACAGTACAATAAGGCTGCAATAAAAACTATATGTATTGAGAATTGAATCCAGTCTTCCAGCATCCAACCAATTCCAATTTGAGAAAGATTGTAACTCACATTTGATATCAAAAAATAGGGCAAGTACAACATTGCGCCTCCAAAGCAAATTGAGAATATAGTTCTTGCGAAAGACTGACGACTTAAACCCAATAAGAAACTGACTGCCCAAATCCAACCGAGTAACAGGCAACAATTAAGCAGCGTAAAAATAAGTACGAACCAAAACTCAATTTTAGTCGGAATGACTTGAATTAGAATTTGTGGAATTATCCACAAACCAGAATACTGCCAATGTTTTAGCCTTAAAAAAATCATTTCATTGGGGTTTTGGCCGTTATTCTTATTATCCCCAGACTAATCGACCACGAGCTACTTAGGTCGGTTGATTTCAATTGACCACTCCTATCATAAGTACCGCCAAAATTAATGCCGAGAAAATTACCTGACAAAGTTTTATTGAAGCCAGACGAATAATAATTTCCATCTGACTTGTCTATTTTTTGTGAGATCCCGACATCCAAGCCCACTGACAGTGGCTGTTTAAACAACTTTGCCCCTAATGAAGATGAATTCGATAAGTTAGCTTTTCCATCCATCTTGTCATTGGTCAGGAGACCAACAATAACTAAAAACTAAAAATTACTTACCAACAATAACGGAGGTAGTCATTTTGAATTTAGTGCCGAAGGGTTGATCTCACTACTATTTCTTCACCTTCTTCTTCATCGGGAACTCAAACCCTATCCGGATGTTGAGTCGATCGGGAAAGGGCACTTTGTCTTTGTCGCTCCAAAGGCGATACATGGTCTGCACGTTGCCTACTACCGTTTTTGATATTTTGAATTCTTTCTTCAAACCAATCAGTGCGCTCCACTCCCAATCTCTTTTTCCTAGATCACCCGTATTGATAATCAGTGGCGGAAGAATTGCGTTTAGCCATTCGATATCAGCACGTGCTTGAAAGCCTCTCGGTAATAGAAATTCGGTATAGTTGCGTAACCCAAAAACACGCTCGGGAATGGTAGGCTTCCAGTCATCAAAAGTAATGCGCTCCACCCAACCAATGCCGGATTTAAATCGTGGCGAGATGCGGTACGCTATGGACGGATTTAGATCCAGTAGCACATTTTTCTGAGTCATGATCTGAAGTGTTAATGCTGGCACCAATCGTTCGCGAAGAGGTTTGCCTTTCAACGGATTGGGCAATCGCTTGGGCAAGTCCGCCATACTCTTCACTTCACTGTATTTACTTTTTAGGCTGGTCATCTTGTCCATTGAGCCCTTCAAGATATCTTCTTTGCCGGCAAAGTGATTGGTCGCTTCTTTCATTACCATTTCCTTCGCTTGTTCTTTGGCTGCAGACAATGCAATTGAATCTGGGTTGGCCAACTGCTTTTTGTATTTCTCTAACTCGGTTTTTTTTCCGTCAATCTCCTTTAAGCCTTCCACATTTTTCAATTCATCTGTGGCTTTTTTCTCCAGGCTTTTTGCATCTGACAGATTCCCTTTTGAAATGTTTTGGATGTCTTTGCCATAATTGCCTGCCTCTTTGGTCAAGTCGGTGATCTCCTTTGTTCCCTTCGTGATATCGTCTATCGAGCCCAGTCCCGACAAGGCAGGCGCACTCGTGCTGAGGAGATTCGCACCGCCTAGTGTTGGTGCGTTGAGTCCTTCAGGCAAATTAACGCCCGGCAGACCGGAAGACCCGCCACCAATGTTTGGGATGATTCCATTTACAGTTGGAATTTGATATGAACTCAGCGATTGTTGTACTTTGTCAGTATGCTCTTTCACCTCTGGTGGAAGATCTAACGAGTTTAGACCATCTGTGGCCTTGCTCTTCAGCTTCTCTACTTCGCTCTTCATTTCCCCTATTTTTTTCTTACTCAAATTGCTTACGCTGTCTAACTTTTGAGTTAACTCAATAGTAGGCAGTTTGAGGGCTTGAAGACTATCGATTTTCCTTTGAAGTAATCCTTGGGTTTCGTTGAGTTGATTAATTGGTTTCTGAAAAGTCAATTGCAGACTATCGGCTTTTGATTGGAAAGCGGAACGAACGGAATCGACTTTGTGGTAGGATGCACGGACAGTGCTATCGCCTGGAAGTTGAAGGCTATCTAATTTAGCTGAAAGTTTACCGTTTGCCGAATCGAGTTGTATTGTTATGTTATCTATTCGCTTTGTTGGCAAGCGCAAACTATCATTGATGGATTGCGAAAATCCAGCTTGGTAGGATAACAAAATGAATATCGAAAGCAGTGCACTTTTCACATAGTAAAAATACGAAATCGAATGATGAGTTTCCTTAACTATTCGCGTAGAATCAGTTGTCAATTATGGTGTTTTGAACAACAGTTTATTGTTGGGCTCTAGTAATTACTAGACTTCCTGGGAGATCGTTGGTCGGAGACCAACAATAACAAAAAGTTCTTGACCAACATCAAACAAAAGGTAAAAAACTAATCTGGATAACGGACGCTTGGCATTCCTTGCTCATTCAATAGCTCACCAATTTGTCTTAGTATTTCATATTCCTCAATGGTTGAAGGCATCACATACTTATACCTAAGTTGCCTTATAAAGTGAGGTGGGCTTGGTACTATCTGCTTGCCAATAACAATTCGAGGTTTAATTGTTTCCACGGTTACTCTAGTTAGTCCATTACTAACTTCGTCTAAATGTAAATGCAATCCAAATTGATATTCGGCAGCCGAGCCTTCAACAAAATAAATATGTGATTTAAAAATAAAAAAGTCTTCTTGTTCAAGGTAAAAGTCTCCCCGATTAGAAGGATGATCAAAAATCTCCAGCGTATCTAGGGGTTCACCACCGCTTTCTCGGTAATGTAAAATCAGATGCATCTCTCTAAATCTATCAACTTCAAGAATAAGTTGATTCCTTAGGTTTTCTTTGGAAGTGTGAAAAACATAGCTTATTGGATTAGGTGAGTTTGGTTTCTTTTCGGTAGGAAGACTTGTGCAAGCAATCAACAAAAGTAGGAGTATATAATAATTGAGGCGCATGGCTGTTTTAATCTGTTATTTACTTGTTTAACAAAGTGCTTCCAACTGCTTTATGGTAATAAGCTCTGATCGACCAAATTGCCGCTTCAACCCCCTCAAGTGTAAAAGATTCTCTCAGAACATGCCAGGCTCCTCCAATGTAGTCAGTTGGATTCCAAGTCTGCCATCCCCTATGGCTAGGCGAGTGAATATCCATTAATGGATGCATTCCCATACCAAGGCTAAAATAAGCAAGCTCCTGAAAATTTCCCTTACCAATATAGAATTTGAAATCGACAAGATGTGAATTCAAATAATTTGATAACGCGCGTTCTCCTTGACTTCGTGACTGTCTTGGGCCAAGCATAGCATGCATAAAAGAATACTCTGCGGTTTGAAATCTTTGAGTATCCGCGAACTCGCTCCCATCGATTAGCCATTCAATCTGCTCATTTGTTAAGAACCCCTTGAAAGCTTCCTTTACTATGTAAGAATGAGTGTAGAAAGGGTAGGGAAAAAGTTTATCTGCTGAAGCTATCATGTTTTTCAAAGCTGGCGTCCACAATCTATCATACCCTGTTACAGTGCCGCCACTCACAAACAGTTTATAAGCTTCATACTTATTGCGATCATATTCTATTGTACCATTAAAGGGTGTGCCCTCTTGCCTCATCGCCCAACTCACTTGTGTCGGGAAAGCAAAATGCCCTGTGCTTCCACCTGAGTTTACATACACCGGTCCCCTGATATTTGGCAAATAGCTGGATTGCAAAAAGCTTATCACAGAAAAATAAGGGTTCATCCCCATGCCCGCGTACCCATAGCCTCCATAACTGCCCCCCCCACCTGGGTCCATTGGTGCGCGGTTCATGGCCGATATGCCATCCAAACCTATCTCGGCCATGTAGCAGGCTTCGCACAAAGGCTCGGCCCCATTCACATCACTAAATGTAACGGGGTCATTGAAAGAAAAATTATAGGGGCTCAAGCTAGAGTACTTATCGCTCATCGGGTCTACCCCGTTCATCCTGCCCAATATAGGGTCGTAGTGCCTGTACTCCAAATCATAAAAATTACTGGTGGTGTTTAGCTCTGTGCCGCCATTGCCGAGGAAGTTGTTCTTCACCGCATTCACCCGCGTCCAACTGTTCTGTGTGGTGGATTGGAATGGGTAATACTCGTTGTACTGCACCACGTTGCTAGGCGTGTAGGTTACCGTTACATCGTCAAAATATGCGTCCACCAGTGTGGGATGCTCGTTGCTCAGATATACGTACACAAAGCACTCTTCTTTGGCGGTGTACTCGCGCATCAGGTACTCGTGCGGCACCACTGGTGTGGCACCGTTTTGCGCGGCAACCGTGGTCACCTGTTTATAGGCGATGTCAAGCACGCGATTGTTCTTGTCCAGCACCAGCAGGTTCACAAATATCTTGGGGGCGGTGGCATTCTCGCTCTGGCCGTTGCCACCCGCCACCGCGCTGCCCCAACTGCTCACCCCTGCGCTGGGTGTGCCCACTTCACCTCCTGCTGGCGTTGGCAGTGCAAAGGCCGTGAGCAATGCGCTCGCAAAACTGCTGAGGGTGCTGGTGGTGCCAATGAGGTTTTGGTACTTGGCATACGCCTCTACTTTCACTTTGTCGCCCGCAAACAGCCGGTAGCTCTTGGCAAGACCCACGCGGCCATTCACACCACCGTTCAAAAGCTGCGAGGTGGTGCCCAAGGGCGTGCGGTTGAAAAGTGAAAAGCCGCTTCGGTTCACATAGTTTTGGAAGTTGCCATTGGTGGTGGCTTCAAAATCTGCCGTTACTGGTTGTGCTGTTTGCGGTGCGCTGGTGAACAGCAACCGTGTGTTTCCCTGATGATCGGCTATGGCATATTGGTATTCAAAGTTGGCACCGTTTTTCACCACTCTTCCTTCTGGTGAAGAGAAGAAACTCAAATTGTTATTCTCGTACACGAAGCCGCCAACATAATCTGTGGTACTTGTCAGCACCAAGGGCGAGCCCGTCCACACCTGCATTTTTGTTTTGTTGCCCGCGGCATCATAGAAATAATCCAAGCGCCTGTTGTTGTTGAAGGTGATCTGCCTCGGCTTGCCCAGCACGTTGTAGGTAATGCCATTGCTGCTCGTGCCCACAATTATGCCCTTATTGTCATCGCGTGTTAGGCTGCCATCGCTGCCATATGCATATTCCGCACTGTTGGCGGAGTTCACGTTCTTGAAATCGCCAACCCCAACGTTGTTCGCCACTGCGTCTTCCACCCGTGTCAGCCTGTCTAGGTTATTGGCATATGTGTAGGTAAGGTTGTCAACAGTAACAAAGTCATTGATTACGGTTGCACCCAAGAGCCTTCGGCTGTTTTGGTTCCTCGTCAGGGTTTTTATGTTGCCGTTGTGGTCGTAGGTCATGTTCTCATTCAGCGTGTTCAACTCGCGCGCCCAGCCCGTGCCATCGTGCGCCTGAAAGGTGGCGGTTTTCAAGCGGTCGCTTTTGTCGTAGAGATATTTGTAGCTGCGCTGGTCGATGGCGCCCGTGGTGCCGAGCCCTTTCCATTTTACGGCCGCAATGTTGCCGTTGTAGTACACTTTGTCATTAGCTCCGCTGTTCAGCCCGGTCTCAGTGGTGTTGTAAAGCAGTTCCATTCCAAAATAATCAGTGGCCTCATCGTTGTTGGCGCTGTTCAAGTTCAGTTGCGCGTTGTTGATGGACTTGAGCCATCCGCGGATTGTATATCGGTAATCTACGCTCTGCAAAAATTGATTGTTACCCACAGCTGTCTCGTGCAGTTTTTTATCTACCACTTGGCCGAGGGCATTGTATTCATATTGCGCGAGTAATTGTTCTGGGCTTGTGTTAATTTTCCTAAATGTTCTCAGCACTCGCCCTGTGCGGTCATAGTCGCTGCGGTCTTCCAGCACCACACTTGTGGTGGCGTTTTGAAAGTGACTGGTTTTGATCTTCAGCACTTTCACAAAATCATAAACCGTAGTCTGCACATCGGCCACGGTGAGGTACAAGGGGTTGTTGCTGCGAGTTTGTATCGGTCGCTCATACCTATCGTAAAACACACAGTTGATCAGCCAGTTGGCTGTGGCAGTGCCAGCAGCATCTATCACTCGCGTGCGACTGCCCGTGGGTTTGTTCCGCGTGTTGGCAAGGGCACTCGCTTCTTGTCCGGCAAAGTGATTATTGATGTACGTGTAGTCGGGTGTGCCGTTGCGGTCAAAGTCGTAATGGTCGTAATAATTTACAGCCAGTATCGTTAAGTTGGCCGTGGGGTACACTGTGTTGCTGTAACCAAATGTGGTAGCGTTAACCAGCTCCGTCTCAAAAAAAGGTTGGGTGTTGTAGTTAAGTGCGTCCATCTCGCCTTGCAATACAGCACGCGTTACCGCACGCGCATAAAAGCCGCTGTAAACCACGCGGTTGTAGCGGTCATATTTCACAAACATCCATCGGTTCTGTGCACGCTGGTTACCGTCCTGCGTCATCACGGGGCGGTGGTAATTGTCGTACACGATCTGCTCCACAGCTGCGCCCGGCACTTTCTTTTCTACCAAGCGGCCTTTGGGATCATAGGTGTAGGTGTAAATCAATTCAGCAACACTGGTAAGTGTATCAACCGTACTAAGCATCTTCGTTGCCTTTGGTGGCACTTGGTATTTAAGTCTGCCAAAGTCATCGTAGATATAATAGGTCTCAAGCCATGCTGTTACCACACCTTCGAGTGTATCATCAATCTGCACTTGCTTCAGCACTGTTTGGCCCAGCGCGTTGGTATAGGTGCGCACCTGGTTGCCGTTTTCATCGGTTGCAATGGCCACGGCCACGCTGTTGTCGGGGTAGTTGCTGTTGGTGGTTCCATCGGGCTTCCAATAACGCACACGGTAGGTTGTAGCATTGTTGAGAGCGGTTATGCTGCGCACGGTTTTGTTGTTGCTGGGCTGCCAATCTTGCCCGGGCGCGCCTTGCTCGGTCACCCGCAGCGTGGGATCACTGGCGTATAAAGTGCGTGCAAATGGAAAATTGTCTTTCGCCACCTTAGCGGTGTTTTGGTAAAACAGGTATTGCTCGCTGGTGGTGTAGCTGGTGTGGCTCGCGCTGCCACGGATGGCGTTGGGGCGGTAGGTGCCCAAAGAGGTACTTACTGCGTAAGGCAAAAAAGTGGTGTCGGCCAAGCCTTGCCTGGAGGGTGCTGAAACGGAAACCACATCGCCCCCTTGCGGGCTTTGGCCCACGCCTATGCTCTGCACAGTACGGCCAAGGCCATCTTGGTAACGGATGCTCTGCAGTAGTTGACTTGTTTGCAGGGTATAGAGGGAGGTACTTTCGGTAACACCCTCCACCAGCACGACCGTTTGACCCACGGCATTCTGTGTGTTTTCGTAATATGTGACCACGCTGTTTACGGTGGTAACGGGCGAGGTAGCGGGCGTGGCCGCGGCTGAGCCCTTCACTTCCACAAAGTAGCGGCCGGGCTGTGTGGCGGTGTACTGTTGTGCCGTGGCTCCTGCAATGGGCGTGCTTTCGCGGTACCATTGGTAAGAGGCATAGGTGTTGTTAACGGTCAATACAACCGAACCGCCATACGGCAACCATTGCGAGGTACTGGGCGAAATGGTGACGGCCGGGTAGAGGTAAATATTGGCTTGTGTGGATATTGCCTCTGCGCACTCATTGTTTTTGCTAATAGCACGGAAGGAGGTATTTTGAGAGATGTTGTAAGTGTAAGAAGTGAGGTTGTATGTGCTGCCGATGGCCGTCCAGCCAGTGCCGGTATTCTGTTCCCACCGCGGCACGTAGCCATTGCTGCCCGTGAGGTTGAGCGTGCCTGTGGCCGTGGAAGCATATACATAACGGTCGATCACGTTCAAATTGCCGCCCAACGTGGGGTCATACAAAAAACTGATGTATTTAATATTGGAAGCTACCTCTGCGCATACACCGCTTTTTACAATAGCGCGGTAGCTCACCAATTGGTTCACGTTGCTGAAGTTGTAAGTGGCTGAGGCCGTGTTTGCAATGGCCTGCCAACCTGCCCCTTGGTTATAGTTTTGTTCCCATCGCAGCACGTTGCCCACATGCCCGGTTAGCGTAAAGGTGCCGCTGGCCGGCTTGCAATAGCTCTCGTTGGTCGAGCCCCCAGTAATGGTGCCGCCTACGCTTGTGGGTGATATGGCGACCGTGGTGATGGATGAGTAAGTGCCTCCGCATACACCGCTCACTACGTAGGCACGGTATTGCGTGGTAATTGTCACATTATTGTAGTTCTGCGAAGCGGTAGTGTTGGCGATGTTAGTCCATCCTGCGTTGTTCACGTTCTGCTCCCACCGCTGTACCGCGCCCGTGTGGCCGCTCAGCGTGAGCCAACCTGAAGCGCTGCTGCAAAAGGTGCCAGTCCCCGAAATGGCTCCCCCCACGGTATTAGGTGAAACAGAAACAATGGCCACGCTGGAATAAGCCCCTGCACACGTGCCGCTCACCACCCAAGCACGATATTGGGTAGTGGCAGCCGTAAGATTGCTATAACCTTGTGTGGCAGTGGTGTTGTTGATGTTCGTCCAGCCAGCATTGTTCACGTTCTGCTCCCACCGCTGTACCGCGCCCGTGTGGCCGCTCAGGGTGAACGTCCCACTGGCAGTACTACAAAAAGTACCCGCCCCTGAAATATTTCCCCCTTGGCTAGTGGGCGAAACCGTAACTGTTGCAATGGAAGAATATTGCCCCCCACATGGGCCGCTGACCACCCACGCGCGGTATTGCGTAGTAGCCGTTACATTGCTATAGTTCAAAGAGGCAGTAGTGTTTCCTATAACTGTCCAACCTCCGTTATTTACGTTCTGCTCCCATCGAACTACGCTGCCTGTATGGCCGCTCAGTGTGAGCCAACCTGAAGCACTGGTGCAAAAGGTGCCAGCCCCCGAGATGCTTCCCCCAACGGTATTCGGTGAAATAGAAACCGTGGCCAAACTGGAATAAGCGCCTGCACATGTGCCGCTCACCACCAAAGCACGGTATTGGGTAGTGGCAGCGGTAAGATTATTGTAACCTTGCGAGGCAGTAGTGTTGTTGATGTTTGTCCAGCCCGCATTGTTCACGTTCTGCTCCCACCGCTGTACCGCGCCCGTGTGGCCGCTCAGGGTGAGTGTCCCACTGGCCATACTACAAAAAGTACCCGCCCCTGAAATGTTTCCCCCTTGGCTAGTGGGCGAAACCGTAATAGTTGCAATGGAAGAATATTGCCCCGCACATGTACCGCTTATCACCCACGCACGGTATTGGGTGGTGGTGGTGATGTTGTTATAGTTAAAACTATTAGCCGTATTTGCAAAACTCGTCCAGCCACTGCCAGTGTTCCTTTCCCAATTCATAATAGTTCCGCTCCAGTTCGCGAGGACAACCAAGCCACCAGCCGCATTGCAGAATGTATCGCTGCCCGTCATCGTGCCACCTACTGAGCTGGTGACGTACACATTATTTGAACCCACCAGCAAAGTGCAACCGCTGCGCGTACCCATCACATCATAGGTACCCGCAGTCGTTTGGTTGGGCCATGTTAGCGTTCCACCAGTCCCTGCAACACCTGCCCCACTATTACTGCCGTTTATTCTCAATTGGTAGGTAGTACCAACCTGTGAGCCATTTAGTGTCACATTCACTCCGCCACCTCCTGCGCAATAGGTTCCACCTGCCAAGGAATACAAATTGATGCCCGTACTGACTGCAAAATGATTGGAGGTGAAGTGGTTGTAATTGATAGGATTACAGAGCAATTGGGGTGGCCACGTTTCGGGGTCAAACCAACACTCCCCCCCGTCCTGTGTATCAAAGCTGCCGGATAGTGTCCCGGAGGCCTGAGTCCATTGAATGTTAACTTGATTGCCACCGCCACTAACGATATTTCCTCCGTTTACCGACCAAATTGTTTCGGCATAAGGGCTTGTGTAAGCATCGGTATTACCCGGACAGATTGTAGTTGGGCCAGAAATATTGAACGTATAATAAAAATGATTCTGAGCTTGAACCATGGCCGAAAAAGCAAGTGCAAAGGCGAGTAACACCCAGCGCAATCGCGGGGCGTACAACGATTTATCTCGGGCAGTGGCACCGGGCACGTAAATGTTCAGTAGCATAGGCATTAGGGCAGAATGGTTACGGAACTTATTCGGAATTTAATTTCGGTATTTCCATTGGTCGGGAAAATCATCGTCACAAACCTCCCCGCAGCCGTCTTTTCAAACTTCATGTGCACGGTTTTGCCGT
Source organism: Cytophagales bacterium (assembly GCA_020403045.1). Taxonomy (GTDB): domain Bacteria; phylum Bacteroidota; class Bacteroidia; order Cytophagales; family Cyclobacteriaceae; genus ELB16-189. The sequence goes on from JADBYK010000040.1 coordinate 10,905, forward strand.
TTCGTGTCAACACATAAACAACTGACCCGATGTTATTGATATCCGCCCACGTGCCTTCCATTGAAACCACGGTATAGGTTGCCATGATTTGCCCTGCCTTTTGCACCCACTCCACCGATTGGTTGCTTAATGTTTTAAAATAGCCGACATAGGGTTTGGCAACATTTGCTTGCATATCGGTTGTTTGGTCTGCTTCCCACTTTAAATTAGTGGAGGCCATGTTTTGACCATGAGCGGTGGCTGCTGAGCTACATACAATAAAAACCAAAATCAGTTTTTTCATATTCTTTGGCAGTAAGTGAAAATAATTTTTATGGCCATCTTATCAATCAATTGCAATCGCCAGGTGTATAAACAATAGTCGTTGAGACAGAACCCACGAAGGCCGCTGCTTCGGTGGTAGTACAGCTGTTAAAGTTTGTGCAATCTTGGTAGACCCACGCCTGAAATTCAACATACGTGGTGGACGATACGGCACTTCCAGAAAGCACTACCTGACCTCCGTTGGTTGGAAAGCCAACCCCGTTACGTGTCCAACCTATTTTGAATACACAACCCGCAGGCATTGAGCCCGTTTCCACCGACAAAATGCGCATGGGCGTGTTGCAGTCTAAGGTACCGCTAGCCGGGTTCCCATTGCCATCGGTTACGGAAATGGCCAACGAGCCAGAATACACAAATTCGACACAGAAAAATCTTTTGCCAGATTTGGTACTCAGTCCAAGTGAATTCGTAGTAATTAACTCCACACCATGGGTGCCCGGTGTGGCGAAGGTGTAGGTAAAGGAGTTGTTTGGGCCATTGGCCTGGCCCACACCGTCCACTTCCCAAGCATAGGTAATGCCCGACTGGCAATTAGATACGTCTAAGGCGGTAAAAACAATTGGCGAGTTGACCACATAAACGGTTACGTTGCTCTCAAAGCCGGCACTGGGCATATTATTCTGCCTGTCCTTTAAAGCATATTCATTTCTGCTCACCACATTTCGGTTGCGATCCAGTTTATTCACAACCCTGCCCATAGGGTCGTAGGTGGTTTTCGTAGAATTGCCCAAGTCATCCGTGGAAGAAGTCACCCCTCTTAGCGGCAGCACAGTTTGCAGATTCACCCGCGCGGTTGCAGGCATACACAAAATATCGTCCAATAAAATAGGCTGTGCAACAGAGGCGTTGGCAGATACCTCTAATTGAAAAGTGCTGGAAAGCGCTGACGTATTCAGCTCACCCTCCAAATAAGCCCACTTATTGGCCGTGGGCAAAGTTAGCTCGGTGTTTGCAGTAGTAGCTCCTGACTTTCCGGTAAAAGTGATCTTGGCATTTTGAAATCCATAGGCCCAGCATGATACGCGGTATCTGTTACCATTTTTCGTAATCAATTCATTACTATTTGAAGAAGAAACTAGTTTCAGATAGGTGCCATTGTCTTGCAGGCTGATGGCTTTCTGGCCTGTCCAGCCCACGGCATAGCCAAAGGCGGTGCCTATAGTTGCTAGCCCATATGAAGTAGGCATTTCAAAGCCTTCAAAGACAGCTTGACGAGCCGTGGCATTGGCAAAGGTGGCCGCAGGTGCTGAGAGGTCATTGAAGTAATGGGTAGCCGCATAGTTCCTTTTATCGTCAAATTGCGTCTGCACCCTGCCCTCATCATCATATTCCTTCAGGGTTGTTTTAGTAACATAGTCGGTATCAGGTATAAAATTCTGGGCAGTAGCACTGGCAGGTGTAAGCGCGGCACCGGGTGGCAGCGAGCGAAGGTAATATGGAAGCACCCGGCCATTGCCAAAGTCGCGATAGATAACCAAACTAGCATTGGTCACCGTTTGCGTTTGGCCTGGCAACGTCAAGTAGTCAATCTCTTCCACAGGCTCACTAATACGATAATCACCATTCAATGCCTTCAATGCTACCGCTGCGGTATCATTCGCCAGCGGGGTCGAAATAGAAAAATCATTGGCATACTTCAAGCTTTTAACCTTGGTCGTTCCGTTGGGCAAAGCGATGGTAATATTTTGCAAAAAATTGTTGCCGTTATAGGCATAGGTGGTAGTGGTTTGCAGCAACTTGGTTGGGTCTTCTTGCGAGGCTTCTTTCACCACTTCTTGACTGATCGCATCCACCCTGCCTGTCAACATTTCGTAAACTCCGTAGAGATAAGTATCCTTTACTTTTTCGAAACGGATGCCCTTCAGTGTGAGAGGGTTTTTTGTCAAGGTGGTGTAGGTATTGGTTTGTTCTCGAACCAACGAGTTATTTTCGGCATATACCGAAACTTTTGATAAAGTGCCTCTGCGAAAATCGTAGTTCGTACTGCTCGGGTAAGGATAAAGGTAATACCCAGTCTTTAAATTGCCCGCGGGCAAACAAGTAGTGCCCGGTTTGCGTGCTATCCGGCTTTTGGTGGCTTTCCATTCCCCACTATTGAAGGTGTCAGGAATAAAGGTTTCAGGAAACATACCCGCCAGGAAGTACTCAAAAACGGTGTAGCCTCGCCCTTGTACTTTCTCTTTCACCCTTGCATACATTACCATGGGTTCTTCGCCCAAGTTGTTCACTGATTGCCGAACGGAGTCGCTAGTGATGTAACCCAAAGTAATCGGATAATTAAGAAGGCCACTGGTGCCCGTGCCCGTGGAATTCAGGTATTCATATTCTTTCACAATTTCCCGATAAGGTGAAGTAACCTCCAGCTCCTTGCCGTAGATCAACTCTCCCCCTTGAGTAATAATTTTGGAAACCCTCATACCTGGGCCATCCCTCTCCACGGCCGTTGAACCATCAAAATACCGATTTTGTGAATAGGTGATCTCTGAGTAGCCACCAGTGGGTAATTTGATCTTTTTGAGCGCACCAAATGAAATGTTGCCAGCTACAGAACGATCCTGCCCAGCAATGGTCTGATAGATAGTGCCAAAGGGTTGCATGCGGAGCCTCTTGCTGTCTGTATCTGTGGCAAAAAAGTAAAGGGTCGGTAGGTTTTTATTGCTGGCTACTCCATTAGGGTAACCGAAATAATCTTGACCCCAGTTCTTGTTCCTATTGATGTCCGAGTAGGGCAAAGGCGCAGCGAGAGGAAACCCCTCATATTCAAAACTGTACTTTCTTTCCTTGGGGAAATCGCAAGTGGAAGAGATGTTGATTTCTGTTAAGAAGGATTTACTTCGAAGGTTGGGTAGATTAGGAAATAGTTGAGAATATCCAAATGTGATGGTTTGTTTCTGCGCCAAGTTCGTCTCTTCTATTTCAATGGAATTCAATCGGTCGTTGTCCCAATTAATGGTTGCTTTACTAGATTTGAGCGTGATCGTTTTCAACTTCGATTGTGTATAGACATCTGTTATCAGATAGAGCGAGTCGCTACTGTTGTATTGACGGCTAGCCCCAGATATTTCGAAGGCTGAGTAACCAAAGGTAGCAGCAGTCCCCGTTTTCACCGAACTCATGGAAGATAAATTCCATACCCTTACAAAATCAAACTTTGAATAGTCGGTGGTCTTATAATAAGAATACTCTGCATGCGGCCCAACATTTCCTTTCCTATTTGAGCTCGATCGGGTGACCGAACTCCCACCATCATTAAATGTATAGATGTATCCATTGTTCGTTCTAACAGTAAAAGGGGTTATGGAATTTGTTAGGTCAGCCGTAATCTGGATATCCTGATAGGTCAACAATTTTGGGAGACCATCTGCGCCAAACACAAACTTTGCCGAAAGGCCGGGCGCATTGATAAAAAAAATATCTGGTTCGGTATCATTCTGATAATTTGGACCAATCAGGTTCTCTAAAAAATTCCAATCGGCCACTTCATCGGTGCAGATGGGCAAATGATCATCGGCAGTTGGCGAAAAAGATTGAACATTGGCTGCATTGCTGTTGTAGAGCCAGCCTTTCTTGGTGGCTGTGTTGATTTCATCCGGTAGCCCTCGCACCACTCGAGATACGGCACCACCTGCGGCCAGGCTCCATCCAACAGCTAGGTCACTCTCGCCTTCAGCAACTTTAACATTAGTGCCTTTATGGTATATCGAAATGGGAATAGTAATGTCATTTGCATTGAGTGAACCAATAGGCACAGACATCTGTAATCTACCCGTAAGCATATCTACGCTTTGGGAAAAGGCTGCGCTGCAAACTAAACTGAAGGCCAATAAAGTGAGCCCCGATAAGTAAATTTCTTTTGTCCTTTTTTCTAAATGATTCATACGTGTAAGCAATGGTTTATTACTCGAACAGCGAAACTACCTTTCTCCATACCTAAAAAAATATTTATGACGCTTTTTATCATTGGAAAGCAATTATTTTTTTGGGTACATAATTCTGTTCTGTGGGCAAACCATTTAAGATCAGCCTTTGCGCTAAAGTAAAATAAAAAAGATTAAATTATTTTCGGTTTCCTGCAAAGGTCAGTCCATGTAGTTTTTTGCCTGAAAAAGGGATTGAGAAAAGAGTAGACCACCCCACAAATGGGGTATTGTATTTTTTCCTATAATTACAGTAGACTTTTTTGTTTAAGCTTCTAGAAAAAAAACTAAACAATTGGTTGTTGATGATCATCAGCTCTTTCGCAGATCGCTTGTAAGATTATTGGCGATTTTTCCAATTAACCTTACTCTTTTTGAAGCGGCCAGCGGATTGGATGTGTTAGACACACTAAAAAGTGAACAAATTGACATCGTGCTGCTGGATATTCAAATGCCTAACTTGAATGGCATTGACTGTTAAAAAAAAAATAAAAGAATTGCATCCTCAAGTAAAGGTGATTATTCTTACTCAGTTCGATGAGCCTGTTTTGATTGTTCATCTGGTCGCATTGGGTGCAGATGGTTTTCTTCTAAAGGACTCTAGCCCTAACGAACTCGAAAAAGCGATTGCAACGGTCATTCAAGGTGGGCAATATTTCACCGAACTCGTCCACGAAATGAATATTCCGGAAATCATTTGACCTTACCGATTGCGGGAATTGTCTGACCGGGTGGAAATTCCTGAAATGACTTGACCGTGGTATTCCGGGAATTGTTTGACCCACCTGATGGTAAGGATTCAGGAAATGATCTGACCCACCTTTGAGTTTTGAGATTTGGTGCCGATAGGCGTTGTGGAAATTCCGCTGAGTCGGATCAGTTTTTTCCGTCTTAAGGTAACCGCTTTTACTTACTTACAATCAGTCGATTATGATTATTGCACTATTGGAATATCTCATAGGGGTTAGAATAAGCAACGGCCAGCCGTAATTTGAATTACAAAATAGCCATTATTCCGCTTTGTTTTGACTATTTTGTAAGCCCTATTCTTTAAGAAAGCAGCTTGATGCACACATATAGACCCTTCAATTTAGCTGAGATAAAGACAATTCAATGGCCTTCTACACCCAAAATAAATCCAAAAAGACTAAGTCAACAGATTCAGGGGAGACTTTCTGCTGCTCTAAAAAATTATTAAACTCTTGAGTTATTATGCAGACTGGCTGCACATATTCAGATCACCTTTGATGCATGATGATTAAACATGCAGACGATATGGAAAAAACTATGATTGACAATAGCAAGATCTCTGATTTGAAAGACAAATGCTGGCAACTAGTTGAAATCCTGCGCTCAGAAATTATCAGCCCAAGCGAATATACCATCGTCTTATATCTGCTATCACTTTATCGAAATAGCATTGACCTTCACGTTTTTACAAGGAATGATAAAACTGTTGATGTAGAATTGCCTTCGGTGGTTACTACTGAAAAGGATAAGGCTGAGCCTAGAAGCATTTTTGGTAGGTTACCATTCATTCATAATGTTTTTAAACCATTACTGGAGTCTTTAAGCTTCCAAACATTAGGAATGTTGGGGAGTCAGATGAAATCAATGGATCATGCTCTGCTCGACAAACATTTCGGTCTTATCTTTGATGATCTTATTTATAAGATTAATAGTTACCTCGGTAAATTAGGTGGAGTAGATATACAACCTCTTGAACTAACCAGGTTTGCATGTGGTTTAACTTCATTACCGGCAAACGCAAAAGTATACAACCCGTTTGCAGGACTTGCCTCCTTTTCAATTTTCTTAGGTAAGGATGTCAATTACTTAGGCCAGGAAATAAGTCAAAAAACATGGGCACTTGGCTCCTTAAGAATCCTGGCGCACAACCAGCTAAATACTTCAAGATTTAGCCAGGGCAATTCCATCAGACACTGGAATCCTTGGCAAGAAAAGTATGATCTCATTATTGCAAATCCTCCGTTTGGGATGCGCTTGCCTCAAGAAATTACTGGTAGGTTTGGCAGCTTTAAAACGTGCGAAAGCTTTTTTATCGAAAAAGGAATTGATGACCTGAATGAAACCGGTAAGTTAATAGCCATTATTCCAAACAGATTCCTATTCAGTGGAGGCATGGAACTGAGATTACGGCAACACATAATTGAACATGATCTGTTGGAAATGGTAGTTTCATTCCCTTCAGGTGTCATGCCTAACACAGGTATCTTGATTTCAGTCGTTGTAATTAACAAAGACAAAAAGAAGAAAGGTTTTGTTCGGTTTATTGACGCAAAAAATTGTATTAATAAAACATCGACCAGGGAAAAGCGGATAAATGATTTTGAACTTAATAGACTAGTTAAGGACGGCAAAAATTCTGATTCACTCCGAATTGTTTCAAACGATTCTATTAGGGATTCAGGTTACGACTTCTCGATTCCGAGATACTTTGCTCCCACAATAGAAAAGGATGGTCAATCTAACCTGGTACTGCTTAGCGAAATAGTTAACATCATAAATGGTACACGAGAGATTGAAGGCAAGTCCGAAAAATTTGTTCGAATAAGGGATTTGAAAGATGACAAGTTAGACTACTTATTGGATGTTGATAAATTAGAAAATAAAGTATTCCGGCTAGGACAGGCTTCTCGGATACTGAATATTGGACATAATACAATTGTTGAATTTCTAGCTAAAAAGGGTTTTATTTTAGACAATCATCCCAATGCGATTCTTACAGTGGAACAATTTTCTATGATAGAACAGCATTTAGCCGGAACTTCAGTTAGTCTAGAAAGAAAAACGATCGAATTGCCACGACAACGTTTGTTTTCAAAATTAATATCAGAGTCATGTTTATTGTTGGCAGCTCGCTGGCAAACTTTGAAGCCCACCTATTTTAAATATTCAGGTGAACCAATTCTTATTTCTCAAGATATCATTGCATTAAAAGTCGATGAATCTAAGGTCAACATTGGCTACCTAATCAATGAACTGAATTCTGATTATGTAGCTGAACAAGCTGGTGCTTTCAGAACGGGTTCTGTAATACTCAACCTAAGAAAAGAAGATTTACTTAGCATCAGGATAAAACTTCCCGTCTCCCATAATCAATTACAATACGGCAAATCACTGGAAGAGCAAAGAGCGATAGTGCAGGGGGTATTAGAAGCATTGCGCAGTGATAAGAAGAAGGAGCTAATATTATTTGAAAGAATTCACGGTCTTGAAAATGAAATCGCTGAGCAAAATAAGCACTTACGCCACACACTAGCGGGCCCTTCCTCTAACGTGATTGGTTCGATTGATAATATCAGGAAAATAATTGATTCGAAGGTCTTAGATAAAGTTCCTGAATTGATGTCGTTGAAGCTTTCTGAAAAACACCAGCAGACTTTTGGCCAATACCTGGAAATACTTGAAAAAAATGTGAGGAGAATTGCTGAGGCTGTAAGTAAGAAGCTTAAAGTTGAAAATATAGTTGAGTCTAAGGCATTAACTCCAATCGACATCATTGAGTTCTTAGACAGTTATGCAAGTGAATTGTCCACCCGTAAAAGTGAAAACTTTCTTATAGATTTTAATTACGATAAAGAAGCCTTTCTTGATGACAACGGTAAAGTTGTAAAGACATTTATTAACGGTAATGCCGATTTGCTCAGTGATTTATTTGATAACCTCGTAAACAATGCCGTTGAACATGCATTTACCAAGGGCAAAATGGAACGAATTGAGATACATTTGATGAAATATGACGAGGAAGATTTGCAGAATGACATTACAATTCTTGTCTCGAACACGGGTAAACCATTTCCGGAGAATTTTACCAAGCAGGACTTTATCAGAAAAAGTTCAGCTGCAGGCACGAATAGCGGTGATGGGTACGGTGGATGGTATATCAATGAGATAATCGCGTACTTTAAAGGTAACTTCTCGATTATCGATGAAACCAGCGGAGAAGGCCTCCCCGATTCAGATTTAGCAACGAGTTTTGAAATTAACTTCCCGATACTAGAAGCAGAAGAAAATGAAGCACTATAAGGTTCTCTGGTTTGATGATGAATTTGATGAGCTTCTCCTTATAAAGGAAACTGCGGCCATCAATGATATATCACTACATGGCTTTAGCAATGCAGAGGAAGGAGTTGCAGAGCTGGAAAAAAATTATCTAATATATGATGCAGTTATTGCTGACGGACTTTTTTTCAATAAACCGGGTCAATCTGGGGACTCGGTGAAAGACACTGCCTTGTTTTCTGTGGCGAGAGCAATTGACAAGTTGAGCGATAAAAAAGTGATGCCTTGGTTCATTTTATCAGGTCAGTCAAGTTTTACAAAAGAGAAAAACAGATATGCTGAAGGGTATAAGAATAACAAAGTTTACGACAAAACTAGTCAAGACCATTTAGATTTACTGTGGAATGACGTAAAACGAGAAGCCGACCTTCAACCAGAAACTCAAATTAAGCATGATTACGCCAAAGCGTTTGAGTTGTGTCAGGCCAAATATATTGGTAAAGCAGCTCTAAAACCTCTGATGCAAATACTGAAAAGTGTTAGAGAGCCAAATTCTTCGTTTGACGATGAGTTATATTTCACACAGATTAGAATCATTCTTGAGTTGATGTTTAGAGCGACTAATACAATCGGCCTCTTGCATGATAGGTGTGTTGATGGCGGAAAAGTAAATCTTTCTGAATCAAGTTTATTTCTATCTGGAGTTGCCACAAAACATTTGGGTGTTAGTTGTAAAAAAGCACATTTCAATAAAATCATTTCCGAATCAGTAAAATCGATTATATTTATTACAGGCGCTGCCTCACATACTGTTGATCCTGAAATAAAAAATAATATCAACCTCACAGACTATCGTCAATCGGTAAATACTCCTTATCTCTTATATAGTTTAACCTTTCAACTGCTCGATATCTTGATTTGGTTCAAAAAGTATGCTGATGAAAATTCTGACATCAACAAGAATAAATCTCTTTGGGAATCTGTAGATCTAAGTACTTCCGATGAGGAATGGATTAAAGGCCAGGTAATTAAAATAGCAGAAAATGGTTATGGCACATTCAAGCCGTTAGCAGGCGGAAATACCTTGAGCATTATCCCACACATGGTAAATGAATTTAAATTACGCGAACACCAAAAGATTGAAGTGGCAACTAAGCCTGATGCTACTGGAACAAAGAAATTGATCAGATCAATAAGAGCATAATAAACATGACCAACGAGCAACTTAAAAAATTAGAAAACGACCTGTGGGCTTCGGCAAACTCCCTTCGAGCCTACGGAGGCTTAAAAGCTGCCGACTATGCGGTGCCAGTGTTAGGCCTAATCTTCTTACGGTTTGCTGATAATAAATACGGCCACTACGAAGCCGAGATATTAAAGGAATTCAACGCCACTAAAGGCACACGTAAAGAACGGCCTATCGAATCCATTGCGCTCGCTACTTGTGGATTTTATTTGCCACCGTATGCACGTTATGATTATCTGCTAAAACTCCCGGGTGATAAGAGCATGGCCAAAGCTCTGCGCAAGGCTATGGAAGGCATTGAAGAACATCAGGATGAAAAGTTCAAAGACGTGCTCCCCAAAGAAGCGTACTTCGATATTGAAAAAAAGAAGAGCGATATACTTCCGCAGTTGCTCAAAACTTTTTCCGATATACCAAAAGATGCCTCGGGCGATGTGTTCGGAAAGATTTATGAATTCTTCCTGGGCGAGTTTGCCATGAGTGAAGGCCAGAAGGGTGGCGAGTTCTTCACACCTACTTCGGTGGTTCGCTTTATTGTGGAAGTGATCGAACCCTATGCCGGAAAAATTTATGATCCTGCCTGCGGCTCGGGTGGCATGTTTGTGCAGAGTGCCAAGTTTATACAAGAAGCCAACCACGACCTTACCGATATTTATGTATGTGGGCAGGAGTACATGGGCGAAACCGTGCGTTTGGCCAAGATGAACTTGATGGTAAACAACATCCGTGGAGAGATAACCGAAACCAACTCCTACGAAAGCGACCCGTACAAAAGTTTGGGTAAATTTGATTTTGTGATGGCGAACCCGCCTTTCAATGTGAAGAGCGTAAAAGAAAGCACCGTAAAAAATGACGAACGCTTTTACAAATACGGTCTGCCCAAAAACAAAGGCAAGAACACAGACGACAGCATTACTGATGCCAACTACCTGTGGATCTCGCTCTTTGCCACTTCGCTCAATAAAAAAGGAAGAGCCGGCTTTGTGATGCCCAACTCAGCCTCCGATGCGGGTAACTCCGAATATGAAATACGCAAGAAGATTGTAGACAGTGGCATTGTAGACTGTATGCTCTCCATGCCTACCAATATGTTTTTTACGGTTACGCTGCCTGCCACACTTTGGTTCTTTGATAAGCAGAAAGTAGAAACCAACCGCAAAGACAAAATTCTTTTCCTCGATGCCCGCAACACCTATCACCAAATTGACAGGGCACACCGCGAGTGGAAGGAAGAACACATTCAAAACCTCACCGCGATTGTGCGCTTATACCGGGGCGAGAACGAAAGGTATGTAGAACTGGTGAAGCATTACGCTACCAATGCCACCGAGGCTGTACAACAAGTGCCTGCTCTATTTGCCGGCTTCCAACAAAAGCTTACAACGGCTTTAGCTAACCTGAAACAGTATGTAGAAGACAGTAAAGCCAAACGCAAAGATGAAGAGCAAGCCAAGCTCGACAAAAGTGGCCTGGAGAAAAAACTTACAGCCTTTGCGCTTGATAATGTAAGCATACCCAAACTGGATTGGAAAAAAGAAATACCCGCCACCAACAAAACACAGTTGACTTTTTCCGAAAAACTCAATGAGTATGTAACTGAGTTGAAACAAACTGAAGCTCAACTACAGACCAACAAAGACTCTCTGAGCGAACTTTGGATTGAAGCCGACAAGCTGTTGAAACTCAAGAATGATAAAACATGGCCTGAATTAGAACTAAACAACGTAGCAAAAGCCTTGGACGAGTTAGAGGAAAACTGGAAAGCTGCGATTGAGCAAGTAACCTACTGGTACACCAACATACACTGGCTGCAAAGCCGTTTCCCTGAAGGAAAGTATAGTGATGTAACAGGCCTATGTAAAGTAGCCAGCAAAAAAGAATATGCTGAAGAACAAGATTATTCTTTGAACGCAGGAAGGTATGTAGGGGTTGAGTTAGAGTCGTTGGCTATTTCTCAAGAAGAATTTGAAGAGCGTATTTTATCGTACAATGAAAAACTAAATGAGCTTAACAATCAATCGAGCGTTTTAGAAGATGCGATCTCTTCAAATCTAAACTTACTCTTAAAATGAGTTTGAAAAAATTAAAACTTAATGATCTTGGATCAGTTGGTCGTGGCAAATCAAAACATCGGCCACGAAATGATGAAGCCTTGTACAACGGCCCTTATCCCTTTGTTCAAACTGGCGATGTTAAAGCTGCAAACTTTTATTTGAATGAATATACTCAAACATATAGTGAGCTAGGTTTATCCCAAAGTAAACTTTGGCCTAAAGGGACTTTGTTAATAACTATTGCGGCCAACATTGGCGATACGGCTATCTTAGGTATTGATGCTTGCTTTCCAGACAGTATAGTTGGATTTCAACCCTATGAAGGAGTTTCTGATGTTAGATACGTAAAATATTATTTGGATTTTATAAAACTTGAGCTCGAAGCAATTTCACGAGGTACAACTCAAGACAATATGAGTTTAGATAAACTTCTAACTAAAAATATATTTGTCCATGAATATACAGAGCAAGTTAAAATCGCCTCTATTCTTTCTGCGTATGATGAGTTGATTGAAAACAACAAGCAGCGCATTAAGCTGCTGGAAGAAATGGCCGAAGAAATTTACAAAGAGTGGTTTGTGCGCTTTCGGTTTCCCGGCTATGAGTCCACCAGGTTTTTAAATGAACAAGGAAAGGAAGTGCCGCATGGTACGGTAGGTGCGCTGCCGGACGGATGGGCGAATTCTAGACTTGAATCGGTTTGTGAGTTTCAAATGGGGCAATCACCTTCATCAGAATTTTACAACGAGGAAAAAATTGGTTTACCCTTTCATCAAGGTGTTACAAACTTTAGTGATCGATTCCCGAATCATATTACCTATTGCACCGATCTGAAGAGAATTGCTAATGAAGGCGAAATTCTTCTAAGTGTTCGTGCACCAGTCGGACGCATCAACATAGCTACAACTAAATTGGTTATTGGCCGAGGCCTCTGCAGTGTTAAACACAAAATGAACCTTATCAATTATTGCTATTATCTTTTAAAGGATGTTTTCCGTGAGGAAGACTCTTTTGGCAATGGAGCCGTATTCAATGCGGTCTCTAAAAATGATTTACTTAGAATTAGAATCATCAAGCCTATAAATGTAAAAGCAAATCAATTTCAAGAGTTTGTCAAACCAATGGATGATGAGATTAGAATTTTATCAGACAAAAACCAACTCCTCCAACAGACACGAGACCTGTTATTGCCTCGATTAATAAGTGGTAAGTTGTCGGTAGAGCATTTAGGCGAGCAAGAAGAGTTAGAGCCAATGGCCATGGCCGCAGAACAAAAACCGCATTATGGCAAAAGGTAAAAAGGAAACTTTTCTGCTAGCAAAGTATTTTGATAGAGATCTATCTCAAGCAGATATTACGCTGTTCAAAAACGAGTATGATTCGCTTCTTGCTGAAAAGCAATTGGAAATTCCAACCATAAAAACTCTTGAGTTAATGCATTGGGTGAAGAGACAGGAAGTATCTTTTGGCCCTTACCATAATCTGTCTTTCTTTGAAATAAGCAATCGCATTTACTCTGATCTGGTATTACTCGATGCTGCTGAAATTCTTTTTAGCCAACATCATATCAAAAGCATTCGGTTAAATATGAGTAACAAAGGAGGTAATGATATGATGGTTACCGATAAGGAAGGCAAAATTATTATTGGCGAAGCCTTTAACACAGCCTGTTCCTTCTTTCAGATCAAACTGAGAAGCGACCTTAAGAAATTCGGAGTCGATCAGGCCGGTATTATTGCTTTTAATAAAACGGCACTGAATGAGCCGAATGCAACATTTCTTAACACAAAAAAAAGCCAATATCCCAACGTTGAGTTCATTATTTGCGAAATCTGAGTATTTTAGATAAAGATTATGGACCAGGTATCAAGTAAAATAGAAGCAAAAGATTACAGCATCAGCGATGTGCTGTCAAATAAAAAATACACCATTGATTATTTCCAACGGGAATATAAATGGCAGCAGCGGCATATCGAGCAATTAATTGCTGACCTTGAAACTTCATTTACTCTTAACTATGAAGAGAAGCACGAGCGTTCGGATGTAGCCAATTACAATTCCTATTATCTGGGTCCTATCGTGCTCAGTAATAAGGATGGAAAGAAATCGGTAATTGACGGTCAACAGCGATTAACGTCCCTAACTATTTTACTTATCTACCTCAATAATCTACAACAAAATCATGCGGAAAAAGTGAAGTTGGATACACTTATTTATTCTGAAACATACGGCCAAAAATCGTTTAACCTGGATGTGCCGGAACGTAGGCATTGCTTAGATGCTTTGTACACCAAAGGAGAATACGAGGTAAAGGATACTGATGACGAGACAGTAAAAAATATTGCAGCCCGTTACAACGATATCGCAGAACTATTTCCAGATGAACTAAAAGGAAGGGCGCTGCCCTTTTTTATTGATTGGCTAATACAAAATGTGGTGCTTGTAGTAATAATCGCATATTCAGACGATAATGCCTATACCATATTTGAAACCATGAATGATCGTGGCTTGAATCTGACACCAAGTGAAATGCTTAAAGGCTATCTGCTTTCGAAGGTAAGAACGCAAGAGCAAAGAGACAAAATCAACGAGGTCTGGAAAAGAGAGATCAAGGGCCTGCATGAGTTATGGGATGAAGCAGATATCAGCTTTTTTCAGGCTTGGCTTCGTGCAAAGTATGCTGTTACTATTCGCCCAGGTAAAGCAGGATCGGCCAATGAAGATTTTGAAAAAATTGGTACCCGATTCCATACATGGGTAAAAGACAATACGGATAAGATCAAGCTCAATAACCCAACTGATTTTTATAGCTTGGTTAATACCAACATCGTGTTTTACATGAAGGTATTTACCAAAATCTATAAAGCCCGTGGAGTACTGCAAAAGAACGTGGAGCACCTCTACTACAGTCAACAATGGGGCTTTGCCAGTTCATTAGCTGATCCTTTACTACTGGCACCCATCGGCATTTCTGATAATGAGGAAACTATAGACAAGAAATTGAATTTGGTGGCCCGCTTTATCGAAACCTTTTCGTTGTATCGTGGCGTTAACTATCGCAATTTTTCTCAAAGCTCCATCCGCTATACAATGTATAATCTGGTACTGGAGCTAAGAGATAAAACAGTGGCAGAGCTTGGCAAAATTCTGGCTCAAAAATTAGCTGACATAGAAGAGAATCTGGATGGTATACTCAGTCTGGGCATGCACGGTCAGAATAAGCATTTCATCAAATTTATTTTGAGTCGCATCACCGCTCACATAGAGCAAAAATCTGGCAAGTCAACCAGCTTTGAAACCTATTTTAACAACCCTGATGGAAAGCCTTTTGAAATTGAACATATATGGGCCGATAAACTGGAATACCATGCAGATGAATTTACGCAGGTGCATGAATTCAATGAGATACGAAACCGCTTAGGAGATTTGATATTATTGCCCAGAGGTACAAATCAATCTTTCGGAGCAGGTAAGTACGAAGAGAAATTGCCACATTATATAAAAGAGAATTTATTGGCTCAGTCGTTAAACACAGTTTGTTACGAACGTAACCCAAATTTCCTTGCGTATGTTAGTGAGTCAGGCTTGCCCTTCAAGGCACACAGTCAGTACAAAACCGAAGATTTAAAAATCAGACAAGCATTGTATAAATCAATAGGAGAAGAGATTTGGAGTTTAGATTTCTTCAGTCAAGAATCTACTAATTAACGAGCCATGGCATATCTCAATGAATCACATGTAGAGGTAGCAGATATTAATTTCTTTGTAGATAAGCTGGGCTATACCCATATTAACGCGTGGGAAAAACAGCTTGTAGGAAGAAGCAGTTTGAAGGAGGTGGTTCTTAAAGATAGACTGAGAAATAATCTAAAGAGCTTAAACAAACATTTACCAATATCATGCATTGAGCATGCAGTCAGTGAGATAACGAAAAGCCGCGCCACATTAACACCAATCATTGCAAATAAAGAAGTATATGAACTCATTAAAAAGGGAGTTCCTGTATCATACAAAAATGACCAGGGCAGAGAAGAAAATGACTACGTACAAATCATAGATTTTAGTCTGGCAAATAGGAATGAGTTTTTGATTGTATCGCAGCTAAGCATTGAGTATTTGCAAACTCAAAACATTACCCGCAGACCAGACTTGCTGCTTTACGTAAATGGCCTGCCTCTGATAATGATTGAATTGAAGAATGCAACAGAAAAAGTGAAGGTGGGATATGATAAGAATTTAAAAGACTACCAGCGCGATATACCTCAATTGTTCTGGTTTAATCTGTTCGTGTGTATTTCAAACGGTATTCAAACACGAGTAGGAAGTTTTAATTCACCATGGGACCATTTCTTTTCCTGGCTGAAATTAAAAGACACTGCGATCACACACGATCAACCTACTAAAGAAGAGATTGAGAAGGAAAGTGAAAGAACGGGTGAACATTTGAGCTTAAAGATATTTGGAGAAGGTCTCTGCAAACAAGAAAATTTAATCGATTACTTTGAAAACTTTGTTTTATACCATAAGAATAAAGTTAAAATAATTGCTAAAAATCACCAGTTTCTTGGGGTAAACAATGCCATCGTTGCCCTTCAAAACAAAGATACTAATAAGGGCAAGCTGGGTGTATTTTGGCATACACAAGGTTCAGGAAAATCGTATTCCATGATTTTCTTTTCAAAAAAGATTCAACGAAAAGTAAATGGTAATTGGTCCTTCCTTATCATTACAGATCGCAAAGACTTAGACGGCCAGATTTACAGAAATTTTGTAGAGACAGAAACGGTTGTTGAAACGAAAGAGCAAAAGGAAAACTATTTCCGTCCTTCTGATCAGGACAAACTGAAAGACTATTTGCAATCGAATAGAGCATTTGTATTTACGCTCATCTATAAGTTTGGTATTGAAAGCGGAAAGACATTTCCACAACTGACAGACAGAAAAGACTGGATTGTTATTGTAGACGAGGCACACCGTACTCAATACAAGACATTGGCAGAAAACATGCGGTTAGGATTGCCACACGCCCAGTACATCGCATTTACAGGCACTCCATTATTACGAAGTGAGCTTACCAAAGATAAATTTGGTGACTACGTTTCAGAGTACAATTTTGCTCAGAGCATAGAAGATGGCGCCACCGTTCCGCTTTACTATAAAAAGAGTGTTCCTCAGGTTGAGCAAGTAAATTCAGATTTAGTAGGTGATGCCGCTGCCATCCTGGAAGAAGAAAATCTTTCAGAAGAACAGAAAAAGAAACTGGATAAGGAATATTCAACGCTGCTCAATGTTGTAAGAAGGGATGACAGACTCGAAGAAATTGCAATGCACATAGTAAAGCATTTTCCATATCGATTGGATGTTTTGGATGATAATAAGATCCGTAGACCGATGAAGGCTATGGTGATCAGCATTGATAAATTCACAGCCGTCAAAATGTATGATAAAGTTCAATACCATCTTAAAGAAGAGGTAAAGGAGCTTCGTAAAAAAATTGTAGCAGAGCAAAATCCAGAGCTAAAGAAAAGATATGAAAGGGCCATTACGTTTATAAATGAAACTAAAATGGCTGTGGTAATTAGCCAGGAAGGTGGTGATAAAGAGGAAGAGAAAGCATTTGCAGAAGTAGGTTTGGATATTAAACCACACCGATATTTGATTGATCACCCGGATGAGGATGGTCGTAATATTGAAGATTATTTCAAAGACCCCAATAATACCTATCGCATTGTCTTTGTTACTGCTATGTGGATGACAGGCTTCGATGCACCATCCGTGTCAACCTTATACCTGGACAAGCCTTTACAGAATCACACGCTCATGCAGACTATCGCAAGAGCTAACCGGGTAATTGAAGGTAAAAAGAATGGTTTAGTCATTGATTACTTTGGTGTTTTTAGAAATTTAAAAATCGCATTGGCTGCCTATGCAGAGGGCACAAAGGGGAAAACGAATAAAAAGGATGACGACAGCGATGAATACCCCGCAAAAGAATTTGAAGAATTACTGGCACTGCTTGAACAGGCCACTACAGAGGCAAAAGCCTATTGCAAAGAGTTAGGCGCTGATATAGATCGAATTCTAAGTCTTAGTGAAAAAGGCTTTAAAGATATCGAAATGTTTCAGGAATACGCCAACATAATATTGGCAAAAGATGAATATCGAAAACAGTTGGGCTTATTTGTCAATACCATTGTTTCGCTCTACGATTCTGCAACTCCAGAAGTATATGATTATCCTTTAATCAAAAAGAATAGAGATGTATTGCAATACCTGAGAGACGTAGTTGACAGAAATGTAGACCAGGACGAAGCCGTTGCAAGGGCCAAAAAGAAAATTGACGCTCTTTTGGATACGAGTGTTCTCAGTAAAGGTGATCTGACTGGTGAGGCCAAGGTAGAATATACCATCAATGATTCTAGGCAAATTGATTTAAGTAAATTGAATTTTGCTGTGCTGAGGGCTCAATTCCCAGAAAAGAAGCACAAGAACATTCAATTTGCAGACTTACGAGAACTTCTTGAGATTAAGTTAAATCAAATGATAGCTCAAAATAAAACCAGAGGTTCGTTTCTCGTGAATTTTCAAAAAGTTATTGATGACTATAATTCTGGCAGCCTATCCATTGATGAAGCCTATGAAGAACTCATAAAACAGGCAGAAGTAATGAGCGAAGAAGAGCAACGCGCTGCTAAAAACGAAATGACGGAAGCAGAGCAAGAATTGTTTGATTTGTTAAAGAAAGAGAAACTCACCAAAGCGGAAGAGAAAGAGGTAAGACTTGCCGCAAAAACATTATTATCAAAACTTTTTGATGCAAAGAATAAAATCCTAATTCAGGAATGGCATAAAGAAAAGGCAACCCAGGAAATAGTAAAAAGAGAAATACAGAAGGTGCTTAGTGAATATCTGCCAGAAGAAAGCTACGATAGGATGTTATTCTCTCAAAAAGTGGACGTAGCCTTTCAGCACTTTTACGATTTAGCCGAATTAGGACCGGGTGTGGCGGCTTAATTAATTTTAACCGAACATTCATTGAATGTTATTCAAGTAATTCAGACGAAAGTTGTAGAAGTTAGTTTTCTCTTTAAAAAACAAATATGGAATGGCAGTGCTACAAAAAGGGAAAAGCTATCTACCCATTTTGGGGTGCATCTATTAATCTAATCACTGGTCTTGATCTATTAAGTTTACAAACTACCTCAGAGGCTACCTTAATCAATCCAAAACCCTCCTCTCAAAATCACCCAATACATCATACTCCATCTGTGGCACATACTTGTATACTCCTGGCTCGATTTTAATATCCGCATGTTCTCCAGTCCATACTTCTTTACCTTCTTTTACAAAGGCCTCTTCCAGCAAATGCTTGATGGCCGCTTCACCTTTTACATCCAGATAAATCTCTCCGTCTAGCTCTAAAACCTCAACATCGCCCACCGCGATATGGGAGTGCCCTGATACTTCACCACGGGCAATAATATTGTTCTTCACTTTTTGCGCATTTGATAAATCGATCATAATCTTTAAGTTTAAGTTTCTACACTTGGTTTTGAAAAATTCTTGTTTAGATTCAGCAGACCGACATCGCCATGCCTTATTTGAATAGGTTGATTTTTAAAAGTTGATGCTTTTGCTTGCCACACGTTACGGCTTTTTTGATTGGGTGGATATAAAATATACCTCCTGCCAGTACTGGGGCATATCACTTCCAGGTATTGAATCTTTTCTCCAAAAAAGGGATCTCTCTTTCGGCTGACAAACAACTTCATTTCGTTGCCTTGAGCATCGAAATCAGCATCAACCAAGGTGACGCCTCCGGTCAATTTTAAATACTTCTCAGTACCTAAAATTTCCAATAAACACCTTCTTCTCTCCGTATTTACCTCTTGGTGTATAACTTCCCAATTGATCAGCTCTTTTCGTTCTATCCAATCACGGGGAACTGCGGTACCATGCCAAAAGAAAAGTTTATACCCATCTTTGAAAACTACAGCAGCAGAATCAGCACAATGGAGCCTATTGTTTTCATCTCGTGCGATGCCTACTGGCATTTCTGAAATAATACAAAACTCTTTCAAAAATATCGCCTCGTAAAAGCCTGAGGTGAGAAAGTCCTTCACAAGCGTAAATTCTTGCTTCGGTGGGTTGCCGTCAATAGTTTCAAAAGTTGGTTCACCATGCGCAAGGAACTTAAACAAGTTTACACCTATCTCTTGCTCAACTTCCCCACTCTTGGCGCAAAAAGATATCTCAACCTGTCTTCTTATTGGTTCGTAAAGGAGCCTATCAATCTTGGTGTATAGGTCGTTGAATAGCAAAGAATTTTTAAATGCACCGAAGTCAGCAAAATCCACAACGAAGAATTTGTTGAAAAACTTGATGACCAGATCCTTGATGGATTTTGTTGATGCTTCCGGATAGGCGTAGGTCTTTTGAATTTCCAAAATTTCTATTCTGTTCGCCAAGGGCGAACCGACAAAAAGAATTTTAGGCGGCAGCAGCCCGAGATGGTTGTAAATCCAATTTACTCCGGTCTTGGCCCTATCCTTATCAAGCTGAGTTCTGCCTGAAAAGAGGAGCTCTAACCAAGGTACCTTAGGTATTGGGTTCATTTTATTTTCATTCTCCATTTCTAATCACTATCGCGCGAAGGAAGTAAAACAATACGTCAATTTGTGACGTAGTGAACTCCCATGATCAACTTTAATAGATAGTAACTCAAGTTAGCAAAATGGTTTAAACGGTAAGAAGAGATTAATTAATTTCTAATACATTTTCCAGGAAGTGTTGCTTCCGCATAAAAAAGCTTAAAGCATTGGTTTAACCTCTGTCTATAACCCCGCAATTCTCTCAAATTAGAAAGTTAATTATATGAATTGGGCCTACTCAAGGTCAGAGATTCTTTCATAGAAATAAGTTTCAGCATAGATTTTCTCACATTTTATTTTCAAATTTAAATGGTCGTTGTCAATTTTAATTGTAAGTCTTTTTGACCATAACTTCCTTGAGATAGTTACATCTACAATTCGTCTCTTTCTAACCACTTTCCCTTGCGTTACTTTTCCTACACCGGAACAAACAATAGTACCCATTCGAGTTTCAAAAGTATGGGGTTCCACGAGTCTTGCTATTCCAACTTTTACACCATTTTCGTACATATGGTAGTCTCTGTATTTCGTGATATTTTTGAAAAAGATCCTGATTTTATCTTTGTCAAAGCGCTCAAATGAATGTGTACTATTTTCAATGCAAAAGATTCCGTCACTAAGATCTTCACCATCATTTTTATCTGGATTAGCTGAAAAATATTTGTCAATTAATTCAGTTCCGTAGACGACTCGAAAAGGGTTTTTAAATTTCATTGGTTTTTACAGGCTATACACGCGTTTCTTTATTGCATTCGTATAAGGCATACTCTCACGGATAGAAAATGAGATATCTGTCGTAAAGAAAATTTTCGCCTGCGGTAAGTTCGCGCTTTGCCTTGATACTTTTCAGAATATTTTTAGCATACCACGTGCCCTCATACTTGCCCGGCATCCAATGAAAACCGTTTAATTGGTGCAGTATATACAAAGAAAGCCGTGGCGTTATTAGTCCGGCAAATTTTACATAATAGGTACCAATAAAAAGCAAAGCCTGTTGCACGATTGTAGTGTGCTCGGCATTGCCCGGTTCATAATAAACACTCATGTAATGAAGCGCTTTTAAGTGGTATTCAAGATAAAGCTCATTTACCTCTCTCGAACAAATCAATCGCTGCCTTGCTTTTAACTGTTTAATTACCTTGTCTATCTCCTTGATCTGCACTTCCGGGTCGGTATAGTAATTCATAAAAGGATCCCATTGGGTCACATGGTAGTTCGCCAAGGTGTACAAATCAAACTCTCTAAAATCATCAGACAGTGAAATATAGGGTGCAACGGAACTCTGATTTTTAATGTATAGGGTCTTTAAGTAATACAGATAGGGGCTGGTAGAGGGCATTCCATAAGATGGGGCATACTTCGCGCTTGGTGCGTAGGCTATTCCACTAGTTTGCTTATCTACTTTTACCTCATCAAGCCAACTATCATTGAACTTTTTAATTCCTTGCCATGGTTCAGCTTTCATTGATTCACAGGATACGTCCATGTACTTGGTTAAGTATTGAAGGAATGCCAACTTATTTAATATATAACCCCAGAACAAGAAATTTTGGGGGTAGTCAATTGCGCAGAGGGAACTAACCGGCAACCAGCCTTTTCGTACAAATTCAAATAGATACGATTGCATATCTACCAACTGTAGCTTGAACTTACCCTCGTATTGTTTGTACTCTTTATTCTGCATAAGTGTAACCAAACTTCCATGCCCAGCCTTTAAGAGTTTATCAATGGTACTTTTTTTGAAATCCAAGTTGTTATCCAGTGAATCAGCTTTAACCCCCTTTTCAAACTCAATCAACTTATGATAGACAATTAACACCCTGAGCACATTGTAACATTTTGCCTGCTCAATCACGTCAGTAAACTGCTCCACCGTGATAGTACCCGTTTCTAGCAAACTAAATAGATAGTCAATCATGCCCATCACCCTGGCTTCTACCTCTTGTGGTTTTCTGTTCCCAGGTGCTTTAGGATTTAGCCTGGCCTCCCACTGTGTAAAATCTAATTTGAATTGTTGAAATAGTTCATCGCTGCTAAGTCGTTTTGACATGGATAGTTTTAGCACAGCCTTTCGCTGGCTTGTGAGGTATGGTTCAACAGACTCCAATAATTTGTCGTCAGTGTTAAGCAACACCCTAATGCTATCACTACTCAGTGAAGCCAGCCAACTGTAGGATGTAGAGCGAATATTTTCGCGGAACTGCTTATGGGCAGGACTTACAATAACCGTATCCAATTTGATGGGTTGATTGTTGTATCGCTGCAGGACGTTGATCAGCACATTCGCTCTTTTTACCTGCAATTTTTTGTTTCTTTCCTCATCACCTTCTAAGGAGGAGTATCCTTCAACGGAAGCATTGAGTATGCTGTAGTCATTATTTTTGAGGTAGTCAATAACCCGTTGAAAGTCTTCCTGCCTGGAGTCGGAGCTGTTCTTATCAAAATACACTTGAAACTCTTCGCGGACAATTTGCCTTTTTTTCGCATGATAGGTCTGATATTTAAACTTGTCAAGGCCATAACCATTCATTTTCCGAAGTCTATAAAACCGATCAAGCGGCCCACACTTTGGCTCATCGATCGCTGGAAACCTAGGCGCAAAACCTATCGGTAGTTTAGCAGTGCGGTATACCGCTTTCGTTAAAAGTCCCTTACGCAGTTGAAGTATCAATTGATTGTTATTGCCCGTAGGCTTAAATTCCGTTAAGGGTATCCAATTGTCCTTAAAAAATGTACCGGCTGTTTTGCCTTGAAAATATCGCATTGCGTTTTGTTGATAGTTGGCAAGACTTCGTGTTCTAATGGCTAAACTGGTACTGCTTAATGTATCGGCTCGTAATTCGGCCACTTGGCTGTCGATTAAAGGCATCGCAAAGGCGAAGGCCTTCTTACGTGAAAAGGAACTCTTGTTGCTTGTATTGGCTTCCGAGATCCGCAACCGTTTAAAATAGCCCGGAAGCTTGTCGAAATTATTGGAGGCCAGCACATATTTATTCTCTGAAGGCACAAAGCCAAACTGCAGCCTGCCAACGGAATTTGCCTTCTTCTTTAAAGGCAAAGCCTGATAGGTAACAAGTATGCTGTCAGTTCGTTCTTGCGCATTTGAGGAAATAGAAGCCAACAATAAGATACTAGAGAGAAATAATATATTTTTTCATTCTTGTCCGACTAAACTAGTCTAAAAAGTCATATTTCCGTAGGGGAATTAGGGCTTAAAATGACGCTTGGTTTTTAGGGGTAGTTGCCTTACGCGATGAACAAAGGAGGGTCGCTGCTTTTTCGCCAAGCGGTATACGTATCTTTGATGAAATCGAACAAGGCAACATAACTCATCAAATGTAGCCGTATCACAGTAATCATATTGGCAA
>JADBYK010000041.1 GCA_020403045.1 Cytophagales bacterium
CGAAAACATTGGTTTCCAATGTTTTGTCAAGGTTAAACCCTGACAATGAAAATCACCAACTTGGTTTTCTTACTTGGGGCTAAATCGTTGATTTTCATTCGTCAATTATGCAATAGAATTTCTATTGCATAATCTGGGTTGAACGGTAACTATTTTCTAAAATTTCTCAGCCGTAAATTCGTAGCAGCTACAACATCATAGCTTAGTATCAAACAATATCATAGCTTAGTATCAAAGGATATAAGCTCATCGGTTTACCCTGTCAACTAGCGATCTTCAGCCGGCAAATCGCCACGCATTTGTAAACTAGCTACCAGTCTTGTATAGGCGTCCTCGTACTTCTTAGCCAACTCCTCTTCTCCATTTTCATAGAGTGCTCGCTGAATGGCGTTAAGTATAAAAATGTTTCTTCTCAGATCGCTGGTCAGCCCATATCCTTCGTTGATCAAGTATGTAGCCATTTCATCTGACCGATCACCAATCACTTTACTGATCTCAATGGCTTTATCTTTTTCTCCCACTTGAAACAGCAAGTCGATGGTCTCAGGCGTAGTGTGATCGTACTTGATGGCTTTGTCTGGCATTTTGGCCAGTGAAAACAAAAGCACGCTATCTGCCTTAGCCATTTTTCCTTCATCAATTAAGGCTTGGGCAAGTGAGTTCAATGAGCTGCGATGGTTCACCACGAATCCTCTATAGTCATCTGTGTAATAGATTTTCTCATTGTCCAATCCGCGATAGCGAAACTTGTTAAGCATGATATCATAACTTCTCTCGGTATCGACCAGGTATTCTCGGTCTTTGCGTGGATTTTTAACGGGAAGAATCCGGTAGGCATTCCCTTCCTGAACAGCGTAGGGGCTCAGATCCAAATTGATTTGTGACATGGAGGTATGATTCAAATA
This sequence comes from Cytophagales bacterium, assembly GCA_020403045.1. Lineage (GTDB taxonomy): Bacteria > Bacteroidota > Bacteroidia > Cytophagales > Cyclobacteriaceae > ELB16-189. Next base: position 906 of record JADBYK010000041.1, read on the forward strand.
AAGTGGACGCTCCCAGTTATTAGACACCAGCAAGTCAAGGAGGGCAAGATCTTTTTTCTCCAGTCCACCGCGTAGCAATCTGATTTTCATTTGATCCACCACCAAACTGTCCATGCCTTTTGGTATGATTCCTTTGGCTAGTACAGCCGCTTTATCAATGTTTAACGTGAACACTCTACTCGGCACTACGTTTCGATCATTATCGCGTAACTGTTTGTAGTCTTTAGAGATAAGCTCGATGTATTGCTTCGCATCAATGCTCGCAATCTTCATATCGACAAATGGTAGGTAGTCATTTGGCCCGCCTTGCTGATAGTTTTTTGGAGAGAGTGTGTAAGGGAAAGGTTCTGACTCATATGCCTTACGCGTAGTTTGATCGATGTACCAATCCGTATTGAAGTAGCTCAATACCATCACGCGTAAATCGGTGCGAACGCCTTCAGTTTCTTGGGCGTACCACAGTGGGAAGGTGTCGTTGTCTCCGCCAGTGAAAATGATTCCATTGGGTGCGCAGGACTCCAGGTAATTCGTAGCAGAATCGACTGAGAAAAAGCGATCGGAGCGATTGTGATCGTCCCATCCGTCTTTGGCCATTAGTGCCGGAGCCACTAAGCCGATAAGCGTGGCAGCAATGGCAGCGGTTTTTCCATTCTTTAAAAACTTCTGAATTACTTCAGCCAGCCCGATCACAGCCAATCCAATCCAAAAAGCAAACGCGTAATACGATCCAGCATAAATATAGTCTCGCTCACGCGGCTCTGTAGGTGGAGAGTTAAGGTAAACCACAATGGCCACACCGAGCATCACAAACAGTAGCCCAACGACTGCAAAACTTTTTGTGTCTTTGGTGAATTGATAAAACATGCCCACCAGTCCTAGAATAAACGGGATCATGAAAAAATTATTTCTGGCTCCGTTGTTGGCCAACACATCAGGTACACTTTTGAACCATTGCCCCGGCTTGAGCCAATCAGCGCCTTGCTCATCGCTTTCGCGACCGGCAAAATTCCACATGAAATAGCGCATATACATGGTGCCAATTTGGTGCGTAAACATGTAGTATAAGTTTTGGCCGAAGGTTGGCTTTTGACCTTCGGGAATGCCCAGGATATTCATGTACGTTTCTTTGTGCTCAGAATTCCAAACGCGGGGTAATATTGTCTGTTGGTCAGGCTCGTAAACGTAGCTGAATTTTCTGTCCGTAATTTCGTATTTGTCTTTTCCTTTGGTGTAGATTGGTTCGCCATAATCCACGCCAACAACCTGAGCCGTGTAATAGGGGCCATAAAGAAGCGGTCTGCTGCCATATTGCTCGCGCTTCAAATAGCGGACAAAACTCATTGCATCCTTAGGTGCATTTTCGTTAATCAACGTATCATATCCAGATCGAATGATGATCGTTGCATACGATCCGTAACCGATCAGAATGAAGGCAGTGCCCAGCAAAAAGGTGTTCCAAACGGGTTTGTTATTTTTCTGTGTGTAGTAAATTCCAAAGGCTAGTAAACCCGTCAGCAAAAGCGTAAAAACGAGTGCGCCTGATCCGAAGAATAAACCGAGCGTATTTACAAAGAAGATTTCGAAATTTCCGGCAATGGTTGGCAAGCCCGGTACAATGAAATCATTGATGAACATTACAATTCCAACGCTGACAAGGAGGGCTGCGACAATTCCCCAGGTGCTAGGTTTAAATTTTTTGAAATAATAGATCAGCCCCAAAGCCGGCACAGTCACTAAATTGAGCATGTGTACACCAATGGAAAGCCCCATCATGTAGGTCACAAGAAGTAGCCATCGGTTGGCTTTACTCTCGTCTTCGATCACATCCCACTTTAAAACACCCCATACTACAAAGGCGGTGAAGAACGATGACATGGCATAAACTTCGGCCTCAACAGCAGAGAACCAAAAGGAATCAGAGAAAGTATACGCCAACGAACCGACTAGCCCGGCACCCATAAGAAGCCATGTTTTTTCTTCGTTTATCTCGGAATCTTTCGTGGCTCCGATCATTTTTCTACCCAAAAGGGTAATAGACCAGAAAAGAAAAAGAATGGTAAAAGCACTGGCCAGCACGCTCATGAAGTTGATCCAATAGGCTACTTTAGTGACGTCACCCATGGCAAGGAAAGAAAACACCCTACCCATTAACAAAAAGAGAGGAGCACCGGGGGGATGGGGAACCTGCAGTTTGTAAGACACTGAAATAAACTCGCCACAATCCCAGTAGCTGGCGGTTTCCTCCATGGTGATAAAATAAACCAGCAAAGCGATGGCGAAAGTGACCCAACCGGTCAGATTATTAGCTTTTTTGAAATTCATGTTTTTTGATAAAATAATGCGCGAAAATAGGGAAAATTAACCCAAAAAAGTCGTCAGACTTTTTTGCACTTTGTGCTGACGATTGAAAATGAAAGAGTTAGAACTTCCGATAATCGTAAACATTTTTTTCATTTTCAATATCAGGGTTAATCCTGATAATACTGACGGTGCAGTCAGTATTCGTCACCCTTTGGGCTTTGGATTAACGCATACCCGCTCAAAGTGTTGCAAGGAACAAGAGGGCAAACTGGATGGTCGCTTTTCTAGTTTACCCCAAAATGGCTTGCTAATATTGTGAAATGGTATCTGTTGTGATAAAGAGGTTCGGGAAAGTAGATACCAAGCTGTGGAATAGCTTTGTTAAAGAAGCCAAGAATGCTACTTTTTTGTTCGATCGTGGATACATGGACTACCATGCCGATCGGTTTCCAGATCATTCATTGCTGCTTTACACAGATGGCAGATTAAGAGCCCTTTTCGTAGCGAATGAAGATAGGGATGCAATCGTGTCTCATGGAGGGCTAAGCTATGGCGGGTTGTTACTTGAGAAAGACGCTCGTTTGGAAGAAGTGCTAGCCTTGTTTTTTCACATTTTGGAGTACTATCATCTACAAGGGATCAACAAAATAGTCTACAAGTGCTTGCCTTTTTACTATGCTACTTACCCTGCACAAGAGGACCTGTATGCCCTGTTCCTTTTAAAAGCCGTTTTACTCCAGCGGGATACCAGCTCGGTATGCGTAAAATCAATGCCATTGCCTTATCAACAGAGGAGAAAGAAGAATACCAAACAAAACTCAGGCTCCTTTCGCATTTCAAGAGCCAAAGATCCTACGGAATTTTGGAACGATGTGCTGATCCCTAATTTGAAGGAAAAATTTGGAGCCGAACCGGTTCATTCATTGGAGGAAATAAAGAAGCTGATGCAGAGCTTCCCCAATCACATTCAGTTATTTGAGGTTCGAGATGAAGGTTTGCTTGGGGGGACAGTCATTTATTCAACACCATTAACCGCTCATGCACAGTATACTTCGGCTACCCAGTTGGGAAAGGAAGTAGGTGCATTGGATGTGCTCTTCCACCATTTGTTAAGTGATGTATTTGCGGACCAAGCCTATTTTAGCTTTGGTACCTCTAACGGGAATCCAGACCGGGCACTAAATCGAGGGCTGGTCAACTGGAAGGAAGGATTTGGCGCGCGCACCTTTTCGATCGACACTTATCAAATTGACACGCAGAATTACACATTATTATCCAGTTATGCCTCCTAGCATTCCGTTTTTAGACTTAAGGTATCAGCATTCGCAGATCGAAGCTGAACTAAACGATGCTATGCTCAAGGTATTAAAGTCCAATGCTTTTGTGCTTGGTGGATGCCTATCTGATTTTGAAAAGATGTATGCTTCTTATCAACAAGTTTCCTTTTGCGCGGGTGTGGGCAATGGATTGGATGCCATTTATCTGGCACTCAGAGCACTGGGGATCAAACCAGGTGATGAAGTCTTAGTTCCCTCTAACACCTACATTGCCACGTGGCTTGCGATTGAGAAAACCGGAGCCACCATTATGCCTATTGAACCCAATGAAGAGACGTATAACCTGGATGTTTCAAAAATCAAAGCTGCTATTTCCCCATTGACAAAGTGTGTACTTCCTGTTCATCTTTTTGGGCAAGCCTGTGAGATGGATGCCATTTTGGAGCTCGCCAACACCCATTCGCTTTTTGTGGTAGAAGACAATGCACAAGCACATGGGGCAACGTATGGAGCAAAAATGACTGGAAGTTTTGGGCATATTAATGCAACTAGCTTTTATCCAACCAAAAACTTAGGCGCATTGGGAGACGGGGGAGCCATCACTACCAATTCAAAAGAGCACTATGATCTAGTTTGCTCGTTGCGCAACTATGGATCCACAAAAAAGTATATCAATGATAGGTTGGGTGTGAATTCTCGTCTGGATGAAATTCAGGCAGCTGTGTTGGCCGTGAAATTGAAATATTTGGATGTCTGGAATGCCCAGCGGAGATTATTGGCCTCTAACTATTTCGAATTACTGAGTAATGTAGGCGACTTGATTTTGCCAACCATTGCAAATGGAGCAAGCCATGTTTATCATGTTTTTACCATCCGAACCAACTACCGAGATGCTCTGCAGGCCTACCTAAAAGATAAAGGTATCGAAACCAGTAACCATTATCCGGTACCTCCTCACTTACAAAAGGCATTTGCTCATCTCGGTTATACAAAAGGAGATTTTCCGATTGCAGAGAAACTAGCCAGCACATCCCTCAGCCTTCCTATCTGGCCAGGGTTATCAAAAAAAGAACAGGAGCAAATCGGTCGGGCAATCAATGAATTTTTCCGGGGTCATTTATAAACAACCACATAGAAGACAAGCCAGAGCAAGAAAACCAGGATGTAAGAGCAAGAAACAATCCACCAGGTAGCTCGACTTTGTTTGTGCGCTCGCAATGAAAACGAATTAACCCCCTTCACTAAAATCAAAACATACAATACCTCAAAAATACTTAACGCTCGAAGCGGGTAGGCAAATTTTTTATCCAGGGTAACGTAGTCTACGAAGTTCATTAACGAAAAAGGGTAAAACGCCCGAATTTCCGGAAGGGTAGGATCCGTTCTCACAAAAAGAAACCATCCAATTTTTAACAGTTCAGGAGCAATGAAAACAAACTCTGCCGTCAACGCTACACTCCAGCATTGGCTAAATGTAATCCGATAGCCGAAGAGAAAGCAGCCTACCCAAAGCACAAATCCGATGACGGTAAACTTCCAGAGATAAATAAAGGGGATTGAAACAAATTGAACCGCGCTGATCATCTGCATGATGGCGCCCTCCGGCCGATCTTGAAGGAATTCAAAGGCTGCGGTTTCGTTCTCGATGAAGGCTTTTTTGACGTACAACAATAGAAAAGAGATCAGACAAAGAACCACAACGGTCATTCGCTTATCGCTGTCAAAAATGGAAGAATGCTCTAGTTCGGTAGACATAGTCAATGACAAAAGTAGCTCTTTAGTTGATCCTGTATTTTAATAATCTCATTTTTGAGTCCATAAATGAATTTCTCATCAACACGTGGTTGTTACGTACTGTTAGTTTGTCTTTTGGGAATCGTGTTCTCGACCGAAGGACAAACGAAAAAAGACACTACTATTATTCTCATTAACAGCACGGCCATGCAGCTGGAGGCCGCCCAGGCATTGAACGACCTTTATGACTTTAAGTTTGCCAAAGCAGAGCAGCAGATGCGCTGGTTTAAGCAAAAATACTCGTGGCATCCGCTTCCCTATTTTATGTTGGGATTGAGTGAGTGGTGGAAAATAATGCCAAATACCAGAGACACGCGTTATGACGATCGGTTCTTGGGCTATATGGACAGTACAATTGCAGTAGCAGAAAATCTTTACAAGAAACATCCCGAGTATAAAATTGAGGCTGCTTTTTTCTTAGCAGCAGCTCATAGTTTTAAAGGGCGACTTTATGCAGATGAAGAGCGGAAGAATTGGCGCAAAGCGGCCGTCCAGGGGAAAATAGCCCTCAACTACCTGGAAGTTTGCAGAACCAAAGACAACCTGAGCCCTGAGCTGCTATTTGGGGATGCATTGTACAATTATTTTTCCGTATGGGTACCCGAAAACTATCCTTCCCTAAAACCGCTCCTTTGGTTTTTTCGCAAAGGAGATAAAGCACTTGGATTAAAGCAGTTGAAGGAGGTGTCTTACAATGCATTTTATACGCGGACGGAAGCGATGGTTTGGCTAATGCGAATTCTAAATAGCTATGAAAACGATCAACTAAGAGCCTTTCAGGTGGCAGAGTATCTTTTTCAGACCTACCCTAACAATCCCTACTTTCACCGGTATTATGCCCGCATGTTGTATTCGCGTGGCATGTATCCCCAGCTGGAAGTAGAGTCAAAACGAATCTTGACCCTTATTGACAGTGCTAAGTACGGCTATGAAGCCACAAGCGGCCGATATGCATCTTTCTTCTTGGGGCAGATGTACGATTTTCAAAGAAAAGATGATCTGGCAAAAAAGTACTACCTGCTTTCGATCAAGTATGCAGAAGAAATTGGCGCCATTGAGTCTGGCTATTCTCTATATTCGCTCATTGCTTTGGGGGAGATCAACCAGCGACAGGGAAATAAAGCCGAAGCAAAAAAGTACTTCACGTTGGTGAAGAAAAAGGCCGGCCGAAAGGACGAAGCGTTTAAGGATGCTAAAAGAAGGTTAAAAGGATTGGAGAAGGGGGATTGAAGATATGGAGATGCGAGATTTCATAGTAACACCCATCGTGATCTTTTTGGTTTTTGCGGGCGCCTATTTTGTCCGTCCTCGCGTTACAGATTCCACTATCCGAAAATATTTTTTACCTGCGCTGGCGATGAAAATTATTGGTGCACTTGCAGTGGGGTTTATTTATCAATTCTACTATTGGGGCGGTGACACCTACAATTTTCATACACATGGAAGCAGGCACATCTGGGAAGCGTTTATGGACTCACCTGAAAAAGGTTTGGGGCTTCTGTTTTCTGGAGGTGAGCATGGGCTTTACTACGAATATTCTAGTAAGATTCCATTTTTTACTGATCCAGCATCTTTCTTTATCATCCGTTTGTCGGCTGTCTTTGACCTTTTAACTTTCTCTAGTTATTCGGCAACGGCTGTCTGTTTTTCGGTAGTAAGTTTTGTGGGAATGTGGATGTTTTTTCTCACGTTTTATCGAAAGTACCCTCAGATTCACTGGCAACTTGCGTTAGCGGTCTTTTTTATTCCCTCTGTATTTTTTTGGGGATCAGGATTGCTCAAGGACACACTGATGATCGGCTGCTTAGGCATTCTTACATTTGAGACGGATCGCCTTTTTTTTAGAAAAAGATTTTCAATTCTACATGTTTCGCTTCTGATTGTTTCGGTAGTGTGTATTTTCTCTGTCAAGAAATTTATCTTACAAGCGTTTGTGCCCGCTGCTCTCTTGTGGATCTATATGGGGAATCTGAACAAGATTTCTTCTCTTGTTTTGAGGGTATTGCTGTTCCCTGTTTTGATTGCAATTTCAATCTTGTCTACGTATTACTCATTTGTGAAAATAGGAGAAGGAGACAGACGATATGCAGTAGAGAATATTGCTAAGACAGCGCAAATAACAGCCTACGACATTCGATTTTACACTGGTCGAGATGCGGGTTCTGGTTATACTTTGGGTGAGTTGGATGGTTCCTTTACCTCAATGCTAAAGCTGGCACCCCTAGCAATTAATGTTTCTTTGTTTCGCCCCTATCTCTGGGAAGTCAAAAACCCTCTAATGCTTTTGTCGGGATTAGAGAGCTTAACATTTTTTATTCTTACGATGACGCTGATCTTCAAATACCGGCTTGATGTAGCTCGAGCCTTTCGCAATCCGGATGTGAGTTTTTCATTTGTGTTCGCCTTAATTTTTGCTTTTGCAGTGGGTGTTTCTTCGTTTAATTTTGGAACATTATCAAGGTATAAAATCCCACTATTGCCTTTTTATGCAGTTGCACTGGCACTTATTTTTTATGAAAACAAGCCTAAAAAAAGCGAGGAGTTAGAAACAACCGAATAATTTGAAATGATTTTTTTTCGTCCCTCGACTCCCATTTGCTTTCGAAGAGTCAAATTAGTAATTAGTTTTTCTAAACATTCTACCCAATCTTCGTGTGTAAGGCATAAGAATCCATTCACACCGTGATCAATTATTTCACTGTTGACGCCAACTGGTGAAGCGACTGCTGGAATCCCTAGCGACATATATTGTAACACTTTAAAACCGCACTTTCCTTTTGTCCATTCGTCATCGGGCAACGGCATTATACCAATATCAATTTTCAACAAATCTTCAATTTCGCTTTCCTTATTCCAGTCAATAAAAACGAAGCGAGTTAAGTTTAACTGTGGTCTCCTGTCTGCTATGAAAATGAATCGAACATGGTCAAACTTAGTTTCAAGTTGCCTCAATGTCGATTCAATTTCCGTTAGATATTTTAGAGTGGAATGAGATCCAGTCCATCCTATAGTAACACTTGAGTTGGAACTCGGGCTTATTAACAATTTCTTTGTTTGATTATGTTTAGATTTAGTGTCAATAGTGGTTGGATTTACAATCACATTTAAATTAAACTGTTTTGAATATGCTGCGAGATAGGCATTTCCACAACTTACACGGTAACTCCACTTGCATATCTGTCCTACTTTACTTCTCCATCTGATTAATTTTTCCAATTTAGACTCGTCAGTTCTGTCGGTAAGCCAAATAGCATCGTCAAAGTCGTAAATTATTTTTTTCTTTAAAACTTTGGACACAATCCATTCAATAATTGGTGGCCCAACGGGTGCTGCCTCTCTGAAAAGAAAAACAAAATCTGTGCGAACGACCATCGACAAATGAAACAATCTTCTTGCAAACCCCCAGAAAATAAAAAGGGGAACTAGTAACCTAGTGCCTCGGCCTTGCAATTTGGCGTAACCGCCTTCTGAAAAAAAAGATAACAGGGTTAGTTGGTAGCCATGACCTTGAAGTATGTCGTAATACTGTTCAAAGCGAAAGCGTTGACCCGGTGCTGTATCGTGCGGATAGGGTGTTAGAAATACAATCTTAAGGTTTCCGCGCAATGACATGCCAATAGGGTTCATTGGTGGAAAATTGAATGTCAACAAAGCCAGCCTCGGTTAGCATGTCTGTTATTTCGCCTTTGGAGAACCTTTTTTCAAGGGGTGTGCCGAACCGATCCAACGCATCATTTCTCATTATCAAAAAACTAGTCTTTTTATAGTATGAGAGCGGTAGCTTAGAGCTTAGAGAAGTAGAGAAATAGGAAACGAACGCGCTAAGTTTAGCTAACGGCCAATATACCAACGTAGCTATAACGTTACAGATTAATTTTTTTGCTGACGAAGGCAACGTTGAAATTATATTTCTCAATATATTTGAACAACTGAAAAAAAATCTAAAAATAATCCCCCTATTTTCCAGATTATAATACAGATAAAGTAAAAAGAAACCTCTATGCTTTGCCTTTTCAAAACATCTTTGAATGGCTAAGTAGGTATTGGGAACGTGATGCAAAACCCCCAAACTGTAAACAAGATCGAAAGAATTATCTGCAAAGGGAAGATTTTCAACGCTCGCATGAGTTACTCGAATGTTATTCAAATTTCTAAGTAATTTTTTGGCAGTCCAGACCGAGGAACTTGGATCAATAGCCTCTATAAATTTTACTCGATCCGAAAGATACAAAGCCCACCGACCACTCCCGCATCCCACGTCAAGTGCTGTAAACTCCGAGATGCCAAGAGGCAATAGGTCGAAATAATCGTCTCCAATGGTTTTAATTTCATGGTGCGAAAAATTGTTAAAGGCTTCCCATTCGCTACCAAAAGAAAGCACTGTGTCCACGTCCAGATTTCTTTCATTGTTTGTAATAAAGGAGTTTATCCGTTCGGAGTCCAACATTAGAATTGAGGTCGGTTGGGAAGAATAGGGAACCATCAAACGCGAAATTAATTACCAACAAAGATCAAAAAGAATTGGCACTAGTTCATGCACATTATTATGCTTAATAACAGATAATTGTCAATATTGGAGTCATGCAATTGGAAAATATTTTGTGAGTTGGTGGGGCAAGTAAGCTTCTTTGCAATTATCGCACTTATTTGCGGTTAAAGAAACAGTACAAGACATTACAATTTACTTTGTAACTAAATGAGATGGAAAGAAACAAATTTTCGTAGTAACTTGCCCTAAAAGTCCAAGATCGAGTTTGGCGATCCCTTATACCTGCCTTAATGACCATCGTGAATGTCTGAGTCAATTGAGTTTACAATAGAGTCCTCGAAACGAACGCTTTTTGGTGGGAAAGAACTATGGCGTTACCGGGAGCTTTTTTATTTTTTCACTTGGCGTGATATCAAAATCAAGTATAAACAAACTGTTTTGGGTTTTTTGTGGGCTGTGTTGCAGCCATTATTTATGATGGTGATTTTTACTTTGTTTTTTGGTAGAGCTTTAAATATTCCATCTCAAGATTTGCCTTATCCTATTTTTGTTTTTTCAGGGCTACTATTGTGGAATATGTTTTCTACAGGACTTACGAGCTCAGCCAATAGTATGGTCAATAACTCGGCCATTATCAAAAAGATTTACTTTCCGCGGCTAATTATTCCAACTTCTGCTATATTAGTTGCCCTTTTCGATTTTTTTATGGCTTTTGTGTTATTTATACCATTGCTCCTTTTTTACAAGCAACCAATTTCATTTGCTGCTTGGTGGTGCTGGCCGCTTGCTGTCTTCGTAACGCTAATGGGTACTCTGGGGCCTGGTTGTTTGTTAGCTGCTTTGAATGTAAAATACAGAGATTTTCGCTACGTCATACCCTTTTTGATTCAAGCGTTGTTTTTTTTAACGCCTGTCATTTATCCAGTTACGTTACTCAAGTACCCGCTGTTACAATATGTGTTGGTTCTATCACCCATGTATGCTGCCATCGAATTGTTTCGGTTACCCCTGGTAGGTTTGGCTGATATGAACACAACATTTTTGTTTATTAGCTTCGGTTCAGGTACGTTTTTGTTGCTGATCGGTGTCTTATATTTTAAAAAGACCGAGGCTTTTTTTGCAGACTTTGCGTAGATAGAATGAAGCCCATCCTCGAGATACAAAGCGTCTCCAAAAAATACCGTATTCAGCATTTGGCCGGTGGCTATTTGAGTTTGCGCGAGCGGATGAAGGAGGCATTCATGTCCAAGCAAAATGTGGCAGAAGATTTCTGGGCGTTAAAAGATGTTTCTTTTGAAGTGCAGGCGGGAGAGTCTATTGGTATCATCGGGCGTAATGGAGCCGGCAAGTCAACACTGTTAAAGATACTTTCTAAAATAACTCCCCCCACCACCGGACGAATTGTATCTCGAGGACGCATTGCAAGCCTTTTGGAAGTAGGCACAGGCTTTCATCCTGAATTGACTGGTAGAGAAAATATTTTCTTCAACGGTTCCCTACTGGGTATGAAACGTATAGAAATAGCAGCAAAGTTTGACGAGATTGTTGACTTTAGTGGTGTGGAGAAGTTCTTGGATACCCCATTAAAGCACTATAGCAGCGGTATGCAGTTAAGGTTGGCATTTGCCGTGGCAGCTTTCTTAGAGCCAGAGATTTTGATCATTGATGAGGTGCTGGCGGTGGGCGATGCGGAGTTTCAAAAGAAGTGTTTGGGTAAGATGGAGGACGTGAGCAAGAGTGGCAGGACGATTTTGTTTGTGAGTCATAATATGGCGGCAGTAAATAGTTTGTGTTCAAGTGGAATTTTGTTAAAAGATGGCGCAGTTCAATATGCAGGTGAAATAAAAAACGCCATAGAATTACATATAAATGGGGACGCAAGGTTATTTGTGGATAAAGCAGGTCTACGAAAATTATCTCGCGATTTAAATATTGAAAGTATAACTATTGAAACTTCTACGATACGAGTTTTTGATGAATTTAGATATTCCTTTTGTTTAGTGAGTAAAGAACCTAATCCCATAACTGGATTAGCGCTGCTAGTTTATAGTGAGTTGAATGAGCGTATTGGAATCATTGATTTGCGTAACAATGCCTTAGTTTCAAAGTCGTCTAGTCAAAAAAAAATTTGTATTGAAGGTTCCATATACGACTTTTCATTGATAGAAGGAAATTACAAAATCGGACTATACCTGTCTTCGGCTCTATACCAAGGTGAAGTCCATGACTTGATTATGGTCCAGGTAACACCCCCACCTTCTGAAGTCCTTCCCTATGAAAAACAATATAGGGGATTGGTCGAGTTTAAACACAAATTCTCAATTTGTTAGTAGTGACGACATCAATCATGAAGAAAGAGCTCCCTTTTAAAACCATTATTTTTAATTTCTTTAGGATATTGTTCAAGAAATATCCCTTCGAAAAATGGTTGAGCCTACAAGTGATAGACATGGACGAGAAAAGTAGATTATACAGATTAATACCACATAGTTATACATATCAAGAGAACGATTATCGAATAGTTACCCGTCATGACGTAAAACTAAAATTATACTTGAGCGATTATTTGGGTCACTGCCTTTACTTTCAATACAGAAACCCTGAACTTGAGTCGTACAAAAAACTATTTGACCATGTGAGGGCTACGTCAATTTGTATTGATGTAGGTTCGAATATTGGATATGTAGCATTGGTTATGGCTACAATTGCCCGGCAAGGGAGGGTAATTGGTTTTGAACCAGATTCATCAAATTATAATAGATTAATGGAGAATTTTGAACTGAATAATTTACCCAATGTTCAAGTATACAATTTAGGCTTGGGTGAGAAATGTTCTATAGAGGGAATGGAGGTAAATCCAGAAAGTACTGGGAGAAACAAAATTATGCTTGGAAAATCTGACAATAAAGTAAAAATTGTGAGCCTTGATGAGCAGTTAAAGAATATTTCACTTGATGTTATTAACTTGATTAAAATAGATGTAGAAGGCTATGAGCTAAAAGTGCTAAAGGGAGGTAAAGCAACGTTAACCAAGTACTTACCAATTATATTTATTGAAATAGACGATCGAAATCTTGCTTGTTATGGTGATCGCCCAGAAGAGTTAGTTTCTTTGTTAAGTGAAATAGGATATAAGAATTTTATTAATGTACAGACCAATCAACGCATTACCGCCTCGTCAGATTTTAACAACGTACATTTTGATATGATAGCTTCTTCGATATGAAATGCAGTCTCATCATTCCTACTTATAACGGATCACATAAAATAGGAAACCTATTTGACTCCTTACAAGCGCAGTCATATAGAGATTTTGAAATAGTTGTTGTTGTGGATGGATCTACGGATAACACGGTTGATATTGTTGAGTCGTATAGAACCGATTTGTCTAAACTTAGATTAGTTGTTACCGAAAATCAAGGAAGGTCAAAAACTAGAAACGCTGGAGCTCAGAACTCCGAAGGAGATTTGTTTATTTTTATTGATGACGATGTAATAGCAGACATTGATTTGGTGCAAAAGCACATCTTCTTCCACATGAATAACCCAGGCAGTTTTATTTTGACCGGCACTCATCGGGAATTACCAGGCGAGACGGATATACAGAAGTATCGCGAGAGTTTAGCCGTATTTTGGCATTCACGATATAAAGAGAAGGTTACTAAAGTGGGTTTTGACAATCTTTATTTTGCTGCAGGTAATTGTTCAATTCCTAAAACAATATTCTATCAATTGGGTGGTTTTGACGAGAGATTACTTAACGTTGAAGATTATGATTTTGCACACCGTGCGCTTAAAGCAGGCGTCCCGGTATTTTTTAACAAAGAAATTATGGCTACCCACTGTGATTTAATTTCTTGTAAGAGTTATATAAGACGTCAGCGTGAATATGATGAGGGAAAAAGGCAGCGTAATAGGATAAATGAAATAGCTGAAAGGAAATTTTTCGTAAAGCATCTCTTGTATAGATTTTTAGCGTTTAATTTTTTGGTAAGATTAATTGACAAAAATTATTTTGTTATACTTCCAAAGAAAATGAGATATAAATTTTATGATCTGGTAATTCATTCGTTGTCTGTTGAGTATCCAACCATTCAATTGTCGTGATCAACGTTTAGTTAATCCATGAAAATTCTTCATATCATTGACTCGTTGGGCATTGGAGGAGCAGAAGTGTTATTGCGAGAGACCTTGCCATTATTACCGGAATATGAGCATACTATTTGTTATCTAAGAAAACCGGATGATTTATACCAAGCTCTATCCAAACACCCCATATACTTTCTTGATTACAATACAAAGCATTCGTTTTATAGGACATTAAAAAGGTTAAGAAAAGTTATTAAACTGATCAAACCCGAGATTATTCACTCACACCTTTTTTTAAGCACAATCCTATGTCGGTTGGCTATTCTCTTTACTAAAACAAAACTGGTAACAACCATTCATGGTCAATTGGGAATCGACCCTTTTAACAAGAGTACGCTTTCTTTGATCGCGGAAAGATTGACGACATCAGCTTGTCACAGTATTATTTGTGTTTCAAAGTTTGTGTTGAATGACTATGATTTATATATAAAAAAGAGGGCTAAACGTTATGTTCTTTTTAACTTTGTCAATAACTCATTTTTTGATCATGGTAGAACCAATACCATCTCCCCCATCGTCCATCCACTACGCATCGTTGCAATTGGAAGTTTAAAAAATGAAAAGAACTATTTTTATCTTTTAAAGGCTTCTGAAAATCTAAATGATGTCACGATTATGATTGACATTTATGGTGATGGACCTGAAAGAGAAAGATTGCAAAATTTAATAAACGAAAAACGCTTGTCTGTATCACTTAAAGGAACCACTAAGGATATTTTAAATGTCCTAGCGAGGAGTCATCTTTACGTTATCTGCTCGTTATCCGAGGGCTGTCCATTAGCGCTGCTTGAGGCAATGGCTGCTGGTATGCCAATACTAGCATCAGACATACCTATATTTCGAGAAGTGTTGGAGGATTCTGCCCTCTACTTTGATTTGGATACACCTGAGGATTTGGCAAATAAGATAAAAATGATTGCAAGTGGGCAAGTTGATATTATGCAACTAGGCTATAAAAGCTACAAGCGAGCGTTAGAGATAGCAACATCGGATAAATATATTCGTCAACTGAAAGAAATATATTCTGAACTCTTAGCAAAACCAGAATAGCGTTCTAGGTGAGAGCAGGTTTAATTAAAAATGCATTTTGAAATGTGCGGTGTATCTGGTATATTATCTTCAGAAAATGGTGACCTTAATCATATCCATCCTATGATAAGTTCGCTTGTCCATCGAGGTCCTGATGCGAAAGGTGTATTTTTTAATATTGATAAAGGAGTTGCATTGGGGCATAACAGGCTCAGCATTATAGACCTTTCCGAGCGTGCAAATCAACCTATGGTTTCTTCCGATGGAAGGTACGTCATAGTTTTTAACGGTGAAATATACAATTTTCAAAAACTTAAGGTTGAGCTTATAGCTTTAAACAAGGAGATCAAATTCGTCACACAATCCGATACTGAAGTGATCCTGCACGCTTTTGTGGAGTGGGGAGAAGGGATGATGAAACGATTAGACGGAATGTTTGCAATTGCTATTTTTGATCAGCAGAGAGATCGCCTTTTTATCGCCCGAGACAGGGTAGGCAAGAAACCACTATTCTTTTATAAGGATAAAAAAAACTTCATTTTTGCTTCCGAAATAAAAGCCTTGCTTGTTCATCCGCTGGTGGCTGGTCAAAAGAAAATCAATACAACAGCAATAAATTTATTTCTTCATTTGGGCTATGTCCCAGAGCCACAGACCATATTTGAAATAATTCATAAGTTTCCTGCCGGAAGTTGGGCGTGGCTTGATAAATCAATAAACCTTCAGCCATTACGGTATTGGAAGATTGAGGAGGAGATACCCGAGAAAAGATTGGAAGATGTTGTACAATCAAAAAGCATGTTGAAAGAAATACTAGAAAGGGCGGTAGAAAAAAGATTGATCAGCGATGTGCCGTTGGGAGCTTTTTTAAGTGGTGGAACCGATTCATCTCTGGTTGTTGCAATGGCTTGCCGCCTGGGATCTTTTCCGTTGAAGACATTCAATATCGGGTTTAAAGAAAGTAAGTTCAACGAGAGCCATTGGGCAAGTTCTGTGGCAAAGCATCTGAAAACAGAACATTATAGACATATTATATCTGAACAGGAAGGCGTGGACTTGCTCGATAAATATCTGCACCATTTTGATGAGCCTTTTGCTGATACATCTGCTATCCCGACCATGCTTGTATCCCAGTTGGCAAGAAAGGAAGTTGCCGTGTGCCTAACAGGCGATGGGGGCGATGAATTGTTTCAAGGGTATGGTTCCTATGCGTGGGCAAATCGTTTGGACTCATGGCCCTGGCAGATCGCTCGAAGGCCGCTCCGGTATTTGTTGTCTATTTCAAGCTCTAGCCGTTTTCAACGAGTGAGTTGTTTACTGGATGACGATAGCGGAAATTCTTACAGTCATATTTTCTCACAAGAGCAAAATTTGTTCTCTCAAAAGGAAATTGGTAAAAAATTAATGCTTGATGACAGTAACTTTTTGGATGGGTTTAAATACAATCCTGCCTACCCCAACATGGATAGCCTTACATCAGGCGAAAAGCAGGCTGTGTTTGACTTTAATTATTACCTTAAAGATGACTTGCTTGTTAAAGTTGACCGAGCATCAATGTATTATTCCCTCGAGTGCCGCTGTCCATTTCTGGATACCGAATTAATTGCTTGGTCATGTGGATTAGCTGCCCCTTTAAAGAAACAAAACGGAGTATCGAAATGGTTACTAAAGGAGTTGCTTAGCGAGTATCTTCCTAAAGATTTGGTATATCGCCAGAAATGGGGATTTTCAGTACCTCTTTCACGTTGGCTTAAAGACGATCTGCGTTATTTAATTGATGAATTTTTGTGTGATGCGGTGGTTGAGAATTTAGGATTGTTCAATAAAAGTTATGTGAACAAGTTGAAGATAGATTTTTTAAAGGGGAGCGAATTTTTATTTAACAGGATTTGGGTATTGATCATTATTCATAAATGGTTAAAAGAAAATAGTTAGGATTATGCAGTGCCGGACTGTTTTGTACCTTTCTTATGATGGCCTCACTGATCCGTTAGGCCAATCTCAGATTCTGCCTTATCTATGTGGCCTATCAAGCTACTATTCTATTTCGATCATTAGTTTCGAGAAGACGGAGAGATTGAAAGAGGCAGGAGCTGAAATTACTAATATATGTCATCAAAATAAAATAAGTTGGGTACCACTTCACTATCATAAAAGGCCAGCAGTAATCGCAACCCTTTTTGATATAGGAATTTTATGGTTTAAAGCGTGGCAATTAATTAGGCGCGATGAAGTTAGCATTGTTCATTGTCGAAGCTACGTAACAGCATTGGTGGGTCTATGGCTTAAAAAAAGACATCGCGTAAAGTTTGTTTTTGATATGCGGGGGTTTTGGGCAGATGAAAGGGTTGAAGGTGGTGTATGGGATTTAAAGAATCCGCTCTATAGAATAATTTACACCTTTTTTAAACGGAAGGAAAATGAATTTTTAAAGCAAGCTGACCATACGATAGTACTTACCGAATCTGCTGCTCATTATTTAACTCACCATCAATTGGCCTCGCGGATAACTGTAATTCCGTGTTGCGTGGATGTAAATTTATTTAACCCAGTAAATCAAAAGCAACAAAATTCTACTGGCTTACGGGCAGAGCTTGGACTTGCCCTTACCGATTACGTGTTGGGATACGTAGGATCCCTGGGTACCTGGTATTTGTATTCAGAGATGGTGACATTTTTTTACAAGCTTAAAGAAAAAGTCCCCACCGCTCGGCTGGTTTTTTTGACTCCAGATCATAGTAAAGTTCAAAACCATAGCGACTTCGTAGTGCGTCACGTCCCACGGGCTTCCATGCCAGCTTACATTAGCTTATTTAACGCTTCCATTTGTTTTATTAAGCCTACGTTTTCTAAAATGGGTTCTTCGGCAACCAAAATTGCAGAAGTTCTTTCCATGGGGGTTCCGGTTGTTGTAAATACTGGTTGGGGTGACATCGGGACACTTGCTGAGAACAAAGCGGTTGGAATATTCTTAGAAAACCTTGATCAAGAGCAAATATCCCGTGGTGTCAGTGCCTTATTAGCACTGGATGGGAATCCGTTGGCAATAAGGAACTTTGCAGTTGGTTATTTTTCCCTTGAAATGGGTATTCATCGTTACCAAAACATATATGAGCACTTAATCCTTTGAAATGAGGTCACTAGTAATATTGTGTTTTTCATTTCTTTTTCCACTGATAGTATTGGTGCAAGGGCAGCCACTTCCCAATTTTTCCACCCAGGCTACAGCCTGTATTAATGAACGACTAATACTACAAAGCAGCAGTGCCCCAACCGATGACTTACAATGGGATTTTTGTGCTAATCAATTAGAGGGGGCATATGCTAGTGCCAATCGGGGAACCATATCAATATTCCTTACGAATATTTCGATTGCTAAAGACAATAACCAGTGGTATGGATTTGCAGTAAGTAGAACAAATCAACTTTTCAGGATTGATTTTGGTGATAATCCAGTCAATACACCATCTGCCACTGTCTCACTGGGCAATCCCAATAATGCGATCAATAGCCCGGAAGGGATAGATGTAATCAAAGAAGGAGATAACTGGTATGGCTTAATCACAAACCAAGGTAATGACATTACTCGAGTATCTTGGGGAACATCACTTGTTGATATGCCTACTGCGGTAAAACTTAACCTGAATTCGTTTAATAAATTACAAGGGCCTATTGAAATTGAGATAGTAAAGCAAGCCGAACAGTACATTGCCGTTGTCGCGAATGGGTTTGGCAATTACCTCACTTTAATAAATTTTGGCAACTCTTTAAGCAATAACCCAACCGATGTTGATATGATAACGTCACCTGTATTTCCAGGCGCCACAAATATGTACGGTGTTGCTGCGGTGCGAGTTTGCGAAGTTTGGACTTTATTCTCTGTTGCTAGTAGCAAGGTATATAAAGTTGATATAGGCGAAGAACTTTTTAAACCCATTCTACCTAGTCAAGTAAAAGATTTTACAAGCGATGTGCCCTTCGAAATAGGATCGTTTAACCATATTCGTGCCGCGGTAGAAGTAACAGATGTTCATATCTTTCTGAGTAGTTATACGGGCAGATATTTGCAATCAATGATTTGGCGAAATGGGGCAGAACATGCCCTTTTTAACGATTTGAATCTTCCGGTTTTAGGTTATTCGCCCTATGGATTCAACATTTATAACAATCATGGTCAGTACGGTTTGCTTCTTACTGGATATGATGCTGGTTCAATGAGCCACATTTCAGTAACATCTCCTTGCAACGCCAATATAAGATTTAGCACTCAACTCAATCCAGAAGTATATTTTTCGCAGAGTGGAGAAAATTTTATTTCCCTTTCCATCAGAAATGCCGAAGATATATTGTGCTCGTCAGGTACACCGATAGTAATATCGACAGCAGTTGCTCCAGATCTTTCTCTGGTCACAAATGGTGTTCAATGTGTTGATACAGATATACAATTTACTGCTAAAAGCAATGTTGGTGGAATTCAAACGTACTCTTGGGATTTTGACGATAACGGAACTTCATCATTACAAGATCCATCGCATCAATATGGTAATGCAGGTTCTTACAATGTAAAATTACACGTTGCCGCTACCAACGGCTGTCAAAACTTCAACGTAAAAACTATCAAAATCTACGATTCACCATCTGCATCTTTCGCCTCACCCTCCGGCCTCATCTGTACCAACAACCAATTCACCTTTGCCAACAACACCGTTGATAACTTTGATGGCAACCTTTCTTACCAATGGTATGTTGACAACACACCATTCGCTACCACACGTGACTTCAGCTATGCTTTTTCAACCACTGGCAGCAAGGAGGTAAAACTTAAGACTTCCATCCCTGGGTGCTCTTCTGAACAAACACAAACCGTCTCTAACGTTTTGCCGGGTCCAGTAGTAGACTTTACCATTACGGGTAAGTGCGAAAATGAAAACATATTGTTTGCAAATAACTCCTCTGGGAGTGTTACCGGTTATTTATGGAATTTCGGCAATAGCCAAACCAGCACACTTTTAAATCCTACCCAGAACTACTCGAAAGGTAACTACACGGTTTCTTTACAAGCAACTGCGCCTAATGGTTGTATCAGTAGCACTGCAAAGAATCTAACCATCTACTCCAAACCCCAACCCGATTTCTCCATTGGCCTTCCTCCCTTTTCTTGTGCAGGCACTGCTTCGCAGTTCACGGATCAGACGGCTGCACCAACAGATAGCAATATTGCCACTTGGACCTGGGGCTTTGGAGATGCTGCCAACGGATCTTCGCTTGTCAAAAATCCTTCTTATACGTACGCTACCGCAAATACGTATAACGTTTCTTTGGCAGTAGCTACTAATTTTGGCTGCACTAATACTATACAGAAGTCTGTTACTATCTCACCCTCACCTGTTGCAGGTTTTTCTAATCTTCCGGCATGCGTCAACCAAACAACCCAGTTTACAGATACTTCTTCCGGAAGTATAAAGTCGCGCTTATGGCAAATTCAAAGTAACACCTTCAGTACCGCAAGTCCACAGTATACTTTTCCAGCCTCCGGCAGCTTTCCAGTAGTACTCACAGTGACGGGTAACAACAACTGTGTGAGTCAAGCTAGCAAGAATATAGTGGTGCCCATTGTGCCATCGCTCGATTTTTCGGTACAAGCACCATGTGCCGATTCGCCCACGGTTTTTACCGAGTTAACTACTTCGGTCGATCCATCCATTTCTAAATCCTGGTCATTTGGAAGTCAGGGCACTGGAAATGGCAGCCCAGCCCAATATGCTTTCTCATCAACCGGCACGTATGTGGTGCGCCTCAACTCTACTCGGCAGTCTGGATGCATTTACTCAGTTTCGAAAAATGTAACCATCATTTCGCCACCCGTTGCTGACTTTGTGCCATCGATAGACGCTGGCGCTGCGCCTCTTCCTGTTTCTTTTACCAATAATTCTTCGGGCGCAAATTCCTACTTGTGGAAGTTTGGCGACCCGGGCAATTCAACGTCCGTTTTGGTATCACCTACCTTTGTTTTTAGTGAATTGGGTGCCTACAACGTTGAACTCAGCGCCTCTAATTCGGTTGGTTGCACAAACCGAATTAGTAAACCGATCAGTGTGGTTATTCCGAAAGTAGACGCGGAAATGACAGATTTCTTTTTTGTGAAGGACACAAAAACGGGCAGTCTGCAGCCAGTTGTCAAGCTGCTGAACAGAAGTAATATCACGTTGACCAATCCGATCATCTTATTGGACGTAGCAGGGGGTTCAGGTGTTTCCCAACAAATAACCGGCACAATCAAACCGAATCAAGAGATATCGCAGATGTTGGACTTGAAACTGGTACCAAAGACCAATCAATATGTATGTGCCGAGGTGGTTGTTGTCGGAGACATGGATACGTTTCTTAATCGAAAATGCTTATCGCTTTCAGGCGAAGAGGTGCTCTTTACCCCCTTTCCCAATCCGGCACGAGAACAGCTAAATATGGACTGGATCAGTATTGATGGCTCGGCAGTAACTTTTCAAGTTTTGACAAGCGCGGGTGCGGTTTCATTCCAGCAAACCATTTCTTCTATAAATTCTGGATTGAACAGGCTTATTATCAACACATCTGCCTTGTTACCGGGGATCTACTTTATCCGCTTTAGCGATAGCAAAACAGACCGAACATTCAGTTTTGCGGTGACAGGAAACTAAATTATCGGCCAAATAAATCAGTTGCTTTTCAAAGCAAATTTATAGTTCCTACTGTAGTTCTTAGCAATTAATTAATAATATTTGCTTGTTGGAAAAATTGAAGATGAAATTACGCTACCCAACCATCCAAATGATTGGGTATGGCATTAAAAAAAAATTATAAAATGAAAGTAAAGCTGGATTCTACTGATCGGAAAATTGTTGAAATTTTGCAGGCTAACTCCAACATAACCAACGCGCAATTAGCGCAGGACATTGGGCTTTCTCCAGCCCCCACACTGGAACGAGTTAAGAAATTGGAGAACACCGGTGTTATCAAGAGCTACCACGCACTAGTTGATATGGCTAGTATCGGATTGGGGGTATGCACGTTTGTGACGGCTTCATTGAAGGGTCACAACAAAGACAATATCAATCGATTCATCAAAGAAATAAAAGAAATTCCTGAGGTAATAGAATGTCACCATGTAACAGGGCAATATGATTTTATTTTGAAGGTGGTAGCTTCTGACATTCCCGCCTATCAAAATTTGATGTTGGAAAAGCTCTCAAATATTGAAGTGGTAGACAGCCTGCAATCCACAATCATCTTGTCCACTTTTAAGGACAGTAAATCAGTTCCATTACCATGAGCACAGAGGCAGCAGAAAAATCCCTAGTTCTAAATGACCAACAGATCAATCAGAAGATTAAGCGAATGGCCTATGAGATTTACGAAAACAATTTTAAAGAAAAGTCTATTGTATTAGCGGGCATTGATGGACAAGGCTATTCGCTGGCGAAAATACTTGGAAAAGAATTGGCAGCGATTTCACCTATCGAGGTAATCATTGCCAAAGTTTCTCTGGATAAGTTTTCGTTAGAGCAATCGGAGGTAAGGATTGATAAGATCGAAAAGGAGTTTAAGAAGAAATGCGTATTGCTGGTGGACGATGTCTTGAATACCGGCCGGACATTAGCTTATGCCATGAAGCCATTCTTTGAAGTTGGCGTAAAAAAAATTGAAGTGGCCGTGCTGGTCAATCGTAGCCATACGTTGTTTCCCATTATGCCTACGTATGCAGGCTACGAACTTTCTACAACCTTAAAAGATCACGTAGAGGTTGTGTTGGGTAAAAAGTCATCCGTCTATTTACATTGATCAGGCACCCAAGATTTACAAGCGGACACTATATCTTGAAGCGTACATCTTAAATCTGAAATCAACGTGTCAATCCATAAGAAAACAGAATTGAAGAAGGTCACTACTCACCAGCTTCAAGAAATGAAAAAGCGGGGTGAGAAAATAGCGATGCTCACGGCCTATGATTACAGTATGGCAAAGATCATTGATGCGGCCGGAGTCGATATCATCTTGGTGGGAGATTCAGCCTCCAATGTAATGGCGGGTAACGAAACCACTTTACCTATCACACTTGATCAAATGATTTACCATGCTTCTTCGGTGGTAAAGGCTGTGAAGCGGTCGTTGGTGGTAGTAGATATTCCCTTTGGCTACTACCAGGGAAGTTCTGGTGAAGCGCTTCGTTCCTCCATTCGTATTATGAAAGAATCGGGTGGACATGCGGTAAAAATTGAGGGCGGCAGTGAGGTAAAGGATTCTGTACTTCGTATTTTGAGTGCTGGTGTTCCCGTGATGGGACACTTAGGATTGACACCACAGTCGATTTATAAATTTGGAACCTACTCGGTGCGTGCGAAAGAAGAAACAGAGGCAAATAAATTGATAGAAGACGCGCTTCTCTTGCAAGAGTGTGGATGCTTTGGTCTGGTGCTCGAAAAAATACCGGCCGATTTAGCCAAAAAAGTGGCGAGTCAATTG
Organism: Cytophagales bacterium; assembly: GCA_020403045.1. Taxonomy (GTDB): domain Bacteria; phylum Bacteroidota; class Bacteroidia; order Cytophagales; family Cyclobacteriaceae; genus ELB16-189. The sequence continues at coordinate 24,444 of JADBYK010000041.1, forward strand.
GTGATACCTGTGATTGGTATTGGGGCCGGCCCAGATGTAGACGGTCAAGTGTTGGTGATGCAGGATATGCTGGGAATTACCACCGAGTTTAAGCCTCGATTTTTAAGACGTTACGCAGATTTGAATTCAGTAATCTCCGAGGCGGTGCAGCACTACGTTTCGGATGTTAAGGCGAAGGAATTTCCTAGTCACGAGGAGAAGTATTAGTTACAAGAAACAGCGGTATCACCGTCTTCCTCCGCCCCAAACCACACAACGCCATACTCACCATCCAATCCAATCCCAATCGCTTTCCAATTCATGTCCTTCCAAATCCCGGAGTTAACAATCACAGCATTATGCCCAGAGCTTCCCTGCCATCCCCTTAAAGCCTCTTTTGCATTCGCTCCCGCAGAACTCCAATGGGCAATTTCAAAACCACTGCCTTCATAGCCTCCAATTTCTTTGGGTTTGTTCCACATACAAGCTGCTTGAGCATGGTCATCGGTGTAACAGCAAGGTGACCAGTTTCCCTTTTCTGACCAACTATGGTAGTTGCATTTGCCGTTGTCCTTATAGTTTTTCATTAGATCCTGAACGTGCGCCTTTGCAACTTGCGTCAATTTAGCCGACACTGGAATAGAGGGTAATTTTCTGGCTTTTCGATACTGCATTAACAAGTCATATAATTTTCTTTCTTCGGGTGTGATGCAAGGTTGGCTGTAAAGATTGAGTACCGTTAGAAAGAAAAAGAGTGAAAATGTTACGAGGTTTACTTTCATATTGAATTTAGTTGATCGTTCGGCCCAAATAATCTCAATAAGTGGGCATAATTTTTTAATTTTCGAATCCAAATCTGATCCGACAGCTTTGGATTTTCATTATAACTTGTTTTAGCCCAAAAAATTATTACCATGAGCGACCAAAAAATTACCATCACCAACGGAAAGTTAAATGTGCCCGATAACCCAACCTTACCCTTTATTGAGGGCGATGGCACTGGTATAGATATCTGGCCTGCCGCAAAACATGTTTTTGACTCGGCCGTGGAAAAGGCCTATAAAGGCAAAAGAAAGATCAATTGGAAAGAGGTGTTGGCAGGAGAGAAGGCATTCAATCAAACAGGCAACTGGATGCCAGAGGAAACCTTAACTATTTTCCGCGAATATTTAGTGGGCATTAAAGGCCCATTAACTACGCCTGTGGGCGGAGGGATACGTTCGTTGAATGTTGCCCTACGACAAGAATTGGATTTGTACGCTTGCGTGCGCCCTGTACGTTGGTTTAAAGGTGTGCCTTCTCCCGTAAAGGAGCCACAGAAAACAGACATGGTAATCTTCCGCGAGAATACCGAAGATATCTATGCTGGTATTGAATTTCAGCAAGGAAGTGATGACAACAAAAAGTTCATGACCTTCTTCAAGGAGAATTTTTCAAAGCAGTATAAAAAAATTCGTTTCCCTGATACATCAGGTATTGGCATTAAGCCCGTTTCCAAAGAAGGCACGGAGCGGTTAGTACGGTCGGCTATTCAATATGCCATCGCTCAGAAAAAACCGAATGTGACGTTGGTCCACAAGGGCAACATTATGAAATTCACGGAGGGCGGCTTCCGCGATTGGGGGTATGCACTGGCAAAAAGTGAATTTGGCGCTGTAGAGATTGATGGTGGCCCTTGGATGGAGATCAACACGAGCGGCCATAAACTGATTATAAAAGATGCGATAGCTGACGCGTTTTTGCAGCAAATTCTGCTGCGCCCCGATGAATACTCTGTGGTGGCTACGTTGAACTTGAATGGCGATTATATTTCCGATGCATTGGCAGCTATTGTGGGTGGTATCGGCATCGCCCCAGGCGGCAATGTAAATTACCTGAGTGGGCATGCTATTTTTGAAGCTACGCATGGCACTGCACCCAAATACGCAGGTCAAGATAAAGTGAACCCAGGCTCGATTATTCTTTCAGGAGTGATGATGTTTGAATACATGGGCTGGCAAGAAGTGGCGGATATGATTGTGAAAGGCTTGGAGGGTGCTATTTCTTCTAAGCGAGTTACCTACGATTTCCATCGCCAGATGGAGGGAGCTACTTTGTTGAAATGCTCAGAGTTTGGTGAAGAGGTGGTGAAGCATATGTAAGAAAGGTCTTCATCAAAATTCACAGCCCTGCTATCGATTAAAAATAGCAGGGCTTTTTTATTTAGTTTCAATTGTTCAAGCGATTGGTCAAAGCTGAATCTCAATTTATACTTGTGCATTTCATACTGTCAACCGTGGTAGTCTTAAACGTCAAGTTTGAAATGCTAAATTTAAGAATTGAAGAACCAATTTGGATTTTGACGGTGCAAAGACGAGACCTATTTTTGACACATGCGTATAAAGTTTTCGGGATGGTAATTTCTTGCAACTCAGGAAACGCCAAGAGTTCCTGGCGCAGAGCATGAGCCAATGCCTGGTTGTCATCTACAATGGCGATATGCAACTGAGTCATTGGTATAAAAGTAGGTACTATAGGCAGACGAGACAATTACCCGAAAGGGTAGTTTTTTTAATACAAAAACCCAAACACCCATAGCGGAATTCTGTTTTGATAAGCTGTTTCAATGCCATCTAATGCCAGATAGCTGTTTGGGATTTTTTTTACTTGGGTGTCGCCTTTGGATGATCCACCTACTTCGAATGTCCATTTTTTATTAACTAGAAAATCTCCATTTTCAGATAAAGAAACTGCATAGCCTGCATTGCGCAGTTGATTGAAAAAAAACGTTTCACGAAGACTTCCTACATCGGGTTGATCTTTGAGGGCAAAAGCAACATTTGTGTTTTCTAGGTAAATTTTATCTGGCTTTTGAAGTGCCGCTACTCCTTTTGGTTGGTGGTAAATCAAATTGAATAGACGAGCGCGCTCCAGGTGTTGAATGAAGTTGTTAACCGTATCGCGACCGAGTTTCATTTTGTTGGCCAGCGAAGCAATGTTGGGAGTAAACGGAACGGATTCAGAAAGTACACCCAGTAGTTTTTTGATGGTGACTACATTGCCTGCAGTGTATCCTTCGATAGCAGCCAAATCAGTTTCTAATACAGTATTGATTACTTGATTTAGCTTAATAATAAAATCTCCTTCGGGCTCGTGATAGCTAAAGGGGAAATAGCCGTAACGCAAATAATTTTTAAAGAGTGGAAGTACTTTTTGGGGGAACTGGAGGCTTGAAATAATGCGCTGCGGATTTTTTATGATTTCTTCTAACGTGAAGATGGGATATACCTGTCCGTGAAAAAAGTGCAGGTATTCGCGAAAAGAAAGTCCCGTTAGTTCATAGGATAGAACCCTGCGACTCAAGTCGGCCTGCCCTTTTTGAATTTCTAATGCAGACGATGCTGTAAATATAATCTGAAGGCTTGGATGCCCGTCATAGATATTCTTTAATTGAGTAGCCCATTGCGGGTACTTATGGATTTCGTCAATCAGTAGTATACGCCCATCATTTTTCTCAAATTCTTCCGCCAGGTCAAGCAGCGAATGATCGTAAAACCAGGGATGGTCGGCTGTTACATACAGCCCTTTCCCTTTCAACGTATATTTTAGGTGCTGTAGCAAAAGTGTAGTCTTGCCGATGCCCCGAAGGCCTTTAATGCCCAGCATGCGTTGCTTCCAGTTGATGGAATCATACAATGAACGAGTGAACTGATTTTCGATCGGCTTCAGTAATGCGGCTTGAAAAGTAAACAGACGATCTAGCATAATTGACTTAATATGAAGTCAAAAATACAATAAATATGACTTGAATTCAAGTCACATTTTAAAGTCTCTATACTTGAATTCGGGTTATTTGATGACTTTACTCCACTGCACTTCTTCTGGTTACACTACCACCAATGGCATAGGCCTATGGCCAGCATCGGGTAGTTGGTCTTTTGTAGGCACGGATGGGAAGAGCATCAAGCGAGAAGATGGTACGGAGATGGTGGTAGAAGTAACCGATACATCGCTCAAGCTAAGTTTCAACTGGACGAAAGCAACCATTGGAGGTGGCCGCACAGAATCAATAGCTGGCCAGCATGTGTTGAGTTTTACGAAGTAGGTGGTGCGAGCTAGAATATATTTCCCCCCCAAATGAAATTCTTGAGACTACTTTTTGCTGGATAACGACCTACCAATTTCATATCGGTTAAAGAAATATTGACAGCCCTTTGTTGCAACACCTTGTAGTCATTCTGCAGCGCGCTTTCTTTTACCTCGATAGCTGTTTTGCCATCCAGAATAAAGTCAATCTCCTGTCCCGTTTTCTTTTGGTAATACCTCAATTCGCCCATTGGATATAGTTGGGAAGCAATAGCATTTTCAAAAAGCTGCCCACTTGAAAGTTGAGAGCCAGCTAATGAGTTAAGAATGCCTGTGTCTGAGAAATAGAGCTTTGCTTGCTGAGATATTTCTTTGTCCAAATTGTGGGTAAAGGGCCTTATCTGATAAATCAAATAGGTATACTCAAGCAAGTTGATGTAGGCCGCCACTTTTTGCCGATTGATACCGGTTACGCTCGCTAATTTGGTGTAATCTATCTTGTTACCAGCGCGAGCGGCCAACAGCAGCACGAGTTTGTATAGTTCTTCGCTGGCTGAATAATCTGAAAGAAGTTTTATGTCTAATTCAACATACGAGTCTATAATGTCTTTAAGTAATGCTTTTTTGTTTTCGATTTTAGGTTCTAACACTACTTCAGGAAACCCCCCAAATAAAATAAACTCTTCATATAACTTTCTACAGCGATTGTACCAAGGCTCGCTAAAAGATTTCCATGAGTAGCTTTCAATCTTGCGGACATCCGTTTTTTTGAACCTGAGGAATTCCTTAAAACTGAGCGGGAACATTTCGAAAATCTGTTTGCGCCCCGCCAGACTTTCAGAGAATCTATTCTTTAAATAGTAAGAACTTGATCCGGTAACTAAAAATTTGATGGAGTAAGTATCGTATAGGTATTTGATCAGGCTTGGAAGACTCTCAACCAATTGAATTTCGTCTAGCGCGATGACACATGGTTTAGTGAAATCAAGGCCTTGCAATTGCAGTTCTTCAGCTATTCCCTCATAATGAGGTCGGTTGAGCAAGATCCTCACTTCAATACGTTCGCAATCCAAGTAGAGCTTGTTACTATGGTTAACTTGATCGAGCAGATAACGGAGGGACGTACTTTTACCCACCCTTCGCATCCCAGTAATCACAGTTACTTGTTTCTGCGCAAGGTGTTTCTTCAAGTCCACAAAAAGATCTCTTAAAATCATGATTCAAAAATAGTCAAATAGTATTACTTTAAGACAAAAATATTATCTTAAAGTATTTTTTTGGCTCTCTTTCTAATTGACGCTAAACAAAACTAAGAAATGCCTCCGTTTAAGGGGGAGTAAGTTTTTTATATCCAATTATTCGCAATAGCCATACGCACCATTTCCACGGTATTTTTTGCCCTAACCTTTTGTAACATATTTCTTCGGTGGGTCTTTACCGTTTCCAGGCTGAGCGTAAGTTTATCGGCTATTTCTTTGGTAGAATAACCACTTGCAGTTTGGCTCAGCACCTCAAGTTCGCGTGTGGATAATGGGCATTCTTCTTCAGTGAATGAATCTTTCAATATAGTGTTAAAGCCAACACCCGGCTCATAGACACTCAACGAATAGTTCATGCGCGTGTCTGACTTATAGTCGCTGATGTCGGTAGAGGCAAAAAGCAGGATGAGTGGGTCGCCCGATTGATTGAGTTTTAGAATATGGCAGTTCTGCAATACTTTCTTGCGAGTTCCGTCTTTGCAGGTGAAACGGGCGTCAAAGGAAAAACGCGCACGCATTTTTTCTTCTGGTGTTAACTTCTTGAGCAATGATTTCACTTTCAAGGTCGCTTTGAACAGCCTTACCGTGTCCACCAGGTGCATAATTTTGTAAGCTATTTTGAGGCCACCCACTCCTATCTCCTGAGGGCTGTATCCGGTGAGGTCATAATTGCTTTCGCTTATATACAGATACTTCATAGTGGAAGTATCCAAAATGCGAATAGCTTGATTGGAAAAAACCTGCAAGCGTTGAAACTGCGGGCTTAATAGAAAGGAGTCAATGAAAGATTGCACTTCTACCGGATCGGCATCTGTTTGGGTGATGCGAATGAGGTTTTCGTGGTCGATATTGTTGATGGTGGTTTCCAAAAGAAAAATAAAAAAATCAACTACCCTTCAATTTAATCATACAAAACACCGCGTAGTTGATCATATCCTGGTAGTTGGCGTGAATGCCTTCACTCGCCAGTGTCTTGCCTTGGTTGTCTTCTATTTGCTTCACACGTAGAAGTTTCATTAGCACAATGTCAGTCATTGAACTCACACGCATTTCGCGCCATGCCTCGTCATAGTCATGATTTTTGTTTTGCAGCAAGTGAAATGTCTCTTCTGCTGCAGCATCATAGAGTGGTTCCAATTCAGCAAAAGTTAGATCAAGTTTCTGAGACTCCTTCAGGCGGATTTGAATCAATGCGATGAGGCAATAGTTGATAATGCCAATGAACTCATCTTTGATCGGATCTTCTACCTTTTGCACCCCTTTGTCTTGAATACTGCGAATCCGTTGGGCTTTGATGTAAATCTGATCGGTGATCGAGGGTAATCTCAAAATACGCCAGGCAGTTCCGTAGTCGTGGGTCTTCTTGGCAAACAGCGTTTTGCAGGTGGCCATCACCTCTTTATATTCGTGCAGGGTTTTTTCGTTCATAGCTAGGAGTCAGATATGCAAAGTAAATTATTTTCAGTCAACAAAACACTGAATGTTCAGGGTAGGGTAATTGATCTCAGTGTACCCAGGGTAATGGGCATACTCAATGTAACTCCGGATAGTTTCTTTGATGGCAGCCGCTACCAATCACCCAAATTAATTCTCAATCAGGCAGAGAAAATGCTCGTGGAGGGAGCTGATTTTATTGACGTGGGTGGTTATTCCTCGCGTCCCGGTGCAACCGATATCTCGATAGACGAAGAAATGCAACGAGTGATTCCCGCTATTGAACTTATCTCAAGGCAATTTCCTCAGGCAATCATTTCAATTGACACCTTCCGATCTCGCGTGGCAAAGCGAGCCGTAGAAGCTGGCGCTTCGTTGGTCAATGATATTTCTGCAGGGGAATTGGACAATGAAATGGTGCTCACCATAGCAGCATTGAAAGTTCCTTTTCTGGCCATGCACATGAAAGGGAATCCACAAACGATGAAGCAGCATGCCCATTACCAAGATCTTTTGCATGAAGTAGTCACCTACTTCCACGAAAAGATAAGCCGATTACATACGGCCGGCATAAAAGATGTTTTAATCGACCCGGGTTTTGGTTTTGCTAAAACAATTGAACAGAATTTTGAATTGCTTAATCACTTAGACCACCTACTGATACTCGGTAAGCCTCTCGTGATCGGTCTCTCTCGAAAATCAATGATTTGGCGAACACTTGATACAACTGCTGAACACGCGCTCAATGGCACAACTGCCCTGCACTCCATTGCATTGATGAAAGGTGCGAACATTTTGCGAGTGCATGATGTGAAAGAGGCGGGGGAGGTGATCAAGCTAGTAGGTAGGGTCAATAGTCCATAGTCGAATGTCCATCGTCTATAGACTATCGACCATTGTCTGCATTTTCTTAACTTTGCCTTTGATGCTACTCGCTTACAAAATTGGTTTTTTAGACATTAGTTGGGTGGATGTGGTAGACGTTGGCCTGGTGGCTATTCTACTGTACCAAATTTACAAGCTGATTAGAGGAAGCATTGCAGTAAATATTTTCCTGGGCATATTAGCCCTTTATCTGGTCTACCTGATTGTTCGCGCTGCGCAGATGGAATTACTGGCCACCATACTGGGGCAGTTTATGGGGGTTGGCGTATTGGCTATGATTATTCTGTTTCAACCAGAGATTCGAAAATTTTTATTGCTGATAGGCCGAACAACAGAAATCAACCGTGGGAGTATTTTGAAAACGCTTGCCAATTGGCGCAGCGATCATCATGACGATTTCGATGTGCACCAATTGATAGAAGCCGTAAAAACATTGAAAGCTACGCGGACCGGTGCACTTATTGTTTTCTCCCGCGACATGGAGTTAAAATTTTACGCGGAAACAGGTGACCCATTAGGTGCGGTGGTAAACAAAAGACTCCTCTTGTCGATATTTAATAAACACAGCCCTTTGCATGATGGCGCAGCCATAATTTATCAAGGACGAATTAAAGCAGCACGTTGTGTACTACCCGTTAGTGAGAACGATCATTTGCCCTCCCATTTTGGATTGAGGCATCGCTCTGCCATTGGGATGAGTGAAGCAACGGATACGTTGGTCATGGCCATTTCAGAAGAAACCGGTCGATTGATTTTAGCGCGCAATGGAAAATACATCAGGGGATTGAAGCTGAAACAAGTCGAGCAAAAAGTACTTGAGTATTTACATAACTCGGAACCGAAGACATGGGAAGAAGTGGTTACAGAGCCAGAACCCAGCGAGTCGCAAGAGGTAAAAGATTAATTGATTGCCCAACTTAGCCAAGCCATAAGCAAGGGCTATTGGCTAACTACTTTAAAACACCAAGTTCTTGCCCAACTTCTGTAAATGCTTTGATGGCTTTATCGAGATGATGTTTTTCGTGACCAGCCGAAATCTGAACCCGAATTCTTGCCTTCCCTTTCGCAACCACTGGAAAAAAGAATCCAATGACGTAAATGCCTTTCTCCAGTAATCTTTCCTGACTTTCGCAAAAAAGAGGTGTTGGCAATCTAATCCTTTAAATTTCTATAAAAACAAAGATTTTATGTTTGTTTTGGGTGTCCCCTATTCATCTTTTATTTTTATCAGATGTATGTACGCAGGAAGAAAAACAAATCCGGAAAAATCAGTGTACAAATCATA
>JADBYK010000042.1 GCA_020403045.1 Cytophagales bacterium
AACTCAATTGTCTATCTTTTGGTATTAACCTATTTGTGCCTTAAGTCCTTCTTTATATGAATTTCAGCTACTTTTGGGCGTAGGCTCTCTTATCTAATTTTATTTTAAGTTAATTATTTGCATAACAATTACCGAAGAGCCGTAAAATCAATTACTCACGTGACTCAGCTTCCATTAATTCAACTTCCGAGGAAGGCAGAAGCGTGTAGGGATTAACAACTATATTTGTGGTCGCTGGAGTTTCCATTAATTCAACTTCCGAGGAAGTCAGAAGCTTTAGCTGCTGGTGCTTACGCGGAAAATTCTGTAATCGTTTCCATTAATTCAACTTCCGAGGAAGTCAGAAGTATGCTAGAGCCGTTTAAGCAACCGCATGCAGGATCTTGTTTCCGTTAATTCAACTTCCGAGGAAGTCAGAAGCGAAGGTATGCATTGCGGAAACTCCGCAATATACGAGTTTCCATTAATTCAACTTCCGAGGAAGTCAGAAGATGCTCTTGCTCAAACCGATGCAGATTTCGCTAAGTTTCCATTAATTCAACTTCCGAGGAAGTCAGAAGCGGCTCGTGGTTTCAGTACTACGAAGACGGAACTTGGTACGTTTCCATTAATTCAACTTCCGAGGAAGTCAGAAGCATTCGAGGCTCAATTAGCGCAAGCTGTAACCGATGGTTTCCATTAATTCAACTTCCGAGGAAGTCAGAAGGATCGCGCTAAGCGGATGAAGGCTAACGTCGTTCCGGGTTTCCATTAATTCAACTTCCGAGGAAGTCAGAAGAGGAAATGAATTCGCATCAGACGTGTTACACGCATGGTTTCCATTAATTCAACTTCCGAGGAAGTCAGAAGCTAGGCGGTGCAGTTGGGGACGGTTATGTCACTGTGTTTCCATTAATTCAACTTCCGAGGAAGTCAGAAGGGGCTTAAAAATGGGCACGTAACCGTTGCCCCTACAGTTTCCATTAATTCAACTTCCGAGGAAGTCAGAAGTGTACACACCGCCCGTCACACCATGGAAGCGGGCGTGACCAGCGTTTCCATTAATTCAACTTCCGAGGAAGTCAGAAGATATAAAGTCGCCCTAAAAGGGCGAGGCTTTAAACCCAGTTTCCATTAATTCAACTTCCGAGGAAGTCAGAAGCTTTCGGCTTGTTGGGGCTTTCGATAGGGTTATCATTCTTGTTTCCATTAATTCAACTTCCGAGGAAGTCAGAAGTCCCGCTTCAGCGCTCGCGACTTACAGCAGATGATGGTTTCCATTAATTCAACTTCCGAGGAAGTCAGAAGTCGTCCTGGAACCTATTGCGAACCAGAGATGACCACGGTTTCCATTAATTCAACTTCCGAGGAAGTCAGAAGAAATACATCTTCTGCAACGGGGGAATTTCATAGTTTCCATTAATTCAACTTCCGAGGAAGTCAGAAGAAGTCCATCATAACGAAATGATGGTAGAGGAACTCCTCAGTTTCCATTAATTCAACTTCCGAGGAAGTCAGAAGGATCTAGTTCATATGGGCCACCACGGCCTATATGCAAGTTTCCATTAATTCAACTTCCGAGGAAGTCAGAAGTGCCGATTACTACGTGGAACTTTTTGACAAAGCTTGCAAAAGTTTCCATTAATTCAACTTCCGAGGAAGTCAGAAGTTTGGGAAGATAACTTCTATGCTTTGCTCATGTCACTACTGTTTCCATTAATTCAACTTCCGAGGAAGTCAGAAGATTTCATCCTGACAACTTCACAGCTAGCTACAAGCTAGTTTCCATTAATTCAACTTCCGAGGAAGTCAGAAGCGCCTCCTCCCCACCCCCACCAATAAAAAGGTGGCGACGGTTTCCATTAATTCAACTTCCGAGGAAGTCAGAAGCCTTGGGTGCGGTTGGAAACTTAGGGAGCCCCAGCCTCGTTTCCATTAATTCAACTTCCGAGGAAGTCAGAAGTCGTTTCACTTTTCGGCTACAGCCTCGTCTGTGGTCCCATCGTTTCCATTAATTCAACTTCCGAGGAAGTCAGAAGCAATCAAGATAGAACTTGATCTTGGAAATTTCACTTTTTCCAGTTTCCATTAATTCAACTTCCGAGGAAGTCAGAAGCGTTTCTGGCCGGATTTAACTTCGGCTCTGTCATCACAGTTTCCATTAATTCAACTTCCGAGGAAGTCAGAAGTTTATCGGAAAACCATTGTACGATAAACAGCATCGTTCTTGTTTCCATTAATTCAACTTCCGAGGAAGTCAGAAGACCTACGCTGTAACATACCGCGTGGGGTACGTTAACGGGTTTCCATTAATTCAACTTCCGAGGAAGTCAGAAGTGTAACCGCAACTTTCCCGACTTTCTATGGGACAGAAGGTTTCCATTAATTCAACTTCCGAGGAAGTCAGAAGAGCAAGATACCGCTTTGTTAAACGCGGTCCTTGTTGTTTCCATTAATTCAACTTCCGAGGAAGTCAGAAGTTTATTACTACTTTCTGGTTTATGGTTCGCGGCAGGTGTTTCCATTAATTCAACTTCCGAGGAAGTCAGAAGCCTCTCTTGGAACCACAACCAAGGGTGCCCCCAAGCTGTTTCCATTAATTCAACTTCCGAGGAAGTCAGAAGTTCTCCAAGATCTAGCCAAACTCGAGGAGCTCTTCCCAGTTTCCATTAATTCAACTTCCGAGGAAGTCAGAAGACGGCGACATCGCTGCCGATATTTACGCATTTGCTTCTGGTTTCCATTAATTCAACTTCCGAGGAAGTCAGAAGAGGAGATACTATTGACAACAGATCTCGGCAAAAAGTTTCCATTAATTCAACTTCCGAGGAAGTCAGAAGAGTGGGGTTCTGAAAACCTTGCTCCGAGAGGATTGTAACCCATCGAATCTGGGGGGGTCAACTGGCGGGTCGAATAATCGCGAAGATTTCTCGATAACTACCCTACCGGAAAGCCTCAAACCCTTACCTCGTCCTGGCTCCGTA
>JADBYK010000043.1 GCA_020403045.1 Cytophagales bacterium
GAATGAAAATCAACGATTGAGCCCCAAGTAAGAAAACCAAGTTGGTGATTTTCATTGTCAGGGTTTAACCTTGACAAAACATTGGAAACCAATGTTTTCGTCAACCCTCTGGGCAAACTATGCATTCCTAATGCATAGTTTGGGTTAAATTTAGGGGATCCAATGTTGTACGTCTTTGCCGCGGTCGAGACTTCCTTAGCTGTATGGACACATGCAGCACTGAAAAAGGCTAGTCTTTTTTAACTACGAATTGATTTTATACAATGGATTCTCCATTTAGGTCGGTAATAAGCACTTCGCTCATATAATCAAAAAAGGGGCGAATGGATTTGAACATTCTGTTTGCTTGATTTATAAAATCTGGTGCCAATACTTCTTGGTCGGTGAAATCATGCTCAAACCAATATTGCTTGTAGCGCAATAGATCAATTGCTGGATGTTCTTTCGAAAATCCTTTGGGTGCCGTTTTTACTTGTTCACCCAACATTTTGCCGAAATTCCCAACAATGGATTTTGACCTCAACAATTTATTCCAGTCTTTATAATTGTACTGAATATCTTCACGCACTCTTTTTAGATCTTCCGGATTTGGATAAGTGAAGCCGCAGCCTATGCGCGAACCTCCTGGCTTAACCCAATAGTAATAACCTCCACGAAGCATCGGCTTCACTCTTCGTAGGGTTCCCGCAAATCGGGGATTGTAGGGGGTCTTGTCTTGTGAAAATCGAACATCATTGTAAATGCGGTAGAGACTCTTTTTTCCAGAGGGAGTTTCGAGCTGATCGTGCATATTCATTTTGGCAATAAGTGTATCCACAAAATGATGCATATTTTCCTGCGCTTTCAGGTATTCATCTTTGTGCGTGTTAAACCAATCACGATTATTGTTTTTAGATAACTTTTTTAAAAAGGAGAGTGTAGAGGGTTGAATAACTGCAGATTTCATGGTATTTTTTTGCTATTTGCAACCCGTCATTTGGACTGCGACACTCCGATTTGTTTTTGAGAAACAGTCTCCTTCATAGATGGGGTAGTTTAGTTCATTAACAATAGTAAGAAAAGTTTGCCTAAGCAGATAAACGAACTTAAACGTTTGATGTTTGCGGTAGTCTAATCAAAAAAATTTCCCCAATGAAGCTCTTCTATTTTCTTTCAGCAACTTTATTTGTTTTTTTATCCTGTAGCAAAAATGATGAGATTACACCAGTAGAGTCATTATACTTTCCTCCTACCGGATCTAACTGGGAAAAGGTAACGCCAGCTAGTCTAGGTTGGGATGAATCTAAAATACCGGATCTAAAGAGTTTTTTACAAACGTCCAACACACGTGCATTCATTGTGCTAAAAGATGGAAAAATCGTGATTGAGGAATACTTCGGTAAGCAATCCAACTCGACTGCCGATTTCACGGTTACAAGCAACTGGTATTGGGCCTCTGCCGGAAAAACGCTCACTTCAGCGATAGTGGGCATTGCCAATAGCCAGGGAAAAATAAACTTTGATGCTAAGACATCAGATTTCCTTGGCGTGGGTTGGACCAGCCTTACACCCACACAAGAAAGCAAAATCACAGTGCGACATCAGCTTACGATGACTACCGGCTTAGACGATGGTGTTGCCAATAAGGATTGCACTGATAAAGCCTGTTTGATCTATAAAGCAGATCCCGGAACACGCTGGGCCTACCACAACGCACCCTATACACTCCTGGATGGAGTCATTACAAATGCTACGTCCAAAACTCTGAACGCTTATATAAGCGAGCAGTTATTGACCAAAATAGGGATGGACGGAAGTTATTTAAAGATCGATCTGAACAATGTTTTTTTTAGTACACCCCGATCAATGGCTCGCTTTGGCTTATTGCTTTTAAACAAAGGAAAGTGGGATCAAACACAATTGATTCCAGAAGACTATTTGACTTTAATGACAACCACTTCGCAAAATATCAATCTTTCCTATGGGTATCTTACTTGGCTGAATGGAAAAGCATCTTCCATGGTGCCAGGCTCTCAAGTTGTCTTCCCGGGCGAGATCACCTCCAACGCACCTGATGATATGTTTGCTGCCATGGGAAAAAATGGGCAGTTGATCAACGTAGTGCCAAGTAAAAAGCTCGTCATGATTCGTATGGGCGATGTACCGGATGCGTCTTTAGTGCCACTTACTTTTCAAAACGAGATATGGGCCAAATTGAATAGCATTATTATAAACTAGTACTCGCTTTTTTGGTCAATGATGTTCAACCTTGACACGAAATCTTTGAAAAACAACACCGAAATTAAAACGCTCTTCTCGGGTTGGAATTTGTTTTCGTTTGGAAAAATTAGGTCGGTCTGGATTTTAGGCCTTTTGTTTAACCCCAAATTTTGCGGTAGCAAAAATTGCCTGCGATTGACGCAAAATGCATGGCATTTTGGTCATGTTTAACCCTGAAAATACTGACGGTACCGTCAGTATTCTTCAGCCCCCCTGGAAGATGGGTTAGATCTAAATTTTACAAGAGTAAAATTTGTATTTAAATGCCCTCCTTCTTGCGTTGTTTTGAAACGAATTCTGGCCCGAATGAAAGCTTTTTGTTAAGCGCAGATCTTTCATCTACTACTCGCCAAAACGGAGTGACTTTTATGACTGGCGTACCCTTTTCAATTTGTTCATGAGCGGCTTCTGAGACAATGCGTAGAAAAATTCCAGAGCTGACTGGGCATGTATACTCGGCTCCGTATTCGTTGGCTAGATCTTTTCGCAAGGTTGCCAAGCTTCCACTTTTTCCTTTTGGTATGTGGCGGACATATTCGTCAATAATTTTGGGAGTAGCAATCAACATTTTTGAACCCGCTGGCATATCAGCAAAGTCTTTGTCCAATTTCTTAATTTGAAATTCCTTGGTTGGGTCATTCACTTTATCGATCCATGTTTTGCCCTTAGCTGGTTTCATGGTGTTTTTTTCGGTGTAGGTTTCTTAGCTTTTGTCATAGGATGAAGATAAATCGTTTTTCTTTAAGCTCCAGTTATTGTGCTATTTAATCGGCTTTTTGCTTTGAAAACAAATCCAATGAATGCATCTTCTCGCCATGTTGATTCATATCCGATCCAATGCGTTGCTCTTCGTCACTTACCGTGAGGGGCGACAACAAATCGGTAATCTTCAAAATCAATAACGCACCTGCGAAGGTGAATGAGATGGCCACGACAAGCCCAATGAGGTGTGCTTTGAAAAGTGCAAACTCGCCAAAGAGAAGGCCGTTTCCCGTGGTGTTAGCTCCGTTGACAGCTGTGTGCGCTAATAGCCCGGTCATTAACATTCCCACGGCACCACCTACTCCGTGACAGGGAAAAACATCTAGTGTATCTTCCAACGATGTCTTTGATGTCCAATGAACGACCACGTTGCTAATTAAACTTGCCATCGTGCCGATGAATAAACTTGAGGGAATCGTTACAAATCCGGACGCGGGGGTGATAGCTACCAAGCCTACCACAGAACCAATACAGAAACTCAATGCGGAGGGCTTCTTGCCTCTAACGACATCTACCAGTACCCAACATAAGCCTGCAGCGGCAGACGCTGTGTTGGTAGTTGCAAATGCAGACGCTGCCAACGTACCAGCGCTAAATGCGCTGCCGCCATTAAAACCAAACCATCCAAACCAAAGTAGACCGGTTCCCAACAGGACGAAAGGAATATTGGCGGGAGAAATAGCCTCCTTTTTTTCTGATTGGTTCGGCTTACGCAAATAGATTGCTGCTGCCAACGCGGCAAATCCTGCTGACATATGAACGACCGTTCCTCCGGCAAAGTCCAATACACCAAGCTTGAAAAGAAAACCCTCTGGGTGCCACGTCCAGTGTGCTAGGGGTGCATAGATGAATAGCGAGAACAGCACGAGAAAAATCAGATACGACTTGAACCGAATCCGTTCAGCGAAAGTGCCTGTAATCAGGGCGGGCGCGATGATGGCAAACTTCAACTGAAAAAAGGCAAAAAGAACAAGAGGAATAGTGGGAGCAAGAGACCAGGGTTTTCCATCCAACACATTTTTGAACATAAAGAACGTAGAGGGATTGCCGATGAAGCCACCAACTGAGTCGCCAAACGAAAGGCTGAAACCGACAACAATCCATAGCACACTGATCACCCCCATAGCAATAAAACTTTGGAGCATCGTGGAGATCATATTTTTGGTATCAATCATGCCGCCATAGAAGTAGGCGAGTCCGGGTGTCATCAACAATACCAATGCAGAGGCGGTAAGCATCCAGGCTACATCACCTGCGTTGATACCTTCAATCGGTATGGATGCCGGCACAGCGGGAACCAACAAAGCCAGAATGCTAATGGTTAGTAACAAACCCAAATAGATAACGGATTTCTTCATAAAGGCTACTTTGCTAATTTTTTATAAAGATTTAAAAATATTGGGTGATTTTTAGACTACTAAGAAAGAAAAATTACCGAATTCGGTTGAAATAGAAGTTGTTTTCACCCTCGCTATCGAAAAATGATAGAAGCAAAAATTTAGGTTAATGATCAGCGCAAAAAAAAAGCGAGCTGATGTAAATCAGCTCGCTTTTTTCAATACCTAGAGAGAATTACTTCACATTGTTGTTCACAATCTTCGCCAGGTCAAACATAGAGATCTGTTTCTTACCAGCGAAAAGTGTTTTCAACTTTTCGTCAGCATTGATCATTCTTCTGTTCTTGCTGTCTTGAAGTTTATTCTTCTTGATGTACTCCCAAATCTTTTTGATGATTTGAGTTCTTGGAAGTGGCTTGCTGCCTACTACCGCTGCCAATGCATCGCTCAAATTTAAAGGAGCCATGAAGGCTGCATTTGGTTTGCGGGCAGATTTCTTAGCCGCTTTCTTTACTGCTTTCTTAGCTGCTTTTTTAGGAGCTGCTTTCTTAGCTGTTTTCTTTACTGCTTTTTTTGCCATAGCGTTTAGTGGTTTTTTTTATCGAATGCGAAGTAAGGTGAAAAAAATGAGTAATCCCAAATTCTCATAGGGAAATTCGCTACCGAAGAGCAACGACAAAAAGACTTTCTCCTATGAAAACGCACTAACATTTTGTTTTGTAGTGTTTGTTGTAGTTGCTGTATGAAATGCTAAGTGTGAGGTTTACAGTCACTTCACCCTAGTAAGCTAAAGTTAAAACAAAAGTGTGTTGACAAGGTCTCCATAGGAGAAAATGCATCTTTGACCAAGACAGATGGGCGTAAAAAGATTTCACAGAAACTGATTTTCATAGGCGAAATGAATGCAAAAATCATTTTCACCCTATGGCAAAGTGGATGTTTTCATAGGTAAAACTCACCGTTTGTTGCCAGCACACTGGGGTTTCTGCTTGTAAAATCCCCGTACAAAAAAAGACTTCACTTTGCCAGATTGAACTTACTCCTCAGTGGCTTTACTCACTTTGCGATAGACAAAAGAGTGATAGATGTGTCTTCGCGCAAAGCGATCTGGCGTATCGGAGTTGACCAACTTGTTGTAAATGCTATGCGGGAGACCAAAGTATTCGTAGCGACTGCCATCGGTAAAGCGAACTTCCAACGTTTGCGCCTTGTACACAAAGTCGATCATCTTTGAGTTGGTGATCACCTCTGTGTATTGAGCCAATTGCTGCTCGCGTGTTTCCGGTGCTATGCTCACAAGCAGGTGATACGCTTCTATAAACGCCTTGCTTTTCTCTTCTGCGTGTAGCTTTGCTTGTGGGTCATCCTGTATTTTGTCCGGATGCCAATCTTTCATGAAATTCCGGTAAATGGATTTCAATTCTTTCAGTTCTACCTCCTTCGCAACACCCAACAGTTTTCTTGACTCGATGATTTTCTTCATTGGGGCGCAAAAATATACTTTTTACCTGAAATACAAGAGGTATACAGTAGTTGACTGAAATGGTAGTAGGTAAAAGCCTACACTTTACGCGGGGGTAATTCGAAAGCGACTGCCTCGTGCACAAATTTTTCTTTATGGGCACCATCGCAGAAAGGTTTGTTGGCAGATAGCCCACATCGGCAGAGAGAGACAACTGTACGCCCTTGTAAGCCGTATGAATTTCCTTTTGTATCAACAATTTCGAAGTCACCTTCAATTTTTATTGATCCATTATTATTGATGATCAGTTTTGTTGTGCTCATAATTTACGATCTCAGTTTACATGAGATTCCAAAGGTATAAAACTATCACGGAAATCGTTAGCAGAAACCAAACCTGTTTTCATGGTGAACCTTCTTGCGCAGTCAACTGTTCTTCCATCAACCAAAAAAACTACCACACCATGACAACCAACCAAATCTGTTTACTGCAATGGGACACCTACAACCGCAGAATGTTGAAAATGTTGAACACTGTTAGCGAGGAAAAATTTAATACCCCAGTGGTACCGGGTGGCAACTCTCCCTCTTGGTTGTTCGGGCATTTAGCGGATACAGATGATGCACTACTTCCGTTACTTGGAATGGGCGGGCGAATTCATCCTGAGTTGGCAACGATTTACCATCACGAACGCGGATCTAACCAAACAGGACATTTATCAAGGCAAGAACTCATTGCAAAATGGACTGACATAGTGAAAGCACTGGATGATCACTTCAAGTCAATGTCAGAAAATGATTGGCTGCAGCGGCATACGGCAGCATCTGAAGAAGATTTTAAGAAGGAGCCGCAACGCAATAAATTGAATGTGCTGTTAAGCAGAGTGACTCACAAAGCATCACACCTCGGTCAAATTACTCTCCAGCATTGATTTGATTTTTCTTTCGTAGAGTAGAAAGCAGCTCGGTTCCCTATTTGCACCTGTGTGAATTTTTGGTATATTCACCTCACCCAAACGGGGGCTGTGCAAGATTCACCTGATTCTTTCAACGCAGCCTATTTTCGCGTAGTGATGTTTCACCCTAATCCATCTAATCATGAATTTTAAGCCTGAGATGAAATCGAAAGAACAATTGGCGGCTGAGCAGCCAAAATACGAACTGGCCACCAAGTACATGGTGAGAGCGAGTGATTTGATCACCTTCAAGCCGGATCAAAGCATCGAAGAAGTAATTGATATCATTATTGCCAAAGGCATATCGGGAGCACCCGTGTTAGATGATGCAAAAAAGCTAGTCGGTATTATTTCTGAAAAGGACTGCTTGCGCATTATTGTAGACCAGGCCTATTATAACCTTCCTTCCTCTTCGCGCAAAGTATCGGATTACATGACGGCCAAGGTGAAAACAATTGAATCAGGGTGTGATATTGTTGCGGCTGCGAACGAATTTCTGAACAGCCCGGTCAGGCGATTGCCGGTTGTTGAAAATGGAGTATTGATTGGCCAGATAAGCAGAAGGGATATTTTGAGGGCATCGAAGAACTTGAAGGCTACCACGTGGTAAACAAGGCAAGGGGTATGTGTTGAGCGCCTAAGCAAATAAAAAAACCTCAGAACTTTCTGAGGTTTTTTGGTGGGAGCTGAGGGGTTCGAACCCCCGACCCTCCCGCCTCTTAGGCGGGATGCTTTGAACCATCAATGAGTTTTTGAATTCGCAATCTACTTTTCCAGGATTTCACTTCTCGTTCC